>JANQIE010000058.1 GCA_028282295.1 Desulfobacterales bacterium | reverse complement strand
CATCTTTTGGTCCAGGCCGGCGTTCTCACGAATTTGAAATAATGGCGTAGCCATTCATGTTTTTGCGACGTAGCCTTGCTACGCCTGCGGTTTCAAATTCGCTGCGGCCTTGACCTGAACCAAAATCTACTATTTGCGGATGGACACAAGCTGGTGGCCATCTGGAAATAGTAGATTTTGGCCCCCGGCGGCGCGCTCACATTTTTACTATCCTCGCACCAGTTGCGGGCAGGAGGCAGAAGCTGTTATGAAATTTCTATTAGCCTACAACGGATCGCCTGCCGCCAAAAAAGCACTTGAATTGGCGACGCAACATGCCAAGGCTTTTGGCGCCGATTTGGACATAATGACTTCCATGGAGGGCGGTAGCGGTGAGACCCTTGAAGAGATTCACAAGGTCGAGCTTGAACTTGCCGAAGCCCGCTATAAGCTTGAAAAAGAGGGCATCGTTTGCGAAACGCACCAGATGGCGCGTGGTTTGTCGCCGGGAGAGGATCTGGTCCGGTTTGCCTCGGAGAATGCCGCTGATCACATCTTTGTTGGTATTGAGAAGGTATCGAAAACACGTAAACTGCTTCTCGGTTCCACTGCCCAGTACGTGATTTTGAAAGCGAATTGCCCGGTTACGACGGTTAAACCTTAAAGAACCGCGAGGTTTCGCGCAGAGGCGCAGAGCACGCAGAGGGTTTTATTTTTTTACCCCCTCTGCGTGCTCTGCCTCTGCGACCTCTACCGTCCCTGCGTGAAATAAAAAAACAGTTAGCGCTAGTCCGTGAACGGTTACAAATTATTTTTGCGCGCGCCTTGGGCTATCGCAAAATTTTCGAGAGAATAGCGCCTGGAAGGAGATGTTTATGGTCCGAACGGAGATTTCACTTTTTTTACAAAACGCACCGGGGCAGTTGGGGGAATTGACATCCCTGTTGGCCGATGCCGGGATCAACATCGATGCCCTGACCATTCAGGATGCATCGGCGTACGTGCAGGAACTGTTCAAGGCCCGTGGCAAGTCGCTCAAGCGAATTGCTTCGGTGGCCAGCTATAATTCCATGCGCAAGGACTCGGCCCAGTTTGCGTTAATCCGGTTGCTGGTCGACGGGACCGACAAGGCCGTTGATTTGCTGTCGCGTAACGAATATGTCTTCGACATTATGCCGGTGATTGCCGTGGAGTTGGAAAATGAACCGGGCGAGTTGGCGAAGCTGGCGTCGCGTTTCGGACAAGAGGGGGTCAATATCAACTATGTCTACGGGTCGGTCACGTCGCGTAAGGATCGCTGCCTGTTCGTCTTTTGTCCGGAGGATATCGATCTGGCGACGCGAATTTTTCGCGAGCCCTAAGTTGATGCCATGGGTCAATCGAGCGGGCACACGTCTTGAACGGCTTCCAATAGTTCCTTGCGACGGATCGGTTTGCGCAGGGCGTGCGCGGCGCCTAGCAGCTTGGCGACATTCAGGTAGCTGGCCGGATCGGTCCGCCCACCGCCCGAGATGGCGATGATTTTGGTTCCCTTGTGCTGCTTGCGCAAGCGCCGGATGGTTTCCAGGCCTTCCATTTCAGGCATGATCAGGTCCGTGATAACCAGATCGATGATTTGCGAATCGAAATGGCGCAAGCCTTCCTTGCCGTCATTGGCCGTGATTATCGCGTAACCTGCCTTAGCCAGCGTTTTTCTCAGCATCAAGCGGTGCTGCTGATCGTCTTCAATGAGTAATATAGTTCGCGTCATTTTGGGTGCCGGATTTGCTTTGATTGAGTACGTCTCTGACTGCTTTGCTGATTTTATCCTTGCGCATCGGCTTGACGATAACCGATTTGATTCCTGCCGGTTCGATTTGGTCGGACATGACTTTCATATCATATCCGGTGCAGAGCATGATGGGAATATCATTTCTGATTTTGTTGACTTCCGCGGCCAATTCGACACCGGTCATTTCGGGCATCATGTAGTCGACAATTAAAAGATCATAAAGTTTGGGATTTTGTTTGAATTTTTCCAGCGCCTTGGCGCTGTTGGTTTCGCATGTGACCCGGTAGCCGAGATTGGTCAGGATGCGGCTTTCCATGACCGTGATCACCTGTTCGTCATCGACCAGGAAGATATGTTCACTGCCCCGCAAATATTCCCTGGGGGGGGCGTGGGGATGATCGGTCTTTTTCTCGACAACGGGTAAATAGATTTTGAAAGTCGTTCCCTGGCCCGGCTTACTGGTAAAGGTGAGGGCGCCGTTATGATTCTCTATGATGCTGTGAACGATTGACAGCCCGATGCCGGTGCCCTTGCCCAAATCCTTGGTGGTGAAATAGGGATCGAAGATCCGGGAAGAGATCGCAGGATCGATGCCGCAGCCGGTGTCCCTGATGGTCATTTCCATATATGTTTTTGTTACGGGCTTCAAGGTTTTGCGCAAACCCCGGTCGTCGTCGGCGACATTCGTGATCCGGACTTCGAGTTCGCCCCCGGTTTTGCTCATGGCATGGGCCGCGTTGGTGCACAGGTTCATTAACACCTGTAAAATTTGAGTTGCATCGGCCATGGCATAGGCATCACTGCGGATCCGGGTTTTTAATTTTATATTGGGGGTCAGGGTCGCTTCCAACAGCTTGGCGACTTCTTTGACGATCAGGTGCAACTGGATCGGCCTGAGTTCGCCCGGTTTTTCGCGGCTGAAGGTCAGAATCTGGTTGATCATGTCGGCGGCGCGTTCGCCGGCCTGGATGATCTGGTCCAGATCGTCCCACAACTCGGTCCCTTTTTCCGCCTCGTCCATCGCCAGTTCGGCGAACCCGATGATTGAGGACAGTATATTGTTGAAGTCATGGGCGATACCGCCGGCCAAGGTGCCGATGGCTTCCAGTTTTTGAGACCTGAGCAACTGGGCTTCCAGGTTTTCGCGCCGGGTCAGGGCGATTTGCAGGTCCTGGGTGCGGCGGGCAACCTCGGCTTCAAGGATTTGATTGTAGTTTTGGAGTTGATCGTGGTAGCCCTTGACTTTCAATAGCGACTTGACGCGCGCTTTGAGTTCTGTCTGGTCCACCGGTTTGGTCAGAAAATCATCGGCGCCGGCTTCCAGCCCCTTGATTTTGTTTTCCGTATCGGAAAGGGCGGTCACCATGATCGTGGGGATGTGCCGATGTGCGCGATCGGCTTTCAATTGCTTTGCGACATCGAAACCGCTGACTCCCGGCATCATGACATCCAACAAAATCAGGTCCGGTTTTTCTTTTTCAACGATCCCGAGCGCTTCAGCACCGCCTTGCGCTTTGAGTATCTTTACATCGAAATCGTTCAGCATTGCGACCAAAACTTCGATGTTCAAGGGGTCGTCATCGACGATCAGGATTTTTTTAGGTGGTTCAAAAACTGTCAAGGTCTACTCCGTATCCACGAGATAATGCTCAAGCTGTGTGACAATCGTGCGTGTGTCGATCGGTTTGGTTAAATAACCGCTGCAACCGGCCTGCAATGCCTTGTCTTTGTCGCCTTGCATGGCGTGGGCGGTAATGGCCACAACCGGTATGTGCTGTAAAGCCGGATCTGTTTTTAAGGTGCGTGTGGCCCGCAAGCCGTTCATGCCCGGCAGCCGGACATCCATCAGGATCAGGTCGGGGCGTTGCGACCGCGCCAGCGCCAAGCCGGTCTCGGCGTCCCGTGCTTCCAGCACCTGGTGCCCCGCCAGTTCCAGAAGGTCGCGTATCATCAATAAATTTAAATTATTATCTTCGATAACGAGAATTTTACGCCTGCTCATCTTGTACTTTAAAAAGCTTTTTTTTCAAGCTTTAATACGATTTTTTTATGCGGTAATTCTTTGATGCTTTTAATATTATCGTTTCCGGTTATTTAAAACTTAAGGTTGGTGGGTGTAAATCAGCAATTTAGTGTAAACGTGAAGGTACTGCCTTTTGAAGGGCCTTGGCTTGATGCCCATAATTTGCCGCCGTGCAGGGCCACCAACTGTTTGCAAAGGGATAGACCCAGTCCGGTTCCTTGATGCCGGCGTTCATTGCCGGTGGTGGCCTGTTCAAAGGGTTCAAAAATGCGGTGCAGTTCTTCGGGCGCCAGGCCGATGCCTGAGTCGGCGATACTTATTTCAATTGTCCGTGATGGCCCTGTCGGGCTTTCCGGCGGGAGGCATCTTGCCGTTACATCGATGCCGCCCCCGTCCGGCGTGAATCTGACCGCGTTGGACAACAAATTGTATAAAATCTGTTTCAGTTTGCGTTCGTCGGCCGTAATTGTGGCCGGCAAATCATCGGCATGCAGGGACAAGGCGATCTGGTGGCGGATCGCTTTGCCCTGGATCAGGTTCAGGCAGTTCTGCAATAAGGCCTTGATCATCACAGGGGATGGGGCGAGCGTCATTTTGCCCGCTTCCACTTTGGATAGATCCAGGATATCGTTGACCAGTTCAAGCAAATGCGCGCCGCTATGGACGACGTTGCTCAAATAGTCTTTCTGTTTGGAATTCAAAGGGCCGAATTTTTCATCGTGAACGATCTGTGTAAAGCCGATGATGTGGTTCAGTGGTGTTCTTAGTTCATGACTCATATTGGCTAAAAAATCACTTTTGGCCTGGTTGGCGGCTTCGGCCATCTGGCGGGCAATCGACAAGTCCGCCTCGTTGCGTTTGCGTGTTTCGATTTCCGCCCGCAGGCGGGCATTGGCCTGTTCAAGGGCTGCGGTGCGTTCGGCGACCCGCGCTTCAAGTTCTTCGTTCAGTTCCTGCAGCGTTGTCTCGGTTTGCATGCGCTCGGCGATCAGACCATCCAACTCCACCTTGATGAATTTGATCCCCTCGTAAACCTGGAAAAACGGATGATCCGCCTGCACGGCGGCATTCTGGTAAAACCCGCTTCGCTCCCAGTTTATCGTTCCCAAAAAATGCAGTAACCCGGCACTGTAATAGGCCAACACCTTTTCCTGGGACGCATCGGCCGGAAGCGCCGTGTGGGACATGGCGTCACCGGTCGCACAGGGCGGCGCCGGGCAATGGGGGGTGTTTTCGATAAACGCCAGCGCCTGTTCAAAGTCGGCCACCAGATGTATTGCGATGGGCAACAGGGGCTTGATCAGCGGCGCGACGGTTTTTATAAACCGGCTCGGGCCGTATAATATCAACATTTTGAAGGGGTAGCGCCGATGGAATGTTTTGATCGACCGCAAATAGTGCCAACGGGCTTGATAATTGCCGCCCTTTATGCCGGACAAGTCGGAGACAATGAAGTCGATCGATCTGGTCGGGCCCAGATCGTCGATTACTTTGCGACGAACGCGCTCAATGAGTTCGATGTGCTTGTTTTCAACGTAGCCGGTCGCTTTTGAATGCAGAATATTGTCGTTCAGAACTTCAAAGTTGACTTCAAACCGGTCTTCGTCGGCGGCCGACCACGACGGATGCCGTTGCACATGGAATTTGGCGGCGTCCGTCGGCGGTCCGGTCCGTTTTGCCGTCGCCGGTGCAACTGTGGCGTCCGCGACCGGCGTTTGGTTTGGTATCAGGGTTTGCGCCAGTTTCAGCGCCTCGGCGTACTCGCTTGACAAATGAATCGCCATTGAAAAGGTATAAAGACGTCGTGCCAGGTTGATCGAAATCCGCAACGGAATTGAGGGCTGACAAAAAATAACCGCCGCGTAACGGTCATTTGCTCTTTGCATGGTGATGAACTTGCGGCGACCGTTGAGCGTTGATCCCCTGAAATCGGCGAAATTGAAAATCAGAACCAGTTGCGTTCCGGCTGGTACAGCCTCGGCCGCGGTTTTACGAATAAAATGAACCACTTCGGTGATGCCCCGGCTATTGGCGTATCCCACCGGTTGCAGGTGAAGAATATGCCGGCCGATAAAAGACAGCGTGATGCGAAAGCTGCCGCCGAAACCGACATCGGTCCAGGCTGCGTGGCGGTAGACGGGCAATCCGCTCAGGGCGCAGTATTCCGACGGTGTTAACTTTGCGATGGTCGGGTGGGGGGTGTGTGCGTCCATCTAATCCGGTACTTTCACGGGCATGGGACCCTGATTGATCCCGGCATTTTTCTTGGGCAGCTCGACGGTAAATTCGCTGCCGCGCCCCTTGCCCTGGCTGCGGGCGCGAATGGCACCGCCATGGGCTTCGACCAGTTTGCGGGTAAGCGTCAGCCCCAAACCGGTGCCTTGAAAGCCGCGTTTGACCCCCTGATCGGCCTGTTCAAAAGGATTGAAGATGCGCTTCAGATCATCGGCTGCGATACCGATACCGGTGTCGCTGATGCTGATTTTCAAAAAATCCTGTTCATTGCGGGTGATCCGGCTGGTGTCCAGGGTGACCCGGCCGCCGTCGGGCGTGAATTTGAGTGCATTGGCCATCAGATTGTAGAGAATTTGTTTCAACCGGCGTTCGTCCGCTTCGATGGATTTTGGTGTGTCGGCGCTGGTCAAGGTGAGGGTGATACGTTGCTCTGCTGCCTTTTCTTCGAATAAAGTGATGATGCTCTCCAACAGCGGTTGAATCTGCACGGCGATCGGTGAAAATTCGGTTTTGCCGGCTTCAATTTTGGCAAGATCCAGAATGTCGTTGACCAATGTCAGCAAATGTTGACTGCTTTGAATCACATGGCCCAGATATTCCTGTTGTTTGGGGTTGACCGGTCCGAATTTCTCCTGACTTAAAATTTCCACAAATCCGATGATGTGGTTCAGCGGTGTGCGCAGTTCATGGCTCATATGCGCCAGAAATTCACTTTTGGCCCGGTTGGCTTTTTCCGCCGCTTCCTGGGCATACTTTCTTTCGATGACTTCCGTTTCCAGGAGCATGCGATTGCGTTGCAGTTGCCGCACCATGCGATTGAACGCTGTTGAAAACGTGCCCATGAAATCCGTGCGTTGCGAAAAATCGCCCTGGGTAATCTGTTGGGCTTGCCACGTCAAGTGGCGCAAGGCCGCCTGCAGGTGTTTCAACGCGTGGGCGGCAGGCAATTCGGTTGTGATCGAGCCGGCCAGATTGCCGGCCGCAACATCGGCCAGGGCCTGGTGCAGACGGTTATCTTCCACGATCAAGCGATTTATAAATCCGCTCAATTGCGCGATTTCGTCATCCTCACATACCGTCAGATCAATCGGTTTCGATCGGCGACCGGCTAACAGGTCGTGAATGCGTGCGCTGATCTGATCAATTCGGGCTTTTTCTTCCGGCGTCATGGTTCTCGCTTAAACCTTCAGGCGGCCGGCCGGGCTGCAAAGCGGCAGACCCGGTCGCCGTTGCACCAGCAGTCGATTTCCCTGACGGCGAAACCGCGACCGGCAAATGCTTCCAAAAGTCCCGCGATGAAGCCCTCGTCATAGGTGCAAACCACTTCATCGGTGACCGGCAGACCGGAGCAATCCAGATCCTCGGCAACCGTCATGGTGAATTCCAGGCTTTCCGGATCGCTTTCCTCTATCCGCAGAATGCCGATATTCAGTTCCTTCATCAGTTTTTGCAGTTGGGCGACAAAGTCGTTTAAATCCGTGATGCCGGGCATCATGTTTTTATAGAACGCTTTGCCTGCTGAAACACCGGCGTCGTAGAAAACCGACTCGGTTGTGCGCGCGTCGGTATGTTTGATCATTGCGTCGCGCAAGGTGTATTGCATCAGCCGGTAGACTGCTACATGGGTCATGTTGCCCAGGTGGGGCCGGCCCTGCTGAATGTCACCGAGGTGCGACCAGTCAAACTTGAATTCATTGCGTTCTTCTTTAAACATCGCGTCCTCCGTTGCTGGATTGCCCGCAAGCCGTTGCTTGCAGTGGGAGAGTCGCTGAAAGCCTGTTTGTAAGCTTGGGTCCATTCGCAAATGGCATCTTTTGGCCCCCGGCGGCGTTCTCGCATTTTTAAAATCCTCGCAATAGCCTGTGTTATGCCTGCGGTTTTAAAAATGCGCGGGCCTTGCCGGGACCCAAAGCTACCATTTCCGGATGAACACAAACTAGTTATCGACGCATGCGCGGATTTCTATAATATTGTGCTGGCTTTTTGCCACAGTCTCCCCTAAGGGATCATCCGGTTACGGTACGCGTTTGTCGTTGAGCAGATGATTGGAAATGACCACCCGCTGGATTTCGGAGGTGCCCTCGTAAATCGTGAACACCCGGGCGTCGCGGTAGAACCGCTCCACCGGGTATTCCTTGGTGAAGCCGTAACCGCCGTGGATTTGCAGGGCCGTGGCGGTGATGCGGTTGACCATTTCCGAGGCGAACAGTTTGGCCATGGACGCTTGCATCGAGTAGTTTTCGCCGCGATCTTTCATGGCGGCGGCCGAAAACGTCAGTTGCCGGGATGCCTCGATCTGCGTGACCATGTCGGCCAGCATCCAGCGCAGGCCCTGAAATTTGGAAATGGCCTGACCGAACTGTTCCCTGGCCTTGGCGTAAGTCACCGCCGCGTCCAGGGCGGCCTGGGCCACACCGATCGACTGGGCGGCGATGCCGATGCGTCCGCCGTCCAGCCCTTGCATGGAAATCTTGAATCCGGCCCCTTCATCGCCCAGCCGGTCTGCCGCCGGTACCCGGCAATCCTCGAATATCAAATCGGTGGTGTCTGAAGCCCGCAGACCCATTTTGTCTTCCTCCGGCCCGACAATCAGGCCCGGATTGTCCTTGCCCACCACAAAGGCGCTGATGCCTTTGTGCCGTGCGGCGTCGTCGGTCTTGGCGGTCACAATCACCGTGTCGGCGTTTTTACCTGAAGTGATAAAGCGTTTGGTGCCGTTGATGACATAGTGATCCCCATCGCGCACCGCCTTGGCCGATTGCCGCACCGGATCGGACCCGGCGTTGGGCTCGGTAAGGGCAAAGGCGCCGATGGCCTGCCCCCGGGCCAGCGGCGGTAGCAGGCGTTGCTTCTGTTCGTCGGTGCCGAAATTAAGCAGGCTTTCACACACGATGGAATTTTGCACCGACATCACCACCGCCGTGGACGCGCAGGCATAGGCGATTTCAGACAACGCCAGCACGTAGCTGACCGTATCTGCTCCGCTGCCGCCGAATTCCGGCGGCACCATCATGCCCATCAACCCCAGTTCGCCCATGGCTTGCAGGATATCGGCGGGAAAGGTCTTGGTTTTGTCGCGCTGCATGGCCTCGGCCGCCACCACATCGCGGGCAAAGTCGCGCACCATGCTTTGGATCATCAACTGTTCGTCGGTGAGTTTGATCGACATAAAACACCCCAAAAAGGCAATTAAGAATTATGGGTTAAGAATCAATGTCATTAACTTAAGGCAGTGGTTCAGGGCTTTTGCCTGTAGCCGACATTTGTAAAACGCCCTTACGTTGCGGCGGGCCGCCGGAACGAGCAATGTACGCATTTAGGGACATTTTCTGGATTCCCGCCTGCGCGGGAATGACGACGTAGGTTCTGCCCCGTCGTGTTCAGGCGTCATTCCCGCGCAGGCGGGAATCCAGGAGATATCGCAAAAATGCCTAAGTATTGTTGTCTGGCTTCGACATGCAATTGTGCTCAATTGTTATTCATTTTTTCTTAATTTGACGGCTATGGGCTTAAAGCCCTGCGCGACATCTCTTCGACTCATCGAATTGTTTAAGTTAGTGACATTGAGTTAAGAATTGGGAATTGAGGTTTTTGTCGTTTTGTGAATGACACTTGCTCTCATGATTCGCCAGTGTCCATCCAGAAATAGCAGATTTTGGTTCAGGCCAGGGCCGCAGCGAATTTGAAACCGCAGGCGTAGCAAGGCTACGTCGCAAAAACATGAATGGCTGCGCCATTATTTCAAATTCGTGAGAACGCCGGCCTGGGCTAAAAGATGCTATTTCCGGGTGGACACTCGCTATGGATTGTAGATGACCACCAGCAACTCGGCGTCACTGTCACCGTTGTTTTTAAGGTGATGCTGGATGCCGGAGTTAAAGTGCAGCGAATCCCCCGGCCCGAGGCGGTTGACATGGTCGCCCACCATCACTTCGATGTCGCCGGTCAGCACGTAGACAAACTCTTCGCCTTCGTGCTGATAGCTGACGCCTTTGTGTGCCTGGCCGGCCTCGATGACCACCCGAAACGCCTTGAGGTGCTTGTTTTCGGCGCCGGGGGTCAACGTGGTGTAGGCGTAGTTGTCGGTTCGCTTGGAAAAGGCCTTGACCCGCTCGCTCAGGGTGGCCTGCTGCTCCCTTAACAGGTACCCGGAATCGATCTGCAGGGCGCGGGCAATGCGCAGCAATGTCCCCACCGGCGGCTTTGCCTTGCCGGCTTCGATCTGCTTCAGGTAAGCCGTGCTGCAACCGGTTTCATTGGCCACCTGATCCAGAGTCAGTTTTTTATCGGTGCGCGCCTTTTTGATGGTCTTGCCGATCGGTTCAAGCGGCTGGTCCAGCGCTCGGGACTTTTTGCGCGGCATGGTGCCTCCTCATTTATTTACGAATCAATACTCATAAAACCCGCGTCCGGTTTTTTTGCCCAGCCAGCCGGCTTCCACGTATTTGCGCAGCAGCGGGCAGGGGCGGTACTTGGAATCCTTGAACCCCTCGTAGAGGGTCTCCATGATCGCCAGGCAGGTATCCAGGCCGATCAAATCGGCCAGGGCCAAAGGACCCATGGGGTGGTTCATGCCCAGCTTCATGACCGTGTCGATGGCTTCACGGTTGCCGACGCCATGGTAGAGGCAGAACACCGCTTCGTTGATCATCGGCATTAAAATCCGGTTGGAGATAAAACCGGGAAAGTCGTTGGCTTCGGCCGGGGTCTTGCCGAACATTTCGGCCAGTTCCCGGGTGATGTTGAACGTCTTTTCGGCCGTGGCGATCCCGCGAATGATCTCCACCAGTTTCATCAGCGGCACCGGGTTCATGAAATGCATGCCGATGACCTTTTCCGGTCGCCTGGTCTGCGCAGCGATGCGTCCGATGGGAATCGAGGACGTGTTGGTGCCCAAAATAGCGTGTGCCGGGCAGACCGCATCGAGTTTTTTGAAGATTTCAAACTTGATCGCTTCATTTTCCGTGGCCGCTTCCACCACGTAATCGGCCTGGGCGAAATCGGCCAGGTCGGTGCTGGCCTGAATCCGGTCGACAATGGCATCCTTGTCGGCCGGTGCAAGTTTACCCTTGGCCACACTGCGCTCCAGGAATTTGGCGATGCCGCCCAGGCCGCGTTCAACCAACGCGCTGTCGATGTCGTTCAATATGACGTTAAGGCCGCTTGCCGCGGCGACCTGGGCAATGCCGGCGCCCATCTGACCGGCGCCGACGACGCCGAACGTTTTGATATTCATTGGTCCTCCTTTTGTTTTTTTCTTCACGGCGGGATGCCGCCGCGACAACAAAATTATCAGCGTTTGACGATCAACGCCACGGCTTCACCGCCGCCCAGACACAGCGACGCCAGCCCGTACTTTTTCTCCTGACGAATCATTTCATGTAAAAGGGTGACCAGCACCCGGCAACCGCTGGCGCCGATGGGGTGCCCCAGGGCCACGCTGCCGCCGTTGACGTTGACCTTGGCCGGATCGAGTTGCAGTTCCTTCAAAACCCCCAGGGTTGAGCCGCTAAAGGCTTCGTTGATTTCGTACAGGTCGATGTCGTCCCGGCTGATTCCTTCTTTTGCCAAACATTTGGGCACCGCCCAGATGGGCGCCACCAGTACATATTTCATGTCGATGCCGTAAGACGCCTGGGCGCCGATGGTGGCCATGACCGTGCACCCTAAGGCATCAGCTTTCTCGCGGGACATCACCACCACGGCGGCGGCCCCGTCGCTGATGATCGAGGCATTGCCGGCCGTGCCGGTGCCGTTTTTCTTGAATGCCGGCCGCATGCCGGCCAGCGCATCGTAGGAAGTCGGCCGGGGGCATTCATCCTGATCGAAGACCTTGGGATCGCCCTTGCGCTGAGGAATGCTCACCGGCACGATTTCGTCCTTGAACCTGCCGGATTCGATGGCTGCCAGGGCACGCCGGTAGGACTCGGCCGCATAGCGATCCTGGTCCTCGCGGCTCACCTCGTATTTTTCCGCGCACAGCTCGTTGGACATGCCCATGTGAAAGTCGTTGACAATATCCCACAAGCCGTCATGCACCATGTGATCCTGCAACTGGCCGTTGCCCATGCGGTAGCCGAAACGCGCCTTTTCCAGATAGTAGGGCGCCATGCTCATGTTTTCCATGCCGCCGGCCACCACCACCTCGGCGTCGCCCAACTGCACGGCCTGGGCCGCCAGCATGACGGCTTTCAGTCCTGAACCGCAGACCTTGTTCACGGTGATGCTCTCGGCCTCCCAGGGCAGACCGGCTTTGATCGCCGCCTGCTTGGCCGGGTTCTGGCCGTAGCCACAGGGCAGCACCTGCCCCATGATCACTTCATTGACCGCTTCTTTTTCTATCCCGGCGCGTTTGATCGCCTCGGTGATGGCAATGGCGCCCAGGTCGATAGCGCCGACGGACGCCAGCGAGCCGTTGAAATTACCCAGCGCGGTGCGCGCGGCACTCACAATCACTGCTTCGTGCATTAAATTCTCCTTTCAGGTTCATGAATCATTGCAATTTGATTATTCGTATCATCGCCGCGAAATTAATCAAGCACAACTTGCCGCCGGGCAGGGTGGGCCATGCCCACCAGACTGAGCTGCCAATATATAAATGACCACCATCCACAATTCTTAATTTTTAATTCATAATTCATAATTCATAATTCATAATTTCCGATACGAGCGCGCCCTACATATTGCGCCGATACTGCCCCCCCACATCATAAAGGGCCTGCGTGATCTGCCCCAGACTGCAATGGCGAACGGTCTCCATCAACTCGGCAAAAATGTTGTCACCCGACAGGGCGACCTGCTGCAGACGCTTCAGGGCGTGGCGGGCCTTGTCGGCGTTGCGCTGCTTGAAGGCCTGCAGCCGGGTGAGCTGCGATTCTTTTTCCGCTTCCGTGGCCCGTGCCAGTTCGAGGCTGTCGGCCATCTCTTCCGGATGGGCATCCGGGTCCCGGAACGTGTTGACCCCGATGACCGGTAGCGCGCCGGTGTGTTTCAACGCCTCGTAGTACATCGATTCTTCCTGGATTTTGCTGCGCTGGTAGCCGGTCTCCATGGCGCCCAACACCCCGCCGCGTTCGGTGATGCGGTCAAACTCCATCAGCACCGCCTCTTCAACCAGACGGGTCAACTCCTCGACGATGAAGCTGCCCTGGTTCATGTTTTCATTGTTTGCCAGCCCCCATTCCCGGTTGATGATCAACTGGATCGCCAGGGCCCGGCGCACCGATTCGTTGCTCGGGGTGGTGATCGCCTCGTCAAACGCGTTGGTGTGCAGGCTGTTGCAGTTGTCGTAAACTGCGCACAGCGCCTGCAGGGTGGTGCGGATGTCGTTGAGCTGGATGTCCTGGCTGTGCAGGGAACGGCCGGAGGTCTGGATGTGGTATTTGAGCATCTGACTGCGTTCGGAGCCCTGGTAGCGGTCGCGCATGGCAATGGCCCAGATACGGCGGGCCACCCGGCCGATGACCGTGTATTCCGGGTCCATGCCGTTGGAGAAGAAAAACGACAGGTTGGGGCCGAAACTGTCGATGGGCATGCCCCGCGACAGGTAGTACTCCACATAGGTAAATCCGTTGGCCAGGGTCAGGGCCAGTTGGGTGATCGGGTTGGCGCCGGCCTCGGCAATGTGGTAACCGGAGATCGACACCGAGTAGAAATTGCGCACCTCATTGTCGATGAAGTACTGCTGGATATCGCCCATCATTTTCAGAGCAAAGTCGATGGAGAAAATACAGGTGTTCTGGCCCTGGTCTTCCTTTAAAATATCGGCCTGCACCGTGCCGCGCACGCTCGTCAGGGCGCGGCTTTTGATTTTTTGATATTCCTCGGCGTCCGGCTCGCGCTTGAACTCGGCTTTGAACCGGTCGGCCTGCTGGTCGATGGCCGCGTTGAAAAACATGGCCAGGATCATGGGCGCCGGTCCGTTGATGGTCATGGACACCGAGGTGTTGGGGGCGCACAGGTCAAAACCGTCGTAGAGCACCTTGACATCGTCCAGGGTGCAAATGCTCACCCCGGAGGTGCCGACCTTGCCGTAGATGTCCGGCCGGCGGTCCGGGTCGTAGCCGTACAAGGTGACCGAATCAAAGGCCGTGGACAGCCGCTTGGCCGGATAGCCGGAAGACAACAGTTTGAACCGGCGGTTGGTGCGGGCCGGGTCGCCTTCACCGGCAAACATGCGGGTCGGATCCTCATCCACCCGCTTTAGCGGGAAGACGCCCGCAGTATAGGGAAAGTGGCCGGGGATATTCTCCTCGCGCATCCAGCGGTAGATCTGGGCCGGGTCCTGAAACGGCGGCAGGACGATTTTGGGGATGCGGATATGGGACAGCGATTCGGAAAACAAGGGCACGCGGATCTCTTTGTCGCGCACCCTATAGACCAGTTCTTCGCCGCTGTAGGCGCTTTTAATCGCCTGCCAGTTTTTCAGCACCGCCTTGGTGTCGTCGGTCAGGTCGCCGTCGGCTTGACCGATTTCTTCGCGCAAACGATCGAGCATCACACCGGTTTCCACATCGGTGTATTCGTTTTGCAAACTCAGATAAGTCTGTTTGTAGTGCCAGTGTTTGCGCACGGCCTCAGCCTGCCGGGTGGTCTGCTCGTGGTAAGCTCGCACCGTGGCCGCAATATCGGCCAGATAGCGGATGCGTTCGGGCGGAATGATGATCGTCTTGGAAGTGGACGATCTGTTGGCAGGCCTGGGGCGATCGCAATCCAGGGTGACTCCGGTTCTGGCGGCGATTTCCCGCAACAGGGCGTGATACAGGGCGGTGACCCCGTCGTCATTGAATTTGGAAGCAATGGTGCCGTACACCGGCATCGCTTCCGGCGGTTGGTCAAAGACCCGCCGGTTGCGCTGCATCTGTTTGCGCACATCCCGCACGGCGTCTTCCCCGCCGCGTTTTTCATACTTGTTCACCACCACCAGATCGGCATAGTCGAGCATGTCGATCTTCTCCAGTTGCGAGGCCGCACCGAATTCGCTGGTCATGACATACATGGAGATATCGACCAGATCGATGATGTTGGAATCGCCCTGGCCGATACCGGCGGTTTCCGCGATGATCAGATCGTAGCCGGCCGCCTTGAGCACCTGTACCGCTTCGGGCAGGGTGTCGGGCACCTCGGTATGCGACCGCCGGGTGGCCAGCGATCGCATGTAGATCCGTTTATTGTTGATGGCATTCATGCGAATGCGGTCGCCCAGCAGCGCGCCGCCGGTCTTGCGGCGGGTCGGATCGCAGCTCACGATCCCGATGCGCAGATCCTTGAAGTCGTGCAGTAAGCGTAAAATCAATTCATCGGTCAGCGACGATTTGCCGGCCCCGCCGGTTCCGGTGATGCCGACCACCGGTATCCGGCGCTCGGTGCCCGGCGCCTGCAATGCGGCCCGCAATTTCGCCAGATGGCCGTTTTCCGAGGCTTTGGCATGTTCCACAGCGGAAATCATGCGGGCGATATGATGCGGGTTGTGAGGATCGAGTTGCTGCGGCGGTGCGGGCGAATCGGCCAGAGGCGAAAAATCGAGGGCCTGCACCATATGGTTGACGATGCCCTGAAGCCCCATGCGGGCGCCGTCTTCGGGCGTGTAAATCCTGGTGACGCCGTAAGCTTCCAATTCGCTGATCTCCGCCGGGACAATAACCCCGCCGCCGCCGCCGAACACCTTGATTTGCGGCCCGCCATTGGCCCGGAGCAGGTCGATCATATATTTGAAAAACTCCACATGACCACCCTGGTAGCTGGACACCGCCACCCCCTGGGCATCCTCCTGGATGGCCGCAGCAACGATCTCACGCACCGAGCGGTTGTGTCCCAGGTGGATGACCTCCACCCCGGTGCTTTGCAGAATGCGGCGCATGATATTGATGGATGCGTCGTGACCGTCGAACAGCGAAGTCGCCGTGACGACACGGATGGCGTTCCTGGGCTGGTAAACTTCGGTGGCAGCAGTCATGGCCCCTCCTTGTGGCGGCAGTTTGAAATTTGAAATTGGAAACTTGAAATTGGAAACTGGGTGGATGCAGATTACTTGCAGGAGCGGCGTCTCGCCGCGATTTGTGCACGTCATGACCGGTTTTAATCGCGGCGGGACGCCGCTCCTACAATGAATCCGCGCCCAAGTTTCGAATTTCAAGTTTTAAGTCAATGTCATTGACTTAAAGACAGTGGTTCAGGGCTTTTGCCTGTAGCCGCCATTTGTAAAACGCCCTTGCGTTGCGGCGAGCCGCCGGAACGAGCAATGTGCGCATTTAGGGACATTTTCTGGATTCCCGCCTGCGCGGGAATGACGACGTAGGTTTTGCCCCGTCGTGTCCAGGCGTCATTCCCGCGCAGGCGGGAATCCGGGAGATATCGCAAAAATGCCTACGTGTTGTTGTCAGGCTTCGACATGCAATTGTGCTCAATGTTATTCATTTTTTCTCAGCTTGACGGCTATGGGCTAAAGCCCTGAGCCACCGCCTTAAGTTACTGGCATTGAGTTGCAAGTTTCCAATTTTAATTCTCAACATCTTCAACGGGCCGGGCGGTTTGCGGCCCGGTGGTAAAACCGAGTATGAAATCGGTCTGAAACTGAATATAGTCCTCGATACTATAATGGCGCCCCAGGAACCAGCGGCGAAAGGTCCACATGTGACCGAGCACCGAAATGTTGTGGGCCAGCAGTTCAATGGAGTTTGAATCGATATTCGGAAACTCGCCCGATTCCACCAGACGCGCCAGCACCCTGACGAACAGGCCGGTGATGCGCACCTCGTTTTCCAGTACCTTTTTACGCCACTGATTCGGCAACGATTGGGTCTCCTGGTAGATCACCAACAGTTGCTCGCGCCACTTGTGACACACCAGAAAGTACTCGCGGATCACCGCCGCCAGGGCGTCGCGGCCACTGCCGGCGCGGTCCATGGCGGCGGCCACGCCTTTTTCGATTTCAGCGTGAATGGCGTCGCATACCAAATATAAAACATCCTCCTTGGAGGCGACGTATTCATACAGCGAGCCGATGGAAAAGCCGGCGGCTCTGGCAATCTGACGGGTGGTGGTCTTGTGAAACCCGTGTTCAATGAACAGTTGCACCGCTGCATCCACGATCTGGCGGCGGCGGCGTTCAACCAGATCCATGTCTTTGATTTGCGTGGGAATGTCTTTGGTGCGCGTCTGATCCTTGGGTATATTTGGGGGTCTGTTTGGTGGCATGCTTGGCCTTTGTTTTTGCGGCAATCAGTCGGTGGAGTGCCGGTAGTCGTCTTTTTTCCCCGACAAAAGAAATGACAGGTGTGATTGCCTGAATGAGCGCTCGCTCAATGTTAGGGGCTGTTGTTGCCGATGTCAATGTTTTTGTGGGCCGGACCCAAGGAGCACCCTGTTCGGACACCCGGCTGGCGGTCTTTTGAGAAAACTGTTGACAAACAGGAGGGCGGGTTATAGGTTTGAAACATCTTTGATTGAGCGCTCGCTCAGAATATTGGCCGCCAATGCCGTTCGCGATAGGCGGCCGTTTCACGGGTGCTCGCAACCAGGGCCTGAAAACCAAAGACGCCATATGAGTTGTTTTCTCACACCGACGCCCCTGATGCCGTCAGGCACCCTGCCACATAACACTTCAGTTGACTTAATCGGGCAACCGCCGCTCAAGCGGTGCCTGTGAACCTTTTCGATTTGTCGGCTGCTTGCAGCCCGGTAGCAAAAGGAGGTCTGCTTGGATTTTGATTTGTCGAAAGAGCAAGAGATGATTCGCAAGGAGGTGCGAAAATTCGCCCAGAGTGAAATCGCACCGGTGGCCGCGGACCTGGATGAACAGGAAATTTTTTCAGCCGATTTAACCCGCAAAATGGGTGAAATCGGCCTGTTCGGTATGTTCGTTTCGGAAGACTTTGACGGTCAGGCCCTGGACTACCTTTCCTATATTATCGCCGTTGAGGAAATCGCCCGCATCGACGGTTCCCAGGCGGCCACGATTGCCGCCGCCAACTCCCTCGGCATCGGCCCGTTATTCTACTTCGGCACCAAGGCCCAAAAAAAGAAATACCTTCCCAAGTTATGCTCGGGTGAGGCCCTGTGGGGGTTCGGTTTGACCGAACCCACTGCGGGCAGTGACGCCGGCGGCAGCAAGACCACCGCGGTTGCCGACGGTAACGCGTGGGTGCTCAACGGGTCGAAGATATTTATCACCAACGCCGCCTGTGACTTGGCGTTGGGCGTTACCGTGCAGGCGGTTACCGGCACGCAGCCCAACGGCCGGCCGGAGTACACCTGCTTTCTGGTCGAGCACGGCACCCGCGGATTCAAGGCGGTGGAAATGAAGAAAAAGATGATGTGGCGCTCATCCAACACCGCCGAGCTGTATTTCGATGATGTGCGGATTCCCAAGGAGAATATTCTTGGCAAGCCGGGCGACGGCTTTCACCAGATGCTCAAAACCCTGGACGGCGGCCGGCTTTCGATCGGCGCCATGGGCCTGGGCGGTGCTCAAGGCGCCTATGAAATGGGTTTGAAATACGCCAAGCAGCGCGAACAATTCGGCCAGCCGATCTCCAAATTCCAGGCGGTCGCCTTTAAATTGGCCGATTGTGCGCTGGAAATCGAATGCGCCCGCAATCTGCTTTACAAAGCCTGCTGGTTGAAGGATAAAAAACGGCCCTTTGAAAAGCACGCGGCCATGGCCAAGCTGTATTGCAGCGAATTGATGGGCCGGGTGACCAATCACGCCGTTCAGATCCACGGCGGGTACGGTTTGATGAAAGACTACGGCGTGGAACGTTTTTACCGCGATCAAAAACTGCTCGATATTGGTGAAGGCACCTCGGAAGTGCAACGCATCGTCATATCCCGGTACATCGGGTGTTGAGACCACACAGGAGAAAACCATGGGGCAAGAAAACGTGTTAGGGGTTGAAGAAAAAGACCAGGTACTGATACTGACCCTGAACCGCCCGGCAGTCATGAACGCATTGAATTTCGCCCTGCTGCACGCCATGCGGGATCAAATCGACAAGGTGCGGTTTCGCACTGATATTCGCGTCGTTATTATCACCGGCGCCGGCGACAAGGCCTTTTGTGCGGGCGCCGATTTGAAGGAGCGTGCCGGTCTTTCCGAACAACAGGTCAAGGAATTCATCTTCACGATACGCAACCTGTTCACCGCCATCGAAAACCTGAACAAACCGGTTTTGGTGGCAGTCAACGGCTTTGCTTTCGGCGGCGGCACCGAGTTGGCCCTTGTCGGAGATATTCGCATTGCCGCGGAAACCGCCACCATGGGATTGACGGAAACGCGTCTGGCCATCATCCCCGGCGCCGGCGGCACCCAACGCCTGCCGCGCCTGATCGGCAAGGGCAAAGCCAAGGAACTGATCTTCACCGGCCGTCGCGTGGGCGCACCGGAAGCATTGGACATCGGCCTGGTCAACCGGGTCTGTCCCCGGGAAAAACTGCTCGGGGCCTGTCTGGAGATGGCCGCCATGATTTGCGAAACCGGTCCGGTCGCCATCGAACAGGCCAAATACGCCATCAACCACGGCATGGAGACCGATCTGGCCACGGGTCTGGCCATCGAGTCGAACGCCTATTGGGTAACCATCCCCACACAAGACCGGCTGGAGGGATTGGCGGCCTTTCGGGAGAAACGCAAACCGGTGTACAAAGGAAAGTAGGGAGAATTAAGAATTAGGAATTGTGGATTAAAGTCATATATATTAACCCGGCAATAAAATACCTTTAAAGTTGTGATTCCGGCGAGCGCCGGAATCAAACGTCAATTCTGGATGCCGGATCAAGTCCGGCATGACGAAGGTTTGTATATTTAGTCGCCGGTTTAATATTTGATAGAATACCTTAATTCTTAATTGTTATAATAATTGTTTCGCAACGAAAGGAGATAATTTCAATGACTGAATACGATTATTGGAAGATTTTTCCGCGCATGCCCAAAAAGGTTACTATCGGCGACATCACCATTCGCGACGGTTTGCAACACCTGGAAAAGTTTATCTCCACCCGGGCGAAAATATTCTATCTGGAGGAGTTGATTTTTGCGGGTTGCCGGCACATTGAGGTGACGAATTTAGGTAATCCCTATTTGATGCCGCAGTTTGAGGATGCAAAGAGTCTGCTCACGCATCTGCGTAGCGAGCGGTTTAAAAAACGTTGCGCCCGCAAGGGGGTCAATTACGACGATCTGGTGTTGACGGCGATCACCATCCGCGAGGGTGCCGTGGATCGGGCGATCGAACTGCGCAAGCAGGGCATTGGGCCGGACCGGTTGTTGATGATGGTCTCCACCGAAGAAGAGCATCACTTTGCCAACTCCGGCTGCACGCTGCCCGAATACTGGAAGGAGTCGGAGCGGTGCATCCAGAAATGCAACGATGCCGGCATGGTCATGTGCGGCACGGTCAGCACGATTTGGGGCAGCCCCATCGGCGGGGCCACCGACATGAAGGACGCGGTGGAGTTTACCAAGCGCTGGCTGGAGATCGGCGCGCACGATGTCGAGCATGCCGATCACGACGGCAGTGCCTCGGCCCCGGATGTCTACCGGTATTTCTCCATGATCCTCGACGAAATCCCGGACCCGCGGCTGCACATCGCCCATTTTCATGAAACCAAGCGGGTTGCGGCGGCATCGGCCCTGGCCGCCATGCAGGCCGGTATCATCAATTTCGAGGCCACCTTGGGCGGCATGGGCGGTCAACCGGCTAATTTTCTTGATGATTGTCCGGTGAAAGGAACCGGTGACTACTACTACGACGATCCGCGTTATGTGGGGCTGATGTGCCTGGAAGATCTATTGGTGCAGGTCGATGAAATGGGGATCGCGCACGGTTACGACGTCGACCGGATTCTTTGGCTGGGCCGCCAGATGGAGCGCACCGTGGGCCACCGGTTGCGCAGTGAAGCGGCAATCAACGGCCGCACCTTGACAGAGGGCCACATGAAATACGCCCGTCCCGGCCTGAAAAAACGCAAGGAAAAACTCGGCGAGGCCGCCGGTCAACAAATGCCGTCCGACTGGGCGCCACAGGCGGTGTTGCCGGAAAAATATTGTGCGTAAGTGAGACTATCAAATAGCAAGTGCCCATCCGGAAATAGTAGAATTTGGTTCCCGGCAAGGCCCGAGTATTTTTAAAACCGCAGGCATAGCGGTCTATGTCGCAAGAACGTGAATGGCTCCGCCATTATTTTAAAAATGCGAGAACGCCGCTGGGGGCCAAAAGATGCTATTTCCGGATGGGCACGAGTGAAGTCTCATCCGAGAGTATTTTGTTTTTATGCCCTACCCAGACAGGGGCGCATGCGAAGATTAAACCCAGGGGGCTGATTCATGGAGAAAAAGAAAGACACACCCCACATCAATGTGGACTACTTTGAAGAGTTGACCGGCACCATCGATCAGCCGTCTCAGGAGGGTGTTGACGAGGTGGGCGCGCGGATCGCCAAAATCCGCCGCGAAAAAGGATTGTCATTGGAAGAACTTTCCAACCTGACCGGGTTTGAAATCGATCTGCTGGCCAAGATCGAGCAGAACCAGGTCAAACCGCAGCTCGGCACCGTGCTTAAACTGTCCAAGGCGCTGGACAGCGCGTTCGGCCGCCTGCTCTCCGGTGTGGGCAAGCAGCTTTACACGGTCACCCGCAAAAGCGAGCAGAAGGTGATTTCACGCTCCACCAGCAAGACCGGCCAACAGCAACTTTACGTTTACAAGAGCTTGGCCTCGGAGGTGAAGGGGCGTCACATGGAGGCGCTTTTAGTGCAGCTTGAACAGGTGCCGGACGAGGAGATGTCGGTCCATGACGGTGAGGAGTTCATTTATGTCATGGAAGGGATCGTGGTGCTTAAAATCGGCGACGATCTGTTTGAACTCGAACCGGGTGACAGTGCGTATTATCTTTCCACCACGCCCCATTTACTTTCAGCCCAAAAGGACAGGGCCGTCATTCTGGCCGTGGTCTATGAAGGGGGGCAAACTTGAATGCCTGGACGTATTTGAGGATTGCAACGAAAACCCGCCTTTGCTCGTGTCCATCCGGAAATAGTAGATTTTGGTTCCTGGCAAGGCCCGAGCATTTTTAAAACCGCAGGCATAGCAGGCTATGTCGAGGATTTTAAAAATGCGAGAAC
>JANQIE010000009.1 GCA_028282295.1 Desulfobacterales bacterium | reverse complement strand
ACCTCCAACGCTATGTGGGTGAAAGCATTTTTCGTTGGAATCAGCGCTACCACGAAATAAGGAAAAAAAATGATGGTAGCAAGAAAAAAGTTGTCAAACTCATAGATATCGGTACTCAGTTTAAAACGCTTCTGCGAAATGCCAAAGGCCGTCAGCTCAGGTGGACTGCAAATAGCAGTATTCGAAACCCTAAATTGGTGCAATTGGCACCTTAATTTTAGTTATAGTCGCGAAAATAAATTAAAGGATATCGACCAACTTTTTCTTCAGCGGGCTCGGGCTTTTCACCGCTGAGAAATACGCTAGGCCTCTGAAAAAAATGCTTTCTAGTGATTGGAAAAAAATTCTGAATATATATATAGAATCAAAAACTGGCGCGCCGTCAAATTTTGATTCAATTTTTAGCCATGATTCATTGGAAATTAAGAAAACCCTGAAGACAGATTGTCTCTATAATAGTTGCGATCTCACTGACACTTCAGGCTTGGAGCTTTTTTACAATTTGAAGCGAGTTACATTAGTAGGATTTTCATTTGAAGATTTATCAGGGTTAATTAGACATGACCGACTTGTTGAAATAGATCTTAGCTTTAATAACCTCAAAAATATCCATGTATTTCAGTCATTGAAGCACTTAGAAATAATTGATTTGCAAGGTAACCTAATTGATGATCTAAGCCCTTTGAAGCAACTATCAAAAATACGGTCTCTCAATTTATACCTTAATAGGCTCAACAATCTAAATGGCCTTGGTAATAAACCTTGTTTAAAATTTTTAAATATTACGGATAATAACCTTAGTGAAATAGATGGTATTGAACAGTGTCAGAATCTTGAAGAGTTATATTGCTGGGATAATTCAATCGAGAGTATAGAGCCATTGAAACACCTGAAAACTCTGAAAACATTATACTGCCATGAAAATAAAATTACGGATCTTGGTCCGATACGAACATTACCGGCTTTAGAGTCGCTAAATTATAATGACAACCTGTTTGAAGATGATAGTTTTGTAAATAGTATAAAAGGATTAACTGTAATTCAGTAGGTCTAAATTGCCGCAGTAGCTGCCGGAGTTTGTGAAGTTCACCACAACCTGTCACCATTTGGCACCCTTCGCCACTTTGTAACTCCGTGAGCCTTAATTGTATCAAAGAATGGATTTTCCAAAGGCTCAGTCCTAATAATCGGGTCAGACCAGGTGATCGAGTACATTTTCTAAGTGATGATACGCTTTAGAAACTGAAAGTATCTGACAAAGCGAATTCGGGCGACCCGTGATATTCACGGCGTTAGGAGGTAAACTTTCAATGCCGCAACAATTGGAACTTGAGGCAAAAATTTTGTCGGCGGTAGGGTCATTTGCGAATTCTATTAATGATAGTTGCAAAGTAATTGGCGATATGTCGTTACTGGTGGATGCAACCTCGCATCTACCATTAAAAAATTTGGATTATTGGGAGCGATTGCTGCGTTGGGAGTTTTATAAAGCGATGGACGCTTCTGAATCTCCTAAGTGGAAATTTTGGGAGCGGCCATCACCCTTTCTCACGTGGATTGATTTATGTAGTGGGGATGGATACAAGCGAGAAAGAACACTACGCACAATATCTGGAGCTGCTCCCAATAGTTTTTTCCTGGCTTTAGCTGTACGCCGCCTCAACGATTGGGTACCTCAAGTAAGAGAAGCCGCCCGTGAAACGCTTATAAAAATTGCACAAAACTCAAATCCTGCACACGTGGTTGACGTTTTATGTGTCACATTACCGTATTGGACTTCTTGGGGACGGCTGGAGGCTCTTGATAGGCAAAAGTTAATTGAGATCACAACAATCGAAGAAGTATCTCTTTCTCTTAAGTCAAGGGTTATTTTGGCTACATCAGGACCCATGGCAGCGATTTTGACGCAGGCTGGACGTGCTGATTCATTAGATAGTGTCCATCCGGAAATAGCATCTTTCGGCCCCTGGCGGCGTTCTCGCATTTTTTAAATCCTCGGCAGTAGCGCGCTATGCCTGCGGTTTTAAAAATGCTCGGGCCTTGCCAGGAACCAAAACCTACTATTTCCGGATGGGCGATAGATAGCTATATTCATGAGATCGCAGTAAACGCGATTCAACCATCGGTGCGGGCAAAAGCGTATCGATGCCTGTTTGAGAAAAAAGTGGTCTGGGTTGCCGGGCAACAATGGAAATGGATAGACAAACAATATTGCAAAGGCCGGTTCGAACCATTACTTCGTGAGCGTCCTTTATCTGTTGCAAACCCTTTAGTGGATATCTTAAAATTGGCGGTAAATGATCGATCACCTGTGGTTCGCCGTGTTGCCGACGATACCCTTATTCGGGAATTAAAATCAATTGAAGCAAAATCCATCAAATTCGCAGAATCGCTTTCAAGAGACCCCTTTCCTTCGGTTGCGGCGCGTGGGAAATATGCTTTAGGCCGTTTAAGAAATTTTTCATAAGGTGCATCCATCTATACCCCCTAACCAAGCTGCTTGGCGGGACGCGCGGCATGGCCGCGCGACTCACACCAGCATATTAGGCGTCTTAATCTTTCTTTAAACGATAACATCATCCTGGGGGAGTGTATTATGAATAAAAAAATCGCTCTGGTTACAAATGTCTTGGACTATGTTGGCCCACCTGCGGTTAAAGCTCTTGTGGGCGACGGATATGAGGTGTTGGCTCAAGATCCCGCCTTTAAAGATGCAAATAGGCAAGAGGAATATGAAGCAAATAATCCTGGAACCGTTCCTTTAAATCTTCAAAATCCAGCGGAACTCATTCAGCATGCATGGAATCATTATGCAATGGTTGATGTTCTTGTAAGCAACGATACTTATCCTGCGATACATGTTCCTGTTGAAGAAGCAAATGTCGAAGACTTAAGGGCAACGATTGAGAATGTATTGGTCTATCCATTTAGAATAATGCAGGCAGCAATTCCAAGGCTAAAAAAACAGAAGTGTGGAAATGTAATAATGATCACATCGTGCCGCACCGAACTTCCTTTGCCGGGTGGTGCAATTCCCGACATTGCTCGCGATGGAGCGAATGCGTTGGTTAAATCATTAAGTCTTGATCTAGCTCCTTTTGGAATTCCAGTGAATGCAATAGCTCCCAATTACTTATATAGTGAAGCCTATTTTCCAAAAGCCCAATTTATAGACAATCCAATCGGCAAAAAGTTCATAAGCGAGGTTGTACCGGCAGGTCGGCTTGGCGAACCTGAAGAAATAGGTGAGTTGATAAGCTATTTAGCCAATATGAAGGGGGCATTTCATACAGGCACGATAATTAAATTTGCAGGGGGTTGGCCTGCGGCGCCACAAAGGCCGATTTAGGGCTCGCGCAAAAATAATTTATTTTTTTGCAAAGCCGCCAATTTGGCGCTGATCTTTACCGGGTAGGTTTGAGCGGTGTGAATTGACCGGTACTGTGTCTGCAAGCGATCAAAATTGTCGGCAAAACGCTCCCGAGCCTCGCTTAGCGTCGGTTGCGGGATTGTCAATGCCCCCTTGCGCATGACGGTCGTCAGCAGGGGCTGCGCCCTTTGGATGGTTTCCTGCGCCAGTCCGATGGTATCGGCAGTAAAACGGCCCTCGGCGTCGTGATGCCGAAACACCTGTTTGCTGCCGGCCAAAGTAATTTTACCGGGACTCAATTTACGCAGATCGTGGTTTTTAAAGCGGACCAGTTTGTAGACCACATCCAGGTACGGCGCGTCGGCGGACACGCCCATGCGGGTCCCCACGCCAAAGGCGTCGATGCGCGCCCCGGCCTCAAGATGCGTTTCGATTTTGTATTCATCAAAACCACTGCTGGCAAATATCTTCACATGGTGCAGTCCGGCCTCATCCAGAATGGCCCGCACCTGACGACTTTGGGTGATCATGTCCCCGCTATCCAACCGGACACCGCGCAGGGTATGGCCGCGGGCCTGCATCTGCAGGCCCACCTCGGCCGCGCGGCGGGCGCCTTCCAGAACATCGTAGGTGTCGATCAAAAAAACGCTTTGATGCGCAAACGTCTGCGCAAATGCTTCAAAGGCCGCCTGCTCATCGGCAAATGCCATGACAAAGCTATGGGCCATGGTGCCGGAAACCGGTATAGCGTAATGCTGCCCGGCGAGCACATTGCTGGTGGCCTCAAACCCGGCTAAATAAGCGCTGCGCGCCGTTCGCAGGCCGGCCCAGTGTCCCTGGGTGCGCCGCAGGGCAAAGTCGACCAGACCGCGTTTTCCGGCGGCCTGCCGGCACCGTGCGGCTTTGGTGGCGATCAGTGTTTGAAAGCCGATGGTGTTCAACAGGTAGGTTTCCAAAATCTGCGCCTGGATAATCGGCGCGGTGATTTCCAGCACCGGTTCGTCGGCAAAAAACAGGCTCCCTTCCGGCATTGCCCGCACTGTGCCGTCAAACCGGAGGGATTCCAGAAAATCCAGAAAAGCGTCCTTGAATAAACCTGTCGTTCGCAGATAGGCCAGATCCCCGGCTTTGAATCGAAATGCCTGCAATTCGGCCAACACATCGACCAGGCCGGCCGCCACAAAAAAACTGCGTTTGGCATGGGGACGTATAAACAAGGAAAACGTCGCCTCGTCGGTGAGATCCTGCTCAAAATAACCGGCCGCCATGGTGAGTTCGTATAAGTCGGTAAACAAAGGGCCGATGGGGGTGTCCGGGGTCATATAATCTGGGCTCCGTAGATTTTTTCCATGCGTCTGATGGCAAATTCGTGCATTTGGGGATCAAAATCGGCCACCCCTTGCCGGGGCACCCGAACCATGTAATCGCGGTTGGCCAGGCCCCCCACGGTATCCATGACACAGATCGATGTGCAAACCCCGACAACCTCGGCAATGTTGATTCGGGCATCGGTCAGGATCCTTGCCAGGGGGGTGTTGTAAAAGCCGCTGTAACGGGTTTTCGGCAGCACGTGCTCACCGGTTTGGGGGGCAAGTTCCGCGATGATCTCACTGCCCCAGGTCCCTTGCACGCAATGCCGGGGGAATTTTTCAAACTCCGCATCCCCTTGAGCATGTGCATCTTGCAAAAAAACGATCACGTTTCCCTTTTTACGATGATCATCCAGCTTTTCCCGTATGAACGGCACGATTATCCGGGCCCCCGCACCGGCAAACAAGGCGCCCTTGGTGTCGATAAAATCATTGAGCATATCAACAATGATCAATGCATGTCCGGACATTTTGATCTCCTTATATTAACCCGGCAATAAAATACCTTTAAAATTGTGATTCCGGCGAACGCCGGAATCAAGCGTCAATTCTGGATGCCGGATCAAGTCCGGCATGACG
>JANQIE010000313.1 GCA_028282295.1 Desulfobacterales bacterium | reverse complement strand
ATTAACCCGGCAATAAAATACCTTTAAAATCGTGATTCCGGCGAGCGCCGGAATCAAGCGTCAATTCTGGATGCCGGATCAAATCCGGCATGACGAGGGCTTACGTATTTAGTCGCCGGTTTAATAAAAACCCTGCTCCAAAGCCTTTGAAGCAGGGTTTTTATTCTCAATATCGAAATTTGCCCGCTGCTAAAGTCCCAGCTCCGCCAGTTCCGGTCCGAGGTAGACGCGCTCGTTTTCGCCGAGCATCCCCATGGACAGACAGATCAGGGTCCACAGGTGAACGCTGTGATAGCCGCCGTTAAAATGTTCGCTCAGATCGTGGATTTGGGCGTGACAGTTGTGGCAAGGGGTTATGCAGTACTGCGCGCCGGTGGCCTTGATCTGTTCGTATTTCAGGCGTCCATAGTGCCGCCGGGCTTCGGGCAGGCCGGACTGCAGAAATCCACCGCCGCCGCCGCAGCAGTAGTTGTTCGAACGGTTCGGCGTCATGTCGATGTAGTTTTCCTCACCGACCACCGAGCGGATCACAAAGCGAAGATCTTCGGCAATGGGATCGCCCAGCGATTTGCGCACAAGCTGGCAGGGATCCTGGGTGGTGAATTTGACCTTCAGGTCCTTGTTCCAGTCGGAACTGACCTTGAGTTTACCTTCCCGGATCCACTGGGCGTAGTATTCAATAATGCTTTTGATTTCAAAATTATGTTCGATGTTGAATTTTTTCAGTCCGACCCGGACTGCGAAGAATTCGTGCCCTCACTCCGTATTGAGCCAGACCTTGCACCCCAGATCATCCACGGCCTTGGCCTTGGTGCGCACAATCTGCTCCCAGTTTTCAAAATCGGCGCAGAACAGGCAGTAGTTTTCAGCGGCCCAGCCCTTGGTGCCGTATGTCCAGTCCGCCCCGACGGTGTGCAGGATTTTCCACAGGGGCACCATTTCATCCGGTTCGGTGACCGGCTCACGGGAGTTCTGGTTCAGGAAGAAACAGGCCCCCTGCTTGTCCATGGGCGCCTGGAGATCTTCAAACCCCGGCTGTGTTTCGCGGACTTCCTCGGCCACATCCGCCACCACGAACTGCCAATCTTCTTCCGTGGTGCCCATGGCGCTGCAGGTATCGTTTTTCAAGGCCAGCTCGCAAGAAGAGCGAATCCCCTTGGGCTGTTTCTCCTTGGGCCAACTGTTGCGCACATGCACGGTCAGTTGCGGGATGTCGATTTTCATGGGGCAGACGTAAACGCAACGCTGGCACATGGTGCACATCCAGGCCCACTGTGAATTGAGCAGTTCATCGTCCAGTCCCAGGGAGGCCAGCCGCAGCCATTTGCGCGGGTCCATGTCCTCCAGGCCGGTGGCCGGGCACCCCGAGGCGCACAGACCGCACGTGAGGCAGAGGTTTAAATTACCGCCCTCGGGCAGCAATTCCATGACCTTTTGTTTAAAAATGCTTTTTTTGCCAAGCTCCAGGGCAGTGGGCTCAGATGCCATTGTGACCTCCTTGTTGCGGCCTCGGTTCGATGAACCGGAATCTTTCCCGCGCAGAGGCGCACAGAATTCTATTTAATTTTCTTCTGCGACCTCTGCGATCTTTGCGCCTCTGCGAGAAACCGGACATCGTTTTCCGCTTCCGCGGCCCTAAGGTTACATATCCAAAAGACTTTTCAGGCTTTCGGTGATATCTTGCGCCGACGCCGGTTTCGGCAGATAGTCATCGGCTTCGGTGCTCATGCCGTCGGCATGGGAATAACGGGTTGACGATACGTGCGACGCCACGGCGGTGAGCAATACAATCGGTATATCGGCGTACTGTTCGTCCGCCTTGAGTTCCTTGCACACTTCGTAGCCGTCTTTTTCGGGCATCATAACATCCAGTACGATCGCATCCGGCGGATTGGCTTTCACTTTGGCCAGCCCCTCGACACCATCGTACGCCACCTCGACTTCAAAGCCTTCTTTTTCCAAGTTGCCCTGAACGATGGCCGCGAAGTCGGGTTCGTCATCCACGATCAGAATCCTCTTCTTGCCTGTCATACCGTGCCTCCTTTCACTTTGAGAATGCCGCTAGCCGGCAAGACCGTGATAAATCTGGAATTAAGAATTATGAATTAATAATTAAGAATTGAGGATAAAGATCATTTATAAATATAAATGAAAGCATACCTTAATTCTTAATTTTCAATTCTTCAGTCTTAATTCAACAGCAGCCGGTTTTGCGAAAACGTCTGTTTTTTTCCTCGGCCTGACAATAAATGCCCCCGCGGGCAAATCACATCACAGGCTGCCCTTTTAACCCGATTTTCCGGATTAATCAACCTGCGGCCGCGGATACAAACCGGCCTCCTCCACGATGCCGGGCACTTTTTCTTCCCACTCGATGGCCATCACGTGAAAACCGGCAAGGCCCTTGACTTCCTTGAGGCGCTGGATCTGTTCGACGCACATTTTAATCCCCTCGGCGGCCTGTTTTTCCTTGGGAGTGTCGGCCAGCCGCTTAACCACCTCGTCGGGGACATCCATGCCCGGCACGCGGTTTTTCATGTAACGGGCCATGCCGACCGATTTCATCGGCGTCAAACCGGCCATGATGTAGGCTTTTTCCGTCAGTCCGCGGTCATGGGCTTCGTGCATCCATTGTTCGAACTTGCCCATGTTGTAGATGCACTGGGTCTGGATAAACTCAACACCTGCCGCGATTTTTTTGGCCAGACGCGGCACGCGCACTTCGTAGGGGTCGGCAAAGGGATTGGCCGCCGCCCCGACAAACATCTGCGGCGGCCGTTTGATCTCGTCACCGCCCAGAAATTTGCCCTCGTCACGCATCTGCCGGACCGTCTGGATCAGTTGCATGGAATCGATATCGTGAACGTTCTGACCCTTGGCGCAATCGCCGAAACTCTGATGGTCGCCCGACAGGCACAAAATATTGTTAATATCAAAGGACGCTGCGCCCAGGATATCGCTTTGCAGAGCAATGCGGTTGCGGTCGCGGGTCACCATTTGCAAAACCGGTTCGAGACCGAGCATCTTCAAGCGAATGCAGGCGGCCAGACTGCACATGCGGGTCATGGAGGTCTGGTTGTCGGTGATGTTGATCGCATCCACATGGTCCTTGATCAACTGGGCTTTTTCAACAATGGCTTCCGGGTCGCTGCCGCGCGGCGGACCGCACTCGGAAGTAACGGCAAGATGTCCGGCGGCAAGAATCTTTTCCAGTTTACTGGGGGTTTTTATCTTCATTGCTGCACGTCCTCCCTAACCACTTTTCGCGGTCCGCCGGCACGATCCGTGGACCAGTCTTTGATGGGGCTCAGCTTTTCAAATTCATCCATGGTATTTAACGACTTCATCCGGTCGACGATCAACTGCCAGGCGCAATCGGTTTCCTTGCTGATCTCGCACTTGCCGGTGGTGCTGCCGCCGCAAGGTCCGTTAAACAGCCGCTTGGCGCAACGGGCCACCGGGCAGATGCCGCCGGTGGTCGCCAGGATACACTGGCCACAGCCCTGGCACCGCTCCACCCACAGGCCCCGTTTTTCCGTGGCGCCCATAAAACAGGTGTTCACGCCCGGATAGACCGGTGTTCCGTGATAGGTTTCCGCCGTGAATTGCACCCCGACGCCGCAGGCCAGCGACACAATGCAATCGTATTGGTCCACTGAATCGCGGATCTCTTCCACATACTCGGGGTCGCACTGGCGCTCCAGGGTTTTTTCGTCGATTTTGATGTCGTTGCCCTCTTTGGCCGCATGCATCCGAAGCGTCGAGGCCAGCACCCCGACTTCTTTTTTGCCGCCTGCCTCGCAAACGGTGACGCACTCGTTGCAGCCGAGAATCAAAATATTCTTGTAATCTTTGATCTGTCCGATGATCTCGTCAATCGGCTTCTTGTCCGCAACAATCATAGGGTTTTCCTCTCTTCATGATTGGGGCCGCTTGTGACTGGCAATTAAGAATTCAGAAATAAGAACTAAGGTCTTCGGTTCTTTATATATTCTTACTTCCGCCTTCTTTTCCAGCCCGGTAACCGGGAAACAGGGGTTGCCCGGTTGCGCGCCGCTTTAAGCCGCCTGTTGTTTATTTTTGACTCTGACCGGGTTGGGACCCAGTTCCTTGATCTTTTCGGTAAACTCGGTGGCATATTTGGCAAATAACGGGCCTTCGGCTGAAGATAGGTTGTACATGTGCGCCCGCTCAGGCTCCAGGCCGATGTTTTGCAAAATCTCCTGGACCTGCTCAATCCGCTTGCGTGCTCTGAGATTACCGCTGTTGAAATGACAATCGCCTTCCAGGCATCCGATGGCGCAAACCCCGTCAGCCCCTTTTTCAAAGGCCCGCATGATGTGCAGCACATCGACTTTACCGGTACACGGGACCCGGATAATGCGGATGTTGGAAGGATAGGTCAATCGCATCGAACCTGCCAGGTCCGCCGCCGAGTAACCTCAGAAGTTACAGCAGAAAGCGATGATGACCGGGTTGAAATCTTCGCTCATAAACACCCCCATATTTGTAATTCGAAATTTGAAACTTGAAATTTGGAATCGCTATTTCGAAATTTGGATTCACAATTGCTCACATTATGTCTTCCAACGCCGCGTCCACTTTGCACAGGAGTTGGTCGTCTTCGTACCAGTTCAGTTCGATGGCCTTGGCCGGGCATTCGGCGGTGCAGACGCCGCAGCCTTTGCACAGGGCCGGGTCGATGTAGCTGATGCCGTCATCGTTGATCCGGGGCACGCTGAAGGGGCACGACCGGACGCAGATCAGGCAACTGGCGCATTTCTCACCGGCAACTTCGGCGGTAACGGCCGACAGGGTCAGGTTCGGCTGGGCCAGGAAGGTCGTGGCCCGCGAGGCGGCCGCAAGTCCCTGGGCGACCGCTTCGTTCAGCAGTTTGGGGCTGTGGGCCGTGCCGCAGACAAAGATGCCCTCGGTAGCCATTTCCACCGGTCTGAGCTTCACGTGGGCTTCCATGAAGTACCCTTCGGTGTTGCGGGCCACTTTGACGATGGAAGCGAGTTCTTCCGTGTCGGCCGGCCGCATGCCGGCGCTCAGGGTGAGCATGTCGGCGGTGACCTGCAGCTTGCGGCCGAGCACGTGATCGGTGAAAACAACCTTGAGCCCACCGTCAGCCGCCTCGACTTCGGGCGGATCGTCTGCGGCGTAACGCATGAAGATCACCCCGTTGCGTCGGGCTTCGGTGTAGTAATCCTCCAGCAGGCCGTAGGTGCGAATGTCTCGGTAGAGCACGTAGACATTGGTGTCGGGTTTAAGTTTCTTGATCTTCAGGGCGTTTTTGACGGCCGCTTGACAGCAGATCCGCGAGCAATCCGGGTTTTCTTCGTTGCGCGAACCGATGCACTGAATCATGACCACGTTGTTCAGGTCAGCAGCGCCCTTGTCGGCCAACCGTCGGGACAGTTCAACCTGGGTCAGGACGCGGTCGTCGTCGCCGTACAAGTACTCCTTGGGCTGATATTCCACCGCGCCGGTGGCCAGGATCACCACCCCGTGTTCGATTTTGCGTTCGTACATGCCGGGGCCGACGAGTACTTCGGTGGTAAAATTGCCCTTGTAGCCGCTGAAGCCGACCAGCAGGGTCTGGGTCAGCACCTGAATCCGGGGATGGTCGTTGACCTGTTTAATCAGTCCGTCGCGGTAGGCACCGATGTCCCAGCCCTCGATGGTTTGGGTAAGCCGGTTGGCCATGCCGCCGAGTTGTTCTTCTTTTTCGATCAAAACGGTTTCATAGCCCTGCTCGGCCAGATTCAACGCGGCGTTCATGCCGGACACGCCGCCGCCGATGACCAGCGCCCGGGTGTTCACCGGAATCTTCTTTTCATCGAGCTGCTTGAGCACGGTTGCACGGGCTGTGGCCATGCGAACCAGTTCCTTGGCCTTGTCCGTGGCGATTTCCGGTGAGTCGGTATGCACCCAGGAATTCTGGTTGCGGATGTTGGCCATTTCAAACAGGTATTTGTTCAGGCCGATCGACTCCAGGGTTTCCATGAAAATCGGTTCATGGGTCTTGGGACTGCAGGCGGCCACCACCACGCGGTTCAGGTTATTCTCCTTGATGGCCTGCTTCATCAACTCCTGAGAATCCTGGCTGCAGGTGAACAGGTTGTTGGTAGTGTAGACCACGTTGGGCAGGGTTTCGGCATAGGTCTTCACCGCGTCGACATCGACCACGCCGGCGATGTTCACCCCGCAGCTACACACAAAGACGCCCACCCGCGGCTCTGCGTCGGTGGTGTCAATTTCTTCCGGCATCTCCACCGATTTGGTGCACGTGTTGCG
>JANQIE010000308.1 GCA_028282295.1 Desulfobacterales bacterium | reverse complement strand
AATTGCGACCGCAGGCGTAGCAAGGCTACGTCGAGGATCGTAACTGGGCGAGAACGCCGTCCTGGGCCAAAAGATGCCATTTCCGGATGGGCACTTGCTTAGGGCTCGCGCAGGAAACAACATATCGTGTTTTGGTCACGGTGGCATCAATTGTTTTTATACGGGATAAAATTTCCCGGCAACGGGCGTCAGGCCGCCGCCGGAAGCGACAACCACCCTGCACGAAAAGGAGCAACCAATGCTGATCACCGAGATTCTGGCCCGCAATGCGCGGATGTACGGCCACGACACCGCGCTGATCGAGCGTGACCCGGCCAAAGGGCTTCGGCGGCACCTCTCATGGCGCGCGTTCGACCGCCAGGCCAATCAAATTGCCCGGGCATTGATCGATCACGGAATCACCGCGGGCGACCGGGTCATTCACCTGATGACCAACGGCCTTGACTGGTTGCCGGTCTATTTCGGTATCCTGCGCACCGGGGCACTGGCGGTGCCGCTCAATTTTCGCTTTGTGGCCGCAACCCTCCAAAACTGCATTGCCACAACCCGCGCCGAAGCACTATTTTTCGGCGAAGAGTTTACCGGCCGTATTGCGGCCATAAAACCGGTCATCGATCAATGGGTTAAAAACTATATTTTTACAGGGCCGCCCGACCAGAGCCCGGCGTTTGCTCAATCCCTGGACGCTTTTGTCGCAACCGCGCCGGCGGATCCACCACGGTTTGAACCGGCGCTTACCGATGCGGCGGCACTCTACTTTACTTCCGGCACTACCGGCGAGCCCAAGGCCGCCCTCTTGACCCATCGCAATCTGGAGTTCGCCTGTGTGGTCGAAAACCAGCACCATCGCCAAACCCGCAAGGACAACTTTTTATGTATCCCTCCACTTTATCACACCGGCGCCAAAATGCACTGGTTCGGCAATTTCATTGTGGGAGCCAAGGCGGTGATCTTGAAAGGAATTGAACCGCGTTGGATTTTGGAGATAATTTCACAAGAGCAGATCACTATCGTGTGGTTGCTGGTACCGTGGGCCCTTGATATCTTATTCGCCATCGAAAGCGGTGATGTCAAGCTCAAAGAATTTAAACTCGACCAATGGCGCCTGATGCATATCGGCGCCCAGCCGGTCCCGCCGAGCCTGGTGCGGGAATGGAAGAAAATCTTCCCGGCGCATCAGTACGATACCAATTATGGCTTGACCGAATGTACCGGCCCGGGGTGTGTACACCTGGGCATGGACAACGAGCATAAAATCGGCGCCATCGGCTTGCCGGGCTTCGACTGGGAAACCCGGATCGTCGATTCTGCGCTCACACCGGTTCCGGCCGGCACGCCGGGGGAATTGATGGTCAAGGGGCCGGGCGTTATGAAAGCGTATTACGGCAACCCGGCGGCCACCGAAGAGGTATTAAAAGACGGCTGGCTTTTAACCGGCGATATTGCGCGACAGGACAAAGACGGGTTTATTTGGCTGGTCGACCGCAAAAAAGACGTTATCATTACCGGTGGTGAGAATATCTACCCGGTGGAAATCGAAGCATTTTTGCAAAGCCATCCCCAAATCCAGGATGCGGCGGTTATCGGTCTGCCGAGTCTGAGGCTCGGAGAAATCGCCACGGCCGTCATCCAGGTTAAACCGGGACAAACCCTGACCAAAGAGGACGTCGAAACATTTTGCCGCAAACTGGCTCGCTACAAGCGGCCCCGTAAAATAATTTTCGATACCATTCCCCGCAACCCGACCGGTAAAATTGAAAAACCGAAATTAAGGCAAAAATATGCCGGTGCCGCGGAAAGCTTCCAATTAGAGCGCTGATAACAACCAACCTTATTTCCCAAGCATCGCCTTTTCTTGCGTCTTCAAGAATTTCTTCCATTTTTGCGTGAGCCCTTAAAATCCATGGAAGGCTTCTTATAGGTCAGGCCAGTTGGTTAGTTTAGGTTGGGGGTTGCCAATTGCTCCGCGTTGCACCACGACCGGATTGGCCGTCGTTGATTCGGTAGATCTTGGTACCCGGTTCGAGGGTATCGGGCTTTGCGTCGGTAAAGTTGCGGAAGTCGCGGATGTGCCTGCCCGGCGCATATTCTACATCCAGGCAACCTGCTATCACCGCCGGGTGGGCTTGTAGGGTGGGCCGCGCCCACCAGATGATCTAAGATCCCACCAGGGAAAAATACCGGCAACCCGTCAGGCTTTGACTCAATGGCTGAGAACACTGCCCAAATCCAGAGCGGTTGCCATGGAGGCCACATTGTTTGCCGGCTGGATCTACGATTCTCTTAAACCTCATGTATCTGAAATCAAGGTGGCCCACCCTCAAATGTTGGGCTCAAAAAGAATCCGCAGGCAAGGAATTTCGCGGCCCGATTTCGAAAAAACGCAAGCTCAAATTTCTTCTTTTCAGAAATTACTTGACATCTGCCGTCAACTAATATTCATTATTTCAGATTTTCTTTGTGATTGAATTTGTTCCCGCACCAACTGGGCCAAAGTGAAACGGTCGGCCAGATTTTATGCGCCATTAACGGCTCCGACCCGGGCCAATACTGCTCAACGCGCTATCCCGGTTGCCCGCTGTCGCTTAAAAAAAAAAGCACGCCTTGGAAGTAATTGGCTGGATCAACCTATAACTCCGGCACAGAGCCCGCCCACCGGGATCAGAATAAAGGTGACAACAATGCAAACCAATGCCGATCAGTCCCGACTGACCTTGCGCACCGGATCCGCTACACTGCCGGTATTGGCCCTTAGCGGTACTGAAAGCCTTTCGCAGGGGTTTAATCTTCGTGTTGAAGTTCTGGCCGATAACACCTTTGAGGCACACGAACATCTTAATTCTCACTGCGATTTAACGCTTACCGGCCCGGACGGCACGTCGCGGCGCATCGCGGGTATGATAACGCGCATCGTCGAAAAAGGGCATCACGACGCCACCCGGCGCCGGATCAATTTGACGATGGCGCCGTTTATCGCCAAACTCAAAAAACGAATCGACACCCGCGTCATTCTGGGCCACACCGCCGAAGACATCGTTCGCGACACCTTGCAACGGCACTGTATCGGCCGCGACCAGGTCCGCTTTCATTTAAACCGCACCTATCAAATACGGCCCTATACCCTGCAGGCCAACGAAACCGACTGGGACTTTGTGCACCGTGTTCTGGCCCGCACGGGCATCTTTGGCTGGATCGGCCATGAAGCAGAAAGTCAGATTTATCATTTCAGCGATCACAACAGTTTTCTACCGCATTATGCCCATGGCACCGTAAGATATATCCCGCTATCCGGCCAGGAGAAAACCGCCACTGCAAAAGAGCGGCCCTGCGGCCTGTTTAAACTCAGCGAATGTGCCCGCATGACGACGCACACCTATATGGTCCAGGCGTACAGCGATCAGGATCCGGCCCAAAAGCCCGAGGTCCGTGCTTACACCCGCACCGATGTGCCGCCGGTCATACGGCCCACCGTCCGAAGTTATTGCGACGGCGCCCGCTATCTGCAAGACGCCGATACCCAGGCGCGTTTGCGGGCCGAACAGGCCGCCTGCCGGGCCTGGTCAATTAAAGCCGAAGGCGATCTGGTTGCCCTGATGCCCGGTCACCTGATCAGTCTGGACGCGAGCCGCTTTTCCGATCATTTAACCGGCAACTACCTGGTCACCGCCATTGAGCACCACGCCAGCCAGAAGGCCGGACCGGGCGTGGCCGGTGAAGATATCAGCTATCACAACACCGTCAACCTGATTCGCAAAGAAACACCGTATCGCACCCCGGACCCCGAAACACGCCCCGAGCTTCCCGATTACTTCACCGCCCGCATCGAAAGCAACGGCCCCTACGCCCGGCTGGACGACCAGGGCCGCTACCGGCTAAGAATGCTGTTCGATCTGAACCTGAGCAGCGACCACGGCGAAGCCGGCCCGCCGTTGCGGCGGCTGGCGCCCTATGCCGGCCCGCCCGGCGAAAAGCGCACCGGCTGGCACACCCCCTTGACCGACGGGGCCGAAGTGCTGCTGAGCTGTTTGAACAACGACCCGGACCAGCCGATGGTGGTGGGGACCCTGCCCAACCCGGCCACAAGCAGTCCGGTGACCAGTAAAAATTACTTTCAAAACATTCTGCGCACCGCCGGCGACAACGAGCTGTGCCTGGACGACCGCAAGCAACAGGAATCGATCACCCTGCGCACCTACGGCGGCCACAATATTTTACAGCTCAACGCCACCGTCCACGACCACCTGATCCGTCTGGCCTCCAAACAGGGGGCCATGCAGTTAAAAGCGCACTAGACCCAGGCGTTCACCGCCGGCCGGACCCTGACCGAGATCAGCGGCAACGAGCGCATTCACACCGTGGAAAACCAGCACGTGACCCATACCCAAACCGGCCATATCCACCACCAGGCCGCCACTGATTATCACTTGACCGCCGGTGACAACATCCGCTTTGACGCCGGCAGAAATATCGAATTGAGCACCGGCCGCAGTTTTAAAATCGACACAGACAAAGACGTGCAGATCACCGTCAAGGGCCAGGGGGCCAGCTATACCACCGCCCGCAAAAACCTCACCATCCAGGCCGCCCAAAGCATCCGGGTCCAGGGTCAGGGCGGCGGCGACATCACCGTCCACCAAAACGGCGGCGGTTTTACCATCAAGCCGGACGGCAAGGTGGAACTGTTCGGTAAAACCGTTGTGCTGGGTGCCAACGGCGGACTTCGCCTGAACGGCAAAGTCAACTACAGCGTGCCCGCCCCGGCCTCGGTGGACGCCCCGGCAACCATCGCGCCGCTGACGCGTCAAATCATACCACCGGTTTCACTGGCCGGCGTCACAAAACATGCTGTCGAAGAGCCGCAAGAGGACGACAAGAACCAATTGTCGGTTTTAAAAATACGGTTTCTGGAAGACGGTCGATCTTTCAGTTCCAGGGCGTTTACAAGTTCGGTGCCGGCGGCCTCCCAAACCGGAGTGTACCAGACGGATATAAACGGCGGCCTGCAATTTGAGGTAACGCCCGGAATTTCCAGAATCGAATTTAACTTCCCGCAGGATGATATCCGTGTGATGTTCAATGTGAAAAAACTGGAACCGGTCAACGACATCAAAGGGCTTCAAACACGGCTTTACAATCTGGCCTTTTATCGTGGTGAGATTAACGGCAAGCTGGATCAACGAACCTGTGGCGCGATTCGACGCTTTCAAAACGCAGTCGGGCTTCCCGATCTTCTGGCGGCGACGGACCGGAGCCAACCGCAAGCATCAAATCCAATCGATGCAAGCACGTGCAATGAAATTGAAACGTTTTATGAAAAAGATCATGACTGGCAGGACGATTTTGCCAAAAAATATCGTGACCACCGTTCACAAGCCAGATTCGAATATAACATTGCGCTGGACCAATTAAACACCATCGATCTGTATAATCCACCGTATGTGATGATCGATGCGCACATGCATATCAACAGCGGCCGTTGCGCCCCCATGCCGATATTGACCACCACGGTTCCCAGAGGGACCCTTGAGTTCTTCACACCGGTTGTCAGCAAAAATTTATCAGCCAAACGCATATCGACCCAAACCACGGAGCAAATCGGCAACCAGGCCGCCACCGACAACGCGACAACCTTTAAAAACAAGGCGTTGTATCCCCATAACCCCAAATACGAAACCGTCACGCCCATGATGGTCATGCCGATGGATATGGAGTTTGCGCATATCGACGGTTATAAAGGCGAGCCGATCTACAAAACCGCCACCGAGCGCTACCGGATTTTGCAGGGACGCACTGCCGGTCGCAAGTTGTATTTAACACCCCAAAAGGCGCGTCTTGTCAGGACGGAACGCTGGAACGGAAAAAAATATTACAAAAACCACCGTGTTATTCGGGAAGAAGGTGATTTTTTCTGGTACTTTGATCGCAAGTCGGAAAAAGACAAAGGCCGTGATGCCAAATGGCTGCATGCAGATGAATCCGATTTATACGAAAATTGGACGGATCAAATACTACGAACCGAGTTGGCTGTCCTTCAAAACCCCTGGCGGTTGCTCCCCATGTTTCACTATGACCCGCGCCGGTATCAGTTAGACAGCGAAGAACAAGAAAAATCACGCAAGCCGGCGTATTATTGGGCACGGCCATTTGACGAGCTGGTCAAACCACCAAATGAAACCAATAAAAATTCCGGCGGACTTTTTTTCGGTTTCAAGATGTACACAGCCTTGGGCTACAAACCGTCGGACTGGCAAAAATTGCCACGGTTAGAAGATTTCTACACCAGATGTCAATCCGAGGACATTCCCGTATTGTGCCACTGCTCGCCGGGTGGCGTGACGGCGGCGGACCAAAAACACTACTTTGAACTTGAACCCGATCCGAAAATCAAAGCCAGATATTCCAGGTTTTACAATGATGATGAGAAAAAGTACTTTTACGAAAACTTTGTGCATCCCAAAGCCTGGCTGCCGGTTCTGGCGAAGTATCCTGACCTGAAGCTTTGTCTGGCACATTTTGGCGGCAACGGCGACGACTGGAAGGACTGGAGTACCCGCAACACGGGCAACCTCACCGCGGGAGCCGGCTTTTTGTCCAAAGATTATCTGATCAAATCGGTATTTGAAGACGACAAAGAGTGCCGGTGGATCAAAGGTATTATCGCTTTGATGGTGCAATATCCGAATCTGTATACGGACATCTCATTTCACCTGCTCAAACAGAGCAGTCGCGAGCTGGCCTGGTTGCTACAGCATCATCCTGACCGCAAGCGGATCAAAAACCGCATCTTATTCGGTACGGACTGGTGGATGACAACCCTGGACAATTACGGCTATCAAAAATACTGCGATGAGGCCAAAAAACGTCTGGATGATCTCAGTGATCAAATCGGTGAGGATCTTTGGATACTGTTTGCTGAAGTGAATCCGATGCGGTTTTTTGGGGTTAAAGAAAAAACATACCAATTTAGCGCCGCGTTAAAAAAGGCAGAAAAAGACGCTGAAAGAATGTTGCAGAAAGAAAATGAGGGGACCGAAAAAAAGGAAAAAAGGAAAAAAGTCATAACACAATCGTAGATAAAATAGCGAATCAGATAATAAATCTCAAAGTAGGATAGGCATCTATGCCCAATAAAATAATAACGGTTTTGGCTTGCAAGATATTTTGTATCTTTTTTATACTAACATTTTTCTGCGACACCAATTCTTTCGGAGGCCAATCTGAAATGGAGCCTGTTTATAGATTCGATGACCAAGAGAAGGTAGTTTTAAAACCGCAATTTTTCGATTTGAAAGAGGAAGTTTTGACTCTTTTTCCAGTGCCAGAGAACAATGCAGTTGGGACTAACGATTTGTGGGACTCGATAACACTACTTGAGTTCGATAATAACAGAATTAATTATAAACCGCTCAAAAACAAAAACTTAAAGATATCGGTGGGGGAAGTGTTTACTTTCCAGTCTTTTCAAATGATACCATTGCTTATGCATGGGAAAGGGGCTTTCTATTTTTTAACGTAAAAACAAAATCATATCGAGAACCTACCATAACCTATGAAATAGGTGAATCGGTTCTTAATGCTTCGGTGATCGATGGCAATAAGCGCCATTTCCTAATTCATTTTTTTGCCGGGGATAAAAAGTACCTCAGACTTCTTGACCTCAGCAAAAATAAATTTAAAGTTATTTCAGAGCTAAATCTTGGCAAAGGCAAGATGTGGTCCGCACACAATGATGTGATTTTCGTATTTATTGATAATGATATCCACGCATATGATTTAGACTTTAGAAAAATCGAGCATCCATTAGTTGGTTTTCTAAAAAGAAACCTTCACCATTTCGGGTTTTATATCCGAAGAATAATTTTCAATAAAAAGTATCCTTTTGCAGTAGTTATTAATTGGGACGAAAAAAACGAATCGTGGGATATGTGGGTAGTCAAATGGGACGGTTCTAAAAAATATGTATTATATAAAATACTGGACAATCGCCCCCCATACAATGCTCATTTTTCACCAGACTACGACTATTTTGTGTTTAAAAGATCTATCGCCAGCGATGACAAAAGGTGCTACCTGATGAAAGTCGATCCGGCTTCTCCCTGCCTTTTATCCCAGCCGGTTCTTTTAGGGCAGGTACCGGCATATCCGCCAAATATCACGGCCTGGACCACGAACCCTTTAAGCTTTGTTGTATCGGCCAGAGATAAATTGATCCGTTGGAATATTGAAGAATTAGCGAGCCGTGATTTTAAAAAATAGACCGAACCTAATTCACCCTACGCCCGGCTGGACGACCAGGGCCGCTACCGGCTAAGAATGCTGTTCGATCTAACCTGAGCAGCGACCACGGCGAAGCCGGCCCGCCGTTGCGGCGGCTGACGCCCTATGCCGGTCCGTCCGGCGAAAAGCACACCGGCTGGCACACCCCCTTGACCGACGGGGCCGAAGTGCTGCTAAGCTGTTTGAACAACGACCCGGACCAGCCGA
>JANQIE010000297.1 GCA_028282295.1 Desulfobacterales bacterium | reverse complement strand
AAGTTGAAGATAAGCTCTAGATCTATAACCTCGATAAATATCAGGAATTGAATTTGGCTCATCCCACCATATATTTTCAGCCTGTATTCGTTTTAAAATTTGTTTAAATGGGATTTTTTGCACCGCGCCTCCTTAAGATCAGTTTGTTAATCTTAAATAGCGCAATACTTGATTAGAGTCAATGGTTTAATCTAAATTTGCTAATTACTGGATTAATAAACAAATACAGCAGGTTGTGCAATATTCAAATAGCTTATAACGATAAAGCTAACGGCCGAGTGGTGCGGCGAGGGAACCGAGTCCGACACCAGCGACAGGTTAGCCCATATAGCTGATTATAAAAGCATTTAAGGCATTAATAGATTCTGGCATTTTTATAATACGCCATTGAATTCCCTTTTTAGCGCCATTCCATTCTAAAATACCCACCTCTTCTAAAACCACGCCAAGATAAGATGCACCTTGCGCGTGAGAGATATCATTTGGTGCCTGATTGAGTATTGCAGTGCCTAAACCGTTCTTTTCTTTCCCATTACCCATTAATTTAACATCATTTGCTAAAGGAAACCAATCCTCATCAAAATTTTCTTTGAGCCATTTTATCGTCTCATAGGTCTCTGATAGGCTATAGGTATGCTCTGTACCTTCTTCATTTCTTATATGGACTCTATCCCCTAGCAACTCCCATTTAAAAATTTTGTATCTTCCACCATGGGTAGATGACATGTTCACACCATTCTCGCTTGTGGGCTAACGTTGCTAATCAGCCGCGCGGCTTTTTGCGTCGGCTGAATTAGCCTTGTTAGGGTGATATTTTACCCATGAGCCTCTTTGATATTACTATAAAAAATAAAAGGGATCAAAAAAATTAAAAGCATTGATAAAGTTAACATCGTTATTGTCGAATATTCTAAGCTCAAAATATATTTTATTAAATCATTTATTGTCCATTGATGATATAGCAAAGATGAAACTGGAAGAAATATTAAAGCAAGATAAAAAAGTATAACTCCGAGTGCTTTTAAAATCTTTCTTTTTTTAATAACAAGATGATAAGCAAGCCAGAAAAGAATCAAGAGATTAAAGGAAATAATAATGGTCGGCAGAGCATCTCCTCCAAAATTTTTGTCAGCTAAAATCATTGCAGCATCTGAAATAAGCAAAACGGAAACAATAAATATCGGGGTTCGACGCTTTAAAGTCTTAATTTCATCAGAATATTTCCTATCAAATAAATTAATTCTATAATTTAATTTTTTAAATATTGAATTTGCTATTTCTGTTATTATCCATAAAGAACCCAGTACACCAATGACCGTAATGGATATCTGCAAGGCAATCAATAGCCATGATGTGACAATATCTGAACCAATATTAACTATTGCTGTCAGTATGCTTACAGTTAAAATGATCGCAGCAATACCCAATAATACCAGAAAGATCTTTAGTACTGTTTCATCATTTTTATCTTTAGCCATAGTCATCCCTCTCGAATTCAAACGACCCTAACATCAATGCCGTTTCCTTAAGGATCGTGGCGTCATGATATTATTGTGTGAGCGGCGTCTCGTAGCGATTTCTATGGATTCAAAAAAACATGTTGCGGCGGAACGCCACTCCCACAGTTCGAAATAGCTTTAAGGAAACGGCATTGACCCTAACATTATAGATTATATGGAAGGCCGCATTTTTTCGCAGATTATTGTAAACAGTATGACACAATGGATGCAATCCTCCATAATAATTTTGGATAATAAGATCATAGCTCAAAAAATCTCAACAAAAAACGGGATACTCTCAAAATTTTTCCGACAAAAAGCTTTTATGATCAAGCCACTTCGTCCTTCAACTGATTTTTGACAAAATTTCCTGTTATTGGCGTGCCGCTATGTTTCACTTAAATTATCGAAACTATTTCTCCAACATCTTTAACTATATCCTATAGCGTTTGCCAAGGTTATATGAAAAGCGATATAATTTCGGGAAAAATTGTCCGGCATGGGATACAGCATTATTTTTGTCAATTCACTTGTCCAAATATCCCCGCTCAATCCTTTGCCGCTCAAGGAAGTTTTCATACGACTCCGCATCGATTCGGTAGCCACGCTTGCCGATTCGAATGGCATCCAGTTCACCGTCGTTGACCAAGCGGGCAACCTGCCTCGGATCGATCGACAACAACTCGGCCACCTTGTGGGGATACATAAATTTTTTCGTCGTTCTTTTCATTTACACCTCAACTCATGAAATTACTGCGCACTTGCGGTATCGCTTCCGCTTCATCCGTATTCTGCTTTGTGGAAACAAGCGTTTGTTCCAGTTCATCCCAATCCTCATCACGCATGCGTGAGAGGCCGATCCGGACCGCGGCGGCATAGGCGTATACTTCCAGGTCAAGCGCCTCGTTGCGTCGGCCGGCGGGCAGCTTCCAGTGTATCCGGGGATAGCCTTTGGGGTCCTTTTCCGTGATCAGGGTTTCGGCCACCAACTGCTCGAAATAATCGTCCGGCAACCCCTGGTAAAAATGCATGTAGCCGGGGCCGGGGGTTTCGATATCCAGACGGCGGTAAATGGTCGATTTGGCGATATCGGTGCCCACTGGCCACAGTTGCACGCCCTCTTTGATCGGTTTGCCGCTATAGGTCAGATCGACATAGGTCGGCCGGCCGATGATCGGTTTGTTGGCCTGGGACGCGCCTTTGAGGGCGAATACCATTTTGGTATGACGATGTTTATAGCAATAGCGGCGGACGGCTTGGGTGGTAACGCCGTCCGAGGCGTCGAGGCCGGCCGACATGATCTGCATCTCAACCCCGCCTTCGTGTTGATAGGCGCCGAACAGGATTTTATCGAGTTCGGTCCACACGCCCGCCCCCTGGGGATCGCCGTAGATCACTTCATGCCGAATCAACCAGGATTCTTCTCCCCGGCCCCAGGCTTTGACGATGGCTTCGAGCCGGTCCCGTTGCACATCCACGCTCGCGGTGAGAAACAGGCCGCCCTGTGGCACGGTGCGCGGGGAGTAGGCTTCCATGCGGGTTTTCAAGACCTGCCAGGCGGGGCGCTCGCCCCGCTCTTCCCAGGGCACGGCTTCATAGCCGTTTTTAAAATCCTTGAAGGCGATGAAGTCATTGAGACCTTTTAAGAAAGCGGCGGCGTATTCGGAGAGTGTCACAAAAGTGGAGATCAAGGCGTTATAGTGAAAGCCGATTTTCAATGGGCGTTGCGATTTGAGGTAGGCGTCGAGCAATATACCCTTGTCTTGACTGCGCCACTCGCCGGCCTGAACGGCCTGGTCGCGCATGGCATCGTTCCATTGGGCTTGGCAGTGCTCGCATGCATACCAGGCCAGCCCGTCTTTTTCGATCCGCTTGGGGTCGCGCTCATCTTTTGGAAATTTGACGTTTGCGGTCTTCATCACCTGGTAGCCGTTGCATTCGGGACATTTCGTCCAATAGAGAAACACGACTTCCGCGTCCGGTGCGTCGCCGTAAAGGGCTTGCCATATGGGGCCTTCGACGATGGAGGGGGACGAGATACGCCACAGCTTGCGCATGTGCCGGTAGGTCCGCGCTCGCTTGCGTAACAGATCCACCGGGCCGGCTTCTTTCTTGCTCGCGGTGGGGGGGTATTTGTCTTCTTCGTCCGCCAGTCCGTACGGGGCCGAACGGCTGGCGAGCTGACCCACGGAAGAGGCCCATGCGAGATAATAATTGACGTGCTCCAGCTTGATCTTGGTGGCGGCCAGGTCGTCCCGGTAAGGTGTCAAATAACTGCGCATGCGCGGGCTGTTGAGCAGGATCGGCTGGAGCTTGTCGGTGTTGATGTCCTTGGCGGTTTTTTCGTCCTGGAACACCAGGTAGACGTTGCCGGGCTTGCGGTCGGTGGCGTACATGATGCAATTCAGGCTGACCAGGGTTTTTCCGGTTTGGGGGGGCGCACAGCAGATTATTTCCTGGACGCTGGGGAAAAACGATGCGTCCATGATCCCGGCCAGGTAGGGCGTGGTGCGGTTGCGGTATTTGCCGGGGCGGTCCGAATCCTTGGGCACCTCGATATGCCGCTCCGCCCAGACACTGGGCGGGATCATTTTTCTTTTTTTCAGGCGGCGCTTTTCGGGTCGGGAAAATCTGACGGACAAACGTTGCTTTAGTTCATCCGCCGGCATATCGACAGGCAACCATTTGGGGTCTATGGATAGCGATTTTAGTATGTGCTGCATGTCATTCCAAACAAATCGGCTTGTTTTTGCTTCATTTCGAAATTGCTGATCAGCAACTCTTTGCCTTCGGTGATTTCCTTTTGCGATATTGAATAGTCGAGATTGACCGGCATGATGTTAAATGACTGAAATACCGGTCTGATTTCGGGGTGGTCGTTGATGCTGAGAACAAACCGGCCGCTGATGGTCGACAGCAACGCGGCCATCCGGCGGTAATCGTCCAGGCTTTCAAAATTATGCTTGTAGCACGGGTCGCTGTAGTACGGGGGATCGAGATAAAAGAACGTGCGGGGCCGGTCGTAACGTGTGACCAGATCGGCCCAGGACAGGTTTTCGATGGTGACGCCCGATAGCCGCAGATGGACCGCCGACAGTTCTTCTTCCAGTCTCAGCAGGTTAATGCGCGGCGGGCCTTCGATTGAAATGCCGAAGCTGCGGTCTTTAACGCGCCCGCCGAAACATTGGCGTTGCAGATAGTAGTAGCGGGCGGCTTTCTGGATGTCGGTCAGTCCCCGGCCGTCCGATTGGTTTTTCCAATCCTCGAACCATTCGCGGGAGGAGAGGACCCATTTGAATTGTTTCAAAAATTCCTCCAGGTGGTTCTGCAGTACCCGGTAGAATGATATCAGGTCGCTGTCCAGATCGTTCAATACTTCATACTTTGACGATGGTTTGCGAAAAAACACCCAGCCGCCGCCGGCGAAAACTTCGCAATAGGTTTTGTGTTGCGGTATCATTTCGATTATTCGTTTCGACAGCTTGCTTTTCCCTCCCACGTATGCCAGCGGGCTTTTCATGTTGCACATTTCCTTTACAAATCGCGCTGCTTCTGCTTTTATCCGCGCAGCAACAGCTTCGGCTGTAATCCACAGTGGGTGCTGTGGGTTGGTGAGGGAGTTGCCGCTCCCTCGCCTGCTTCTTGCCGGGACTTTCATCCCGAATGTTGTCATGCCGATCCGGTTTGCGGGATCGGCCGGGGTTTGATAACAACCCCGATTTCCTCCATTGTGCCCATCTCGTTGAGCAGTTCGTCGATATCGGCAAAAATCAGCTCGATGAGCATATTGACTTTTTTCACGTCCCCACCGGTTTTGACGGTCCAGTCGACCGCATTGGTCCGCACTAAATTTTTGAATCCGGATTCAAATACGCCGATTTTTATGGCGAATTCCATGCGGGCGTCGGATTTTGGGATGTAGTTGCCTTTTTCTTTTTCCAGATCGAATTCATATTTTTCAGTTTGCGCCTGCAGCTTCTGAATTTGCAGCTTCTTTTCCTGAGCGTTCAACGCGTCCAGTTGGCCGCCATTGTCGGATGTTTTTTTCAGATCAACCTTGGCAACATAGGCCAACACATCATCTTGCCGGACGCTGCCGTCCGGCTGAACGGTGATCAATCCGGCTTTTTTGTCGTCGTACAACTTGGTTTTTTGAATTTTGTAGCCATCGTCCTGCAGGTGCACCAACACCGCGCTGAGGTTGCGAAATGCGGGGGCCTCGCCAAAGTATTTGGCGTTGAGTTCGGCCAACAGATCGGCCAGACCGTCTTTGGCGGCGTCCCAGTTTTTTTTGTTCGCCGCCGAAAACTCCTCCTGGTAGGCTTTTTGGGTCTGCTGTATCGCCCGTTGCAACAATTCCAGATCCTGGCGTTCGGTTTCGGTGGCAAGTTCTAATACTTGCGAATAATCTGTCATCATCCTGTCAGTTTACGGCCATGCCGGCGGCAAAATTGCCGACTAAAAGCTTAGTCTGCGGATTGGCGTTCCACGCGCTTTTAAACAATTTGGCCGTGCGCATGTGATCGGCTTCGTTGTAATTCCCGTTTCTGGTTTTCATGATGGCGTCGGCAAAGGGCCACGGGTCTTCGATATCGCTCCATCGCGTCGCCAACGCGCTCAGGGCGTCGCAAATAGCGCTCGGGTGCCCCCGCTGGTTGGCCCAGTTTTGGACAAAGGCCCAGGGATTAAACGCTTTTTCGGGGCGCATTTTGCTGATTTGCAGGCAGTGATCCTTGATCGTCTCGATGGAGTGTTCCAGTTTGTTGCTAAAATGCCCATTTTTCTTTTTGGCCCCACGGACAGGACCGGCCCCGGCCGGCTTTTCGTTAGAAAAGCAACTAGCCTTAGGGGCTGGAACAGGAGCTGGGGCTTGGGGCTTGGGCCCTGGGCTTGACGTTTCGTTGAACAACTCGTTAACGACCGTTAACGCGTCGTTAACGTCTACTTCCTTGAGAACTTCATATTGTTCTTTGGAAATTCCGGTGATGCCGTTTTCAACCAGAATATCGTGTAGTTGCTTATGCGTGCCGGCCATTCGGGCCAATCGCGACTTATCGCTTCGATTTTGAGCGGCCGCCGCCCAGGGATTGTGTTCCTTCCAGTCATGCAGGCAATAGCCATCGTCAACCTCATCGATCCATTTGAGTTTGACGGCCGCATCGAAAAAAACACCGTCATCCCCCACCCAGTCTGCGGCTAGCTCAATATCCTCGCTGTCCATCCCGGCAAGGTGCCCATCCGGCTTTTCATTGGCCGCCCACGCCCACAAAATTTGCAGGCTTCTGACGCCCTCAAGACCGGTCCGCCGAATTAACTTTTTGGTCTTCGGGTGGCGCCAGAAGCCGGTAGATAGTCTGATGTCAGTATTCATATATTTGGCAGCTTGCCCGGCCGGCGATCGACCGGACATCTAAATTTTATGCAATAATGGCGACGTCCTTGATTTTTTTCCCCAACCACTTCTTAACTTTTTCAATAGCCTCCAATTTCCATTTACCGCCATCCGCTTCGATCAGCGCACACAACGGCATACCTTTGTCTTGTTTTCTCATTCGGAAAACAAATTCGGATGCCGGCTGCTCGACTTCCCGAAAAGTGCGGTACGGCCGCAACGTCACTGGATTCGGCACCGCAACATTTTCAACTTGAGTCACACCGACCTTGGCAGTGATTTGTTGCGTTACACCATCGTCACTGAAGTTGGTTACGCTCTCGTCCTTGATATTGCCGATCAATCGCAACAGCGCCGTTGTGGTGTCATCCGGCACGAACATGCTTTGCAGCGCGATGTTAAACTCCTCAAGGCCATAGTAGTTACCAAACCGATAGTCACATCCAAATGCTTGACATGAAGCGTATGAGAAACGTTGTTGAAAAAAACCAATCAAACGACTTTGTAGCTCAACTGTTTTATGGTCTCCCACGACAATGACAATTTCGGCGCGTTTCAACTGATCGATATTGGCAGAAATATAGTCCACCAATCCCGATAGCGAATGAAGCCCGATCGGGGAGGGTTGAGGATCCGGCTCACCGGCTCTTGTCAATTTACGGGTTGCGAATTTCTTATCATCGACTTCAACAATCCGGGGTTCGTTTAATTCGATGATGTGTTTTATAGCGTCTTCTATCATGACTCTTGTCTCCTGCTTTCCAGAGGCGTTACATTATCATCGCCTGTATGTTGGTTGAATTGTAGTTGCATCTGTCTCATGTTGTGTTCGGCCGCAACCCCCTCGCCGTCATCATTCTTACCGAAGTATAAATTGGTCGCATGCGGTTTGGCCGGCGCCAGCTTCGAATCACAGTGAATTGTAGCCGGCCCAAAGTCACGGTTCTTGTCCGGCTTTATCTCGAGCTTTAATGTAATGACGCGCTTGACATCCGGGATCGTGTTGGGATCCAGAATATTATCGATTGCGCGTTTCAATTCTTGGTCGAACTTCTCAACAGCAGCACCACCGCCAATATTAACCAAAGAAACCTTATTGTCGTTATTTGTCACTTTTTCACCCCCTTTCATCGAAATAGATTATATGAGACGGAATTCCGAAACCGTTTCCGTTTTCCGTTCCATTTTCAAATTTCACCCGGACCCGAGCGTCGCGCCTCCCGAAACCGTACGGAAGAATATTCCAGGAAGGACCCGTTAATTACCACCGATGCATCCTTGTTTGGACCTTTGGTTAGTGTTATGGGTTCGGGGTGGTCGGGCCGACAGGCGGCTTGAATGTTGCCGGTTCACTGGTCACATATGGTCATTAGCGCACCCTGCCCATGATCGCTAAATCTAAAACCAACCGCGTGTTTACAGATCTCTACATTAGGAAAAAATCGTAGATTGGGCAGGACAGATAGCTTGAGCAGCATCTGAAGATCTAATATTTTATCAAAAACTTTAAACTTTTTGGTATTGGTGCCGGTGCCGTAGCACTCAGGACAAGAAAATCGCGGATACTTGTCAATGATGGATCCGTCACCTTCGCAATCAACACAAATACCCTCATGACCGCAGTGCCAGCACTCTGTCATCCCACGGCCCCCACACTCCTTGCAACGCGTATACTTGATCTCTGAAATCTCGGGCAAGCAGTCGTTACACGGATTCTGCCGGGCTACCTCCTTGAGTCTGGGCAGATCAAGATATGAGCAGCCGATATCCGCATTAAGAAAATCCCACTGGAAGTCATTTTCTACAGAATCTTTCACCGATGAAAATGATTCTTCATAAGGTACACCATACTCACCAGGATGCCTGAGCAAACAAAAGCCGTTCGTTGAATACGAGAACCCATTCGCATACCACGGAAATTTGACATATTTACGCCGTTCATATTCATCCTTGCTGCAAATAATTTCTAATAAATGCTCCATAGTACTTATCCCCTTCCAACAACTTTTTCATATCGCTGGTTTCCAACCGTCTGGTGGTGGATCGTCAAACATTCTAAAAAATATTTTTCCTTATCTGGCAAATGCGCTTGATCTTCTCACCCTTCTTCAAGCCCATGGTTTTTTCGACGGCGTTGACAATGTCGCCAGACTTTAGAAACCACCAGCCATTGCGCCGGGTGACGTTCTTTTCTCGGTTTCGGACTTGGTCCGTGGTTATTGAAAAGCTCATGTTGCGAGGCACAGCTATCCCCCTAATATTCAAGCCTAAGAAAATTCACCCTGTCATTGGCCATACCGAGTGGGACCAAATACTGCAGGTTGTTAATGGTTGGGTATTCAGAAACAAGGGAAGGATCGTAAATGCTAAGCGGTTCATCCTCTTTCTGCTCATAAAAAAAGATGCTTTGGTCGTAGGCGTAAAAGATGTGACATTCGAATTTCTGCCCATCATTATTCATTCCGGTCATCACACCTTTGTGACGCCAAGGTAACGACAGGCCCGTTTCTTCAAAGCATTCTCGATTCATGGCTTCGGCGGGTGTCTCCCCTTCCTCGATTTTACCGCCCACGCCATTCAGGTGCCCTTTTTGCCACTCCGGACGCAGCTTCTTTACGAGCAGAACAGCATCCGCTTTTTCAGAAAACGCAAAACCAACAACATATTTATTCATGATATCCCCAGCTTCTCATAGTGGTGTACTCTTTGAATCCGATGGCGAACATTTAGACCCCGCATACACAAGGAGGATACTCATCCTGCCTGAACAGTTGCCGCTGGTCCTCATTTACAATGCCGCGCAATCGAGCCTTTGGCCATTGATTCAGGTAAAGCGGTTTTTTGCCGCGTTCAATCCGGTAATCGATATTGCGCTCCTCAAGTTCAGCAGCCTTACAAAACAAATCGGGATGCAGCCGGCGCAAGTCTTGCCATTGCGCTACCTTCTGATAGGGACAGATATAACAGCCGGATTTTTGGGGCACTGGTAGGCCATGAGCGCGTATGATTTGCTTACATCCTTCTCGATCGATCCCCGCTTCAACCAACGGATAACGGCTTTCAAACCCTTTTTCGGTCTTCAATTTAGCT
>JANQIE010000294.1 GCA_028282295.1 Desulfobacterales bacterium | reverse complement strand
CCATAGCAAGCTATGGCGAGGATTTTGGGACCGAAGATCGGACCAAGATGACCTGAAGCCGGGATGCATAAAATGTGAAATTATTTTTGCGCGAGCCCTAAGATAAAAAAAGCACGTAAACCGGGACGGGACGCCGCTCCGGCAGCAGATCGGCGCCATGATGTGAAACGGCGTTGGGGATTTATTTTGAAAACCCGAATACTTTCTTCCAGTAGTAAAACACCCAGGCGCCGTATTCCGCCAATACCCAGCGTATCTGGCGGCCTTCGCGCCACCAGCCGTCCGGTTGGTAGGGGTCGTCTTTGGCTGCCACCATTTTGATGTCGAGTTGCTCACCGTAAAGGTCCCGCCAGATGTGGCGCGCGCGCCGGGTGTGGTATTTACTTGTCGTGATGGTGATGATTTTGAAGTTTCCGGCAATCAATTCCGGGCCCACTGCGTCGGCTTCGCTCATGGTGTCGTAGGCGTCTTCAGCGCTGATGGGGGTGATATCGTCTTCGGGTACGCCCAAAAGGGTCAGTATCTGCACTGAATTGTCGTGCCACCGGCACAGCGGGGCATATCCCATGGTTTCCAACTGCCGGATGGTGTCGGTTTTGCGGTTGCCGTTGATGACCACATGGGGGGCCAGGCCGTCGCGGTACAGGCGGGCCGCTTCCATGAGGCGGGGATAGTATTCCACTCCCGAGTTGAGCACCACCACGGCATCGGCGGCAACCGGCGGGTCATCGGCAATTATGATTGATCCGAGCAGCGTGAAGAGCGCCTTGTAGGTGTAGACCAGCAGCATGATCACGATCATCAGGATCGTGAGGCGGTTTTGCCACTTGCTGACGGTTTTGCCCGGTTTGATGGGGGGGTGTTTGGTTGCATCGCTGCTTTGGTGCTCGGGTGCGGTTTCACGCATTGCGGCCTCCGGCGGGTTTAAACGATTTATTGGGGCAATGATTGAAAGGCCGGCCAGGGTGCTTAGTTTGGTCTAATGTGTTGATGGCGGTGTGTGAGTTAAAACATCAGGACCAAAAGGAGAAGCATATGACCTACTTGAAAACGATTGCACCTGAAGCGGCCGTTGGACAGCTTAAAAATACTTATACAATGCTTGACGAAATGTTTCAAATGGTGCCGCAGGTCTTTGTCGCGCAGAGCCTGCGGCCGGATCTGCTGGAACCGCTGGTGGTCTATGTCAAGCAGTTGATGGTTGAAACGCGGGCGCTTGACCGCACGGCCAAGGAGTTGATTGCGGCCCATGTTTCCAAGCTGAACCAGTGTGCCTACTGAGTGGACGCACACAGCGCCATGGCCATGGCGCAAGGGCTTACGCAGCAACAGGTTCAAGGCATTCTGGAAAATATCGATGGTTCGGGGTTGATTGACGCCAAGACCAAACAGTTGCTTCATTTGGCGGAAAAGATCACCCGGCATGCCTATAAGGTTACACCGGAGGATATGGACGCCCTGCGGGCAATCGGTTGTACCGATGAGGCGATTTTTGAAGCGGTGGCGGTCACGGCGTTGTTCAATTTCATGGACCGGATGGCTGACGCGTTGGGGGCGCCGGTTGAGAATTTGCAGCAGATGGTGGCCGGGATGCAGTAGATGGGGGTGGATTTGTGAAGAAGGGAGAAGGGAGATGAATTAAGAATTAAGAATTCAAAATTAAGAATTGTGGATGGAGACCATTTTGTAAACCGTATAAAAAAATGGTGTCGTTTTGATTCTGGATCCCGGCGCCTGCCCCGGACCCGATCCGGGGGTCGCCGGGGTGACGGTGTGTTTTTTTTCGTTTTGTTTGTGAGCCCTGAGGTGGTCAGGTGACCGCAAAAAGGTATTTTGTCGTTTAGATTCTGGACCCCGGCGTTCGCCGGGGTGACGGTGTGTTTTTTTTCGTTTTGTCTGTGAACCCTGAGGCGGTCGGGTGAACGAAGAAAGGTGTTTTGTCGTTTAGATTCTGGACTCCGGGGTTCGCCGAGGTTGCCGGGTTGTTTTCCCTTTGTTTTATCTGTGAGCCCTTAGCAACGGACGGTGGGCTGGTACAGGCACAGTGGTTCCTCGTTCAGGTAATCACCGGTAGCTTCGAAGGCGCGTGCCCGGCAGCCGCCGCAGACCCGTTTGTACTCGCATTGGCCGCATTTGCCTTTGTAATTGTCGTAGTTGCGCAGATTGCAGAAGATCTGCGAGTTGTTCCAGACTTGGGCAAATGACTGTTTGGTCACGTCGCCGCAATTCAGGTGTAGAAAACCGCACGGCTGGACGATGCCCCGGTGCGAGATAAAGCAAAAGCCGGTGCCGCCCAGGCAGCCGCGGGTGACGGCGTCCAGGCCGTGGCTTTCGAAGGTGACTTTTTCGCCGTCGGCTTTGGCCCGCTGGCGCAGGATGCGGTAGTAGTGCGGGGCGCAGGTGGCTTTGAGTTGCAGTTCGGATTGGTTGCGTTGATCGTAGAACCAGTTCAGGGTTTCTTCATATTCCTGGGCGTCGATTTCCTGATCCACGATGTATTTGCCCCGGCCGGTGGGGACCAGTAAAAAGATATGGTGCGCCACGGCGCCCAGCCGGACAGCCAGTTTCTGGATTTTAGGGATCTGGTCCAGGTTGGCTTTGGTGATGGTGGTGTTGATCTGAAATTCGAGTCCCACGGCTTTGGCGTGCTCGATACCGCGCAGGGCGCCTTCGTAGGCGCCGGGTACGCCGCGAAAGTGGTCGTGGGTTTTTTGGGTGGCGCCGTCCAGGCTGATGCTGATGCGCTGGATGCCGGCGTCGACAAGCTGCCGGGCGTTTGCGGCGGTGATCAGTGTGCCGTTGGGCGCCATGACCATGCGCAGGCCCAGGTCGGTGCCGTAACGGGCGACTTGAAAAATGTCATCGCGCAGCAATGGTTCGCCGCCGGTGAGGATAACGATCGGCCGGCCGACCTGGGCGATCTGGTCCAGTAGTTTCAGGGCCGCGGCTGTTTCCAGTTCGCCTTCGTAGGGCCCCATGGTGGCCGAGGCGCGGCAGTGTTGGCAGTCGAGGTTGCAGTTGCGGGTTATTTCCCAGGCCACCAGGCGCAGGGGATTGTCTTTTTTGTCCGCGTGACCGGCGGCCCTTCCATGGTGGGGATGGCCGTGCGGTGGATGGTGTGGTTTCATATTTGTTCGCCCCAATTTTGAGTTTCAAATCAATGTCATTAACTTAAACAATCCGATGCGTCGAAGAAATGTAGCGCAGGGCCTTAAGCTCATAGCCGTCAAGGTAAGGGCTCGCGCAAAGAAAAAATGAATAACAATTGAGCACAATTGCATGTCGAAGTCTGACAACAACACTTAGGTGTTTTTTGTGATATCTCCTGGATTCCCGCCTGCGCGGGAATGACGTCTAAACACGACGAGGCAAAACCTACGTCGTCATTCCCGCGCAGGCGGGAATCCAGAAAATGTCCCTGAATGCGCAAATTGCTCGTTCCGGCGGCCTGCCGCAACTTAAAGGCGTTTTACAAATGTCGGCTACAGGCAAAAGCCCTGAGCCACTGCCTTAAGTTAATGGCTTGAATTTCAAGTTTCAAATTGCCAGTCTCAATTTCCCAACGTTTCCGCGGCTTCCAGGGCAAAATAGGTCAGGATCATGTCGGCGCCGGCGCGTTTGATGGCGGTCAGGGTTTCCAGCATGACTTTTTGACCGTCCAGCCAGTCCATTTGCGCCGCCGCTTTGATCATGGAAAATTCACCGCTGACGTTGTAGGCCGCCAGGGGCAGATCGGTTTCTTCGCGCAGCCGGTAAATGATGTCCAGGTAGGCCAGGGCCGGTTTGACCATGATGATGTCGGCGCCTTCCTCGATGTCCAGGGTGGCTTCGCGGATGGCTTCGACGGCGTTGGCCGGGTCCATTTGATAGGTGCGCCGGTCCCCGAACTGCGGGGCGGAATCGGCGGCGGCGCGAAACGGCCCGTAGTAGGCGCTGCAGTATTTGGCGGCGTATGACATGACCGGGATGTGACTGTAGTCGTTTTCGTCCAGCAGGTTGCGTATTTCGGCCACACGGCCGTCCATCATGTCGGACGGCGCCACCATGTCGGCGCCGGCCCGGGCGTGTGAGAGCGCGGTGCGCGCCAGCAGGTCGAGCGTGGCGTCGTTGTCGATGTGCTTGCCGTCCACCATGCCGCAGTGGCCGTGGTCGGTGTACTGGCACAGGCAGACGTCGGTGATGACGGCCAGATCGGGAACCGCTTCTTTGACGGCCCGCACGGCTTGCTGAACGATGCCGTTTTTGGCGTAGGCGTTGGTGCCCAGCGGATCCTTGCGATCCGGGATCCCGAACAGGATGACGGCGGGAATCCCTTTTGCGAATGCCTGACGGGCCTGGTCGGCCAGATGGTCGATGGATAGCTGGTGGTGGCCCGGCATGGACGGGATTTTGTTTTTGATGTTTTTACCGCCGATGGCGAAAAGCGGCAGGATCAGATCGTTGACGGTCAGGTTGGTCTCGCGCACCATCTTGCGCAGGGCTTCGCTACGCCGCATGCGTCGTGGCCGGTAATCGGGAAACAGCATGGATGCCTCTTGTTTTTGGTTGGGGTTGTGAAACGGGTTCGGGTCAGTCCTGGCCCGGATCGGCTATTTCCTCATCGGTCAGGTAACACGCCGGGTCGGGGGCCCACAGGTCGTCGCTGACCGCTTCGGCCCGCACTCTGAAGTTGCCGCCGCAGATGTTCAGCCAGCGGCAGGTGGCGCAACGGCCGGTGACGTGTTTCTTTTTTTCTTTTAATTTGCCCATCAGCGGTTCGGAGGTGTCGGTCCAGATTTCGGAAAAGGGGCGTTGGCGGACATTGCCGAAGCTGTAGTGTCGCCAGAATTGATCGGCGTGCACGTCGCCGTTCCAACTGATGCACCCGATGCCCCGGCCGGAACTGTTGCCTTCGTTCATTTTGAGCAGTTCGAGGATATCGGCGGCCCGCTCCGGATTCTCTTTGAGCATGCGCATGTACAGATAGGGCCCGTCGGCGTGGTTGTCGACGGTGAGGACTTCCTTGGCCTTGCCGCGGTCGTGCAGGTCCTTGGTGTGATCGATGATCAGATCGACGGCCTCGCGGGTTTGTTGCAGGGTCAGGTCTTCCTCGACCATTTTGGAGCCGCGCCCGGCGTAGACCAGGTGGTAGAAGCAGACGCGCGGGATTTCCATTTTTTCGAGCAGTTGAAATATGCTGGGGATTTCGCCGACGTTGAATTTGTTGATGGTAAATCGCAGACCGACTTTGATGCCCGCGCTCTGGCAGTTCTCGATGCCGTTGAGTGCTTTTTTGAAGGAGCCCTTGACGCCCCGGAAGCGGTCGTTGATGGTTTCCATGCCGTCCAGGCTGATGCCGACGTACGACAGGCCGATGTTCTTGAGGGTGCGGGCCAGTGTTTTGGTGATCAGGGTGCCGTTGGTGGAGATGACCGCGCGCATGCCTTTTTTGACGGCGTATTCGGCCAGATCGGGCAGGTCCTTGCGCACCAGGGGTTCACCGCCTGAAAACAGCATGACCGGCGCGCCGAATTGGGCCAGATCGTCGATGAGGGTTTTGCCTTCGGCGGTGGTCAGTTCGTCGGCCACGGCGTGCTCTTTGGCATGGGCATAACAGTGGACGCATTTCAGGTTGCAGGCGCGTGTTGTGTTCCAGACCACCACGGGGCGTTTGTCCGCCGAAAACTGCAGTAGATGGGAGGGGAGCTGCGCGGAATGCCGTCCGTAGCGCAGTGCGTCGGACGGCTCGACGGTGCCGCAATACAATTTGGATATGCCTATCATTTTGTTTCCGTTTTGGTTTCGATGTTGCTGAGTTCTTGTTTTACTAGCGTTTCGAGAAATCGTTCAGGGCTGAGCAATGCTTTGCGGGTTATGAAGAATCGATTGCGGCCGGTTTTTTCCATGATCAGTTTAAGGCCCAATTTGAAATCGGTCTGTAGTTGCTGGTAAAACGCATCCGCGTTGCTTTGGCCCAGAATGAACGCTTCGATGATGTGGTCGATGGCGTCTTCTTCAAAGATAATGTTGATATCATGATTTTTGAAAAAATATAACTCAATATTTTTGATTTCATTGTAACAGGTGTTGATTTTGCGGATCACGGAACCGACGTCGTTGATATGCCGGCTGTAATAGTGGGCCGCCAGCCGGCCCCTGGCATGGGTGGCCGGAAGATTGTATTCGCCGGCCAGGTTTTGCCAGTTGTCCAGAATGTATTGTTCCACGGTTTGTTGCTCTGCCTGGACCAAACGGTCAAATGTTTTGTCGACGGCGTCGTCTTCCGGTGATTCGAGCAACTGATCCAGCACCCGTTGAGTTTTCTTCAGAATCGCGGTTGTGGCCGGAAATTTACGGCAGGATGCGGACGGCAGCGCTTTTTCAAAGGGCAGCAGGGCTCTTTCCACTGAACTGACCAACCCCCGGGCGCCGGTGTTTTCTTTGAAGGCGTTTTGGGCCAGTTTTTTGAGCAGGTCGTCTTCGAAGCGGATATCGATGCCATAGGCGGCGAAATCGAGTTTTTTGCTCAGCACGATCGGATTGTTGGGGTTTTTCAGGATCTGGTACAGGTCTTTTGCCGTGAGTTCCTCGAACACGGCGCGGACCGGCAGCCGGCCGACAAATTCCGATTCAAAGCCGAATTCGATCAGATCCTCGGACTTGATTTTGCGGATCACTTTGTAGGATTTGTCGGATCTGGACATGGGCGCACCGAAACCGATGCTTTGGGCGTTCAAGCGTTTTTCGATGATTTCGGGCAGGCCGGAAAACGCGCCGCTGACGATGAACAGGATGTTTCTGGTGTTGATCGTGCTTTGTTCCCGCTTGCCGGTTTTGCGAAAGCGCTCGATCTCCTGGATCATGGAAATCGGATCATGGGGTACTTTGAGTTCGACATCGGTTTCCTCCAACGGTTTGAGCAGGGCGCGTTGCACGCCGGTGCGCGATACGTCGGCTCCGATCAAGTTGCGGCTCGAAGCGATTTTGTCGATTTCGTCGATGTAGATGATGCCGTATTGGGCCAGTTCGATATCGCCGTCGGCTTCACGCACCAGATCGCGCACCAGATCTTCGACATCGCCGCCGACATATCCGGTTTCGCTGAACTTGGTGGCGTCGCCTTTGACAAAGGGGATGCCGATTTTTCTGGCGATCAGTCGCACCATGTAGGTTTTGCCGACGCCGGTGGGGCCGATCATCAGCACGTTGTTTTTGATCGAGCCGACGATATCCCGGATGGTTTCCGGGCTTTGCTCGGCGTATTTGATGCGGTTGAAGTGGGTGCAGATTTTGGTGGCCAGAATGGCTTTGGCATCGTCCTGTTTGACAATATACCGGTCGAGGTAGGCGACGAGTTCCTCGGGTTTTAAATCGAAATCGATTTTTTTACCGGGATTTTTCAGGGGCGCCGTTTCTTCCACCGGGCTTTTTTGCGGGACCATTAAAGGGGAAACGATTTTTACGTTGTCACCGAATTTTTTGCTCAGAAAGTCGCCAATCTCTTTTTCGAGTTTTTTGGGATCGGGCTTTTTTTCGCTATTGGTTATCATACCGGCCTCATGTTTTTATATTTTTGCGGCTTGCTTTCATCGCTAACTATAAGCACCACGTGTTCGAATGCAAGCCGGCCGACTGGTCCTAAAACCGCGCCGGTTAATGTTTTAAGGCTGTTTGCGGATGTTGCGGGCAGTAGGGTATATGGCCGGCCGGTGACCGGCGGCGGCGCCTGTTTATTTAACTGGTGCCCATCTGGAAATGGTAGTTTCGGGTTCAGGACAAGGCCGCTGCCCAATTGCGACCGCAGGCGCAGCAAGGCTACGTCGAGGATCGTAATTGGGCGAGAACGCCGTCCTGGGCCAGAAGATGCCATTCCCGGATGGGCACTAACCGATTGACAGACGCTATGATTGGTTTGTAATGTTTGGGTTGCACTTAAAATATAAAGAGGTAGCGCAACAAAGTGGATTCTTACCAGGAAACAAAATCAGGCTGGGGAAAGTTCGGGCTCGAAGGGCAGGGGCTGCGCAGCAAGTTGTTTATCGTGCAAGCGTTGGTTTTTGTGATTCCCTCCTTGAGTCTGGCCTATGTTTTGTCGCAGAGCAAAATCGATTTTTCCAACCTGCAACTGATCATTATTTCTTTTATTTTGCTTCTCATTCTCGCTGGTCTGGTCATTGTACGCCAGATTTTCGACAATTTTCTGACGATCACGTCTTCCGTGAAAAAGGCGGTGGCCACCAATGAATACCTGGAAGACATTCGTGTTGAGAGCAAAGAATTAAGCGGTATCAATCAATCGTTCAACGACCTGATGCTCAACTTCCGGCAGGCCACGGATGATCTCAAGCAGCGCGCCTTCGAACTTGTGTCCATCCGCGAGCTGAATGAGGTTGCAACCCGTATCATCGATATCGATGAATTGCTGAAGACGTTGTTGCAAAAGACCATGGCGGTTACCTACGCTGAAATCGGTTCCATTTTTATGGTCGAGGCCGACAAGGGCCACTTTCGGGTGGTGGCGTCACGCGGGGCGGAACCGGCTTTGAAGATCGGCAGCTACGTCAATATCAAAAATTCGGTGGTGCGGTCGGTGGTTGAGACCCGCCAACCACTTGTGGTGAGCGATATCGAAACCGATGCGCGGACGCTCAAGTCCAACGATCCGAACTACGGCGCACCTTCGTTGATCAGCATGCCGATCTTTGTCGGCCGCAGGTTGGTGGCGGTACTGAATCTGGCGTGCAAAGAAAAACAGCGTGTGTTCGATCACAATGATGAGCAGATTTTATCCATCATGATCACCGAGATCGGCTTCGCGCTTGAAAACGCCAGCTTGCATGCCAAGGCCAATCGCAATCTAAGCGCTTTGGAAAAAAGAACCGCGGAATTGGGTGAAGCCAACGAAAAACTCAAAAAAGAAGTGGCTGAACGTATTCAGGCGGAAAGCTCCCTGCGCCGGTCCGAGGAGCGTTATCGGATTTTGTTTGAAAACGCCAATGATGCTATTTTCGTCCTGCAGGATGATCGCATTAAATTTCCCAATCCCCAGGCCGAACAACTGCGTGGCCAATTGAGCCCCCAGGTCGACAATATTCGCTTTTCCGATTTTGTGCACGCCGACGACCGGGAGTTTTATTCAAAGAAGCAAAATGATAGTCTTGCGGGCGACGCGGTTTCACTCCCCTATTCGTTTCGCATGTGCCGGCAGGGGGGCGACGAACTGTGGGTCGATATGAATTCGGTCCCCATAACCTGGGAGGGGCAACCGGCAACGCTGAGTTTTCTCCGCGATTTTACCAAACGCAAGCAGTTGGAAGAACAGTTGATCGAATCACAGCGGCTAAAGGCCATCGGCACCCTGGCCGGCGGCATTGCGCATGACTTTAACAATTTGCTGATGGGGATCCAGGGCAATGTCTCGCTGTTGTTGGTCAACATGGCGCAGGAAGATCCCAACTATGAGAATCTTGTCAGCATCGAGCGTTGTATTGCCAGTGGCGGCAATTTGACCAAACAGTTGCTCGGGTTTGCCAGGGGCGGCAAGTATAAAGTCAAGCCGACCGAGCTCAATGATATCGTTAGAAGCACCACGCAGTTATTCGGTCAGACGCAGAAAAACGTTACCATCGCGCACGATCTTGATCTTGGGTTGTGGGTCGTCGATGCCGATCAAGGTCAGATCGAGCAGGTACTGTTCAATATTTACCTGAATGCCGGTCAGGCCATGCCCAGAGGGGGGACGCTGACCCTGACAACGCGCAATATTGAAATCGACGATCAGCAAGCCCTCAGACATGATGTGTCTCCCGGCAGGTATGTGAATATCAGCATCGCCGACACCGGAACCGGCATCGATGTCGCGCATCAGCATCGAATCTTCGAACCCTTTTTTACGACCAAGCCGATGGGCTCCTCCACCGGACTGGGATTGTCTTCGGCTTACGGCATTGTCAAGAACCACAGCGGCATAATCGATTTTGAGAGTGAGAACGGAGCGGGCACCACGTTCAATGTCTATCTGCCAGCGTCCGAGGGCAAACCGGAAGAAGAGACCGATCAAGGCGACGACAGTATTTTAACCGGTTCGGAAAAAATTCTGATGGTGGATGACGAAGAGTATATCATCGCCGTGGGCAAACCGATGCTGCAGGCGTTGGGGTATGAGGTGCTGGTGGCCAAGGACGGCAAGCGGGCGATCGAGACGTTCAAGGCCTATCGCAGCCGCATCGATCTGGTTATTCTGGATATGATTATGCCTGAAATGAACGGTATCGACGTTTTTGACCGTCTCAAGCAGATCAATCCGGATGTGAAAGTACTTCTTCAGAGCGGCTACAGTAGAAATATCAACAACATGGAAATCCAATCGCGTGATTTCGATGGGTTTATTCAAAAGCCGTTTAGTCTGATTGATCTGTCAAAAAAGTTGCGGGATATATTGGACCGTCCGCCGGGGGGTGACGATGGGGTGGGCTCGCCGGTATCCGTATAAAGGGTGCGGGATCCGGATTTACTCCACCTCGCTGACAAAGCCGGATTCGTCCTTGCGTTTGCTGGCCTCCAGGATAAGGGCCATCAGGCCGGTATCGATCGATCGTTCGTACTTGGCGGTGTTAAGGTTGTCTTGAATCGTGATATACGGTTCCTTGATATTCAGGATGGCGACCGCGGCCTCATCACCGGTCAGATTGTTTTTACGGGCATGGTACAAATCACCTTCTTCGAAAAACATGTAGCCGGCTTCACCGGCACCATCAACGACTTTTAAAACACAGGTTTTGGCCTCACCTTCAATCAACTGCGCAAATCCGGCGGGGGAAATGCCTTTCATGAAACGGTCCAACCCGTTCAGGGCCAGCAGTTCGCTGACTGTCGCGGTAAAATCAGTCAGCCGGAAGGGTTTGGACATGAATTTGTAGTGGTCCTGGCAGATAGCGGCGTCGATTTCCGGCTCCAGGGCGCGAACGATGCGTCTAAATTCTTTGAGAGAGCCGGCATGCCCGGAGGTGATCAAACACGGCAGGCGTTTGTGATGGTTGTTGACGTAGGCCAAAAGTGCCAAACCGTCGACCTGGGGCATTTTAAGGTCGGTCACCAGCAACTCGACGTTGTGAAGTTTTAAATGATCGATGGCCTCCTGGCCGTCGGTTGCTTGATAAATTTTAATTTCAGGGTCGAATTTGGTCAGGGCAACGACCATATTTTTTCTGACCAGAAAATCATCCTCGGCTATAATGATGGCTGTCATGGATTATACTCGCATAAAGTTTCACGGTATGTGTTCGCTGAAGGCATCCGTTTTCAAGTTTTCAATCGTATAAAAGTCGAACATAGATTTCGATGAAGTCGCGCCCTTATCATCACCGATCAGTTGTTGATTAAACCGATAGGCGAAATATAATCAAATTATTACTATAACTTATCAGCATATTTGTGTCAATGATTTCAGAGCCGGATTCCAGGGTAACCGCATTTTGAAATTGGGAGAGCAAAAAAGGTTAATATCGTTTTGATTCTGGACCCCGGCTTTCGCCGGGGTCCAGATGTTTTTTTGCTTTTATTTCGGACTCCCGGAGCAGTTGTGCACGCAATCAGGGGGCGTCAGGTAAAGTGGTATATTATTCGCGTCACCCCGGCGAAAGCCGGGGTCCAGAATCAAAACGATAATAGCCTTTTGTGGTTATCCATAAAACCTAAGCGATTTCGACAGCGATAAACATTCCCTATTGCGGGATGATTTCCAAATGCGGTTACCCTGAGCCGGATTCGGTTGTTCAGCCAATAATTACCTGGGAAAACAGGCACATTTTTCAGCGGCCCTTAGTGAGTGTCCAGCCGGAAATAGCATCTTTTGGTCCAAGACGGCGTTCTCGCCCAATTGCGATCCTCGACGTAGCCTGACTACGCCTGCGGTCGCAATTGGGCCGCGTCCTTGATCTGAACCAAAAGCTACTGTTTCCGGCTGGACACTAGTGAGTAGACCGAACGGCGGAACGGGTTGCTTCGGTTGTGGGTGAGGGGATGAGATGGCGCGCCCGACAGGATTCGAACCTGTGACTTTCAGCTCCGGAGGCTGACGCTCTATCCAGCTGAGCTACGGGCGCCTAAAATGTGAAATTGTTTTTGTGCGAGCCTAAGGGTAATTACTTAATCCGGTTGCACAAGTCAAGCCTGAAACTTGAAGTTGTGTTGAGCCGGTTCGGTTGGATCGGCGACATCTTTTGGGTCATCTTTTTCACCGAGGCCGATCATTTGCAGCGCCTCCCGGGCTTCACCGACGAGGTAGAGGGAACCGGCTACGCATACCGCGTCGCCTGGTCCGGCGTCCGACACGGCTTGACGCACCGCAGCCTCGACATCGGTTACAATCTGGATATCGTCGATCATCGACCGCGCCACCGGCAGCAATTTCTCCGGCTGCATGGCACGTTCGATTTTGGGCCTGGTCAGGATGGCGCGTCGGCACACGGGCAACAGGCATTCAAGCATGGGGCGATAGGCTTTGTCATCCGAGATGCCGGCGACCAGGGTGATGTTGTGCTTGCCCCAGTCGGTTTCCAGGAACCGTGCTAATGCCTTGGCGGCTTCAAGGTTGTGGGCGCCGTCGAGCAGCACGGCGGGTTTTTCCGAAATCAACTCCAGGCGTCCGGGCCATTGGGTTTGCAACAAGCCACTACGAATCATTTCTTCCGTCAGTTTGGCCCCCCGGTGTTGCAAGGTCTCGCAGGCCGCAAGCGTCAGGGCGGCGTTGTCGATTTGATGGTTTCCCAAAAGCCCGGCCTTCATTTTGCGCCAGATATGATCAATGCCATAGTAGTTGAATGCGCCGTGCGCACAACGGCGCACTCTAAAATCGTGTCCGCGACGATACAATGGTGCGGATTGTTTCAAGGCTATCTGTTTGACTACGTGCAGGGCCGATTTTTGATGCACACCGGTTATGACCGGTACATTCGGCTTGATAATGCCGCCTTTTTCAGCGGCGATTTGGGCAAGCGAGTTGCCCAAATACTCTTGATGCTCCATGGAAACATTGGTGACAATGCTCAGTCTGGGCTCGAGGATATTGGTGGCATCCAGACGTCCCCCCATGCCGGTTTCGATGACGGCCCACTGGACATTGCGACGTGCAAATTCGTGAAACGCCATGGCGGTGGTGTATTCGAAAAAGGTCGGTTCCCGGTCCGAGGCATGCGCCTGTTGCACGGCGTTGAACGATTTGAGAACGGATTCATCGCTTATCGGTTGACCATTGGTGCAGATGCGTTCGTTAAAGTGAACCAGGTGGGGTGACGTGTAAAGGCCGGTGCAATAGCCGGCGGCCTGGAATATATTGGCCAGGGCCGCGGCCACCGAGCCTTTGCCGTTGGTGCCGGCAATGTGGATGGCCTGGAAGCTGTTCTGGGGGTTGTTCAGGTTTGCCAAAATTGTTTTGATCACATCCAAACCAAGTTTGATGCCGAAACGCTTGAGGCTATACATGGCTTGAAGGCAGTCATGATATTTTTCGGTCATGGTCATGGAATAAAAAACCCGGCAAAATGCGTTATTTTACCGGGCTCCTTGCTTGGACTGATCGTTAACAGTTATCTGCGGTATCTTCTGGCAGCTGCTATTCGTTGACGCCTCAAGGCTTCACGCTGCTTGCGACGGCGGTACTCGCTCGGTTTTTCATAACTTTTTTTCAGCTTCAGACGCTTGAAAAGCCCATCGTTCTGGATTTTTTTCTTCAAAATCCGCATGGCCTTTTCAAGGTCGTTATCGAAAACCTTAACTTCAATCGCCTTCAAACTCACACGCCCCTTTCGTCCCATCACTAATTCGGATGGTTAGTTATGAACTAAGCCATTTCCTATAGATCATTTCTGTTTCTACTGCAACCCAAAAAATTGAAGAATTATGGATTCATGGTTTGTTGCCGGTGAGATGCCGGTACAAGAAATCCGCAGCCCCCATTGATGCGGCTGCGGATTTTTGCAAGACCTGCTGGTTTGAGCAATGCCGTTATGCCATGGCATCCAGTGCGGTGAAAATTTGATCTCTGATTTCATCGACTTTACCCACACCTTCAATGCGGATATGCTGCGGTGCACCGGCTTCACCGGAGGCACCCCATTTTTTGTAGTAGTCGACAAGCGGCTCGGTTTGCTGATGGTAAACGTCCAGGCGTTTACGCACGGTGGCTTCCTGATCGTCTTCGCGTTGAATCAGGGGTTCGCCGGTTTCGTCGTCTTTGCCTTCCACTTTGGGCGGATTGAAAACAATGTGATAGGTCCTGCCGCTGGCCAGATGCACCCGGCGGCCGCTCATGCGTTTGATGATCTCGGCGTCGGGAACATCGATTTCCACAACCGCGTCGATGGCCACGCCGGCGTCTTTCATGGCGTCGGCCTGGGGGATGGTGCGGGGAAAGCCGTCAAACAAAAATCCTTTTGCGCAGTCTTTTTCTGTGATGCGTTCCTTGACCAGGCCGATAATTACATCATCCGGCACCAGACCGCCGGAATCCATGTATTCCTTGGCTTTGAGGCCGAGCTCGGTACCGGCTTTCACGGCGGCGCGAAGCATGTCACCGGTGGAAATCTGCGGAATTTGATATTTTTCCTTAATGAAATTGGCCTGAGTGCCTTTGCCCGCGCCGGGGCCCCCAAGTAAAATTAAACGCATAGTACTTCCTCCTTCTATATTATTGATTGCGACTTGAAGTTTAGGTGCGGTTGCGGATCATCCTGAGCGGCTCAATGTGCGCAAGCCGTTGTTACGATGCCGCAATATGACTGAAACCGTATAGTGTGTCAAGTCCTATCAAATTGCACGGCTGCTTCGGGAATAGGCGGTGCGAGCCCGGTTGGCAACCGTCACGGTGAGTGCCGGACCAGATACCGGCGGACCCGGTCAAGGGCTTGCTCCCGCGATTCGATCTGGCCGGCTATCTGTAGTTCCGCAATGTGGTTCAGGATTGTTTTGAACAAGGCCGACGGCTTGAGATTGAAGTCTTGAATCAAATCGTGTCCGGTAATTAAAGGCGGCGCGTTTTTCTGCACGCTGAATTCATGGAAGTAAACATGCAGCAGTCTTTGGACCAGTTCGTTGAATGATTGCAACTTTGCTCTGGGCGCCGCGCTTTTACCGCGCATGTCGGCCATCGCGTGCAGCAGCACCCAGGGGGTATACTCGCCGCAGCGGATACAGAAGCGGGCGATCCCCTTGCGCGTCAGGGCATTGATGTTTTCGGCTTTAAACAACATAAGCGGTCGTTGGTGATGGCGGACAATCGATTCCACAAAAGTCGTTTCCTGATTGGAGAATTTTAGTCGCCGGCACATGTTCAATGCGATGCCGGTGCTTTTTTTTTCATGGCCGTAAAAATGAATCCGGCCATCGGAACCGATCGAACGCGCAGCCGGTTTGCCGCTGTCGTGCATTAGGGCCGCGATCTTCAACAAGGTGATTTTTTTGGCGTCGGCGGTGATCAAACGATGCAACATTTGCATCACCGGTGTTTGGGGCGGCTGCCCGATGATCGTTTCCAGGTGCCCGAAGACCTGCAGCGTGTGTTCCAATACATCGTATTCATGATGGCGGCCCTGGCGGCAGTCTGCCATCCGGGCCATTTCCGGAAATAGATGGTCCCAGAAGCCGGCGTCGACCATTTGGCGGATGTAGCCTGCAACCCGCGGCCGGGATATCATCTTAAGGAGTTCTGCATGTACTCGTTCGCCGGCGGACCGGCTGATTAAAGGCGCATCGTGTTTGATGCGCATCAAGGTGTCATTTGCAATGTTGAAGTTCAAAATGGCCGCCATGCGAAATGCCCTTAGCAGCCGCACCGGGTCCTGCTTAAACGCGTCATCGGTGACCTGGCGGATGACTTTCTGCTGCAACGCTTTTCGGCCGCCGACCGGATCGATAATCCGGCCAGCCTGCAGGTCATAAGCAATGGCATTGACCGTGAAGTCGCGGTGGCGCAGGTCCGTGTCGATATTGGGTCCGTTTAACGGTGTCAGGTCGATGATGAATTCAGGCGTCACAATGCGGGTTAGCGCCAGCCCCGGTTTACCCAACTCGACAATACGGCCCCGTGTCCGGCGGGCAAGCGCTTTGGCAATCCGAGCTGGAGCCCCGGCAACAGCTATGTCGTAATCCATGGGATTGCGGCCCAGGAGAAGGTCCCGCACACAGCCGCCTACGAGCCAGCCTGTCGAGTCGAGCCCCTGCAATTCTTCCGGTAAGTTGAGCATCATTTTTTGATCCGATTTGCGTCCCTTGATTTTTTAGATGATTGGTCTATCATATCGGCGATTCAATCACGATAAAAAACGTTTCGCGTTTCGCCAATGAAAAAAACGACAATAAGCGGACAATTGATCTAATGAATCCCACGCAAGCAAGTGTGCTGTTGGCGGTCACCGGTGGGGCGGGTTCCGGCAAATCTGCGGTATGCAATCGTTTAAAGGAACTTGGCGCCTGTTGCATCAGTTCCGACGAGTTGGCTCGTAGCGTGGTCGTTCCCGGCTCAGCGGCTTTAAAACAGATTGTCGCCGGCTTTGGCAAGCGGGCCCTGCTAGCCGACGGCACGCTGGACCGCGCTTGGTTGCGAAACGAAATCGTCACTGATACTGTCAAGCGCGAACAACTTGACCGGATCATGCATCCGGCCATCCTTAACCTGATGCACGCCCGAATCACATCGGCACAGAAGGCCGGCCGGAAGTTGATTGTTGTCGAGGTTCCTCTTTTGTATGAACTCAACCTGGCCGATCATTTCGACAAGGTGCTGGTCGTCACTGCCGCCACGGAAACTCGGATTGCACGCATTGCGACCCGCGATGGTATCGACAAAACGGCCGCGCGGGATTTGATCTCCACGCAATTGTCCGAGGCCTACAAGATCGAACATGCTGATTTTGTGATAAAAAATGAGGGTGATTATGATAAAATGACAAATTCTGTTGACCTTCTTTTTAAAAAGCTTTATCAATAACAGCAGTAGCAATCAAAAGCGCTTGACATAGTATGGTATCTTGGTATAGGTCCTGCCAAGAATGAGGCGCCCGCCTGTCGGAGCTAATACCTATAATTTCTTCATTCGCAGTTTAACAGCGCTCAAAATCTCCATAATAGCCAGCATGGATCCAGCCCTTTTAACACCCCGATTGTGGGTTAATACCGAAATGGATATGCCTGTGCAATGACTGGAATGAATTCTTCGGAATTTCACGCTGCTCGGCAATTTCGATTCAAGTCGGTGTTGTGGGTTGGTCCTTTATAACTCAAATATACAGTGCGTTCGCTACAGTGCGTTCGCTCGATATGAACGCCGTCGTTTGTATGTGAACGTTGTGCGTAATACAGAAAATTTAATAGCAGAGCTTCCAAAATGACGAGAGTATTGTTCGTTATCGCAAAAAAAATATTTCGCGGGGTAATCAATAAATGAACATTGTAGAACTGAAAGACAAAAAGATTAGCGAACTGACCACGATTGCTAAAAAATTCAAAATCGACGGTGCCGCCGGCATGCGCAAACAGGAGTTGATCTTTGCATTACTTCAAGCGCAGATCGAGAAAAACGGGTTGATTTTCGGTGAGGGCACCTTGGAAATATTGCCTGATGGTTTTGGGTTTTTGCGGTCACCTGATTTTAATTACCTGCCCGGACCGGATGACATTTACGTCTCGCCGTCTCAGATTCGGCGTTTTAATTTGCGCACCGGTGATACAATTTCCGGTCAGATTCGCCAGCCCAAGGAATCGGAGCGTTATTTCGCCCTGCTAAAAGTCGAGGCGGTCAACTATGAAGACCCTGAGGTCGCCCGTGAAAAAATTCTGTTCGACAATCTCACCCCACTCTATCCCGAAAAAAAAATCTCCCTTGAAACCAAACCCAAAGGGTACTCGGTCCGGATCATGGATTTGGTGACCCCCATCGGTTTCGGGCAACGCGGGTTGATCGTTTCACCACCGCGTACCGGTAAAACCATGCTGCTGCAATCGATTGCCAACAGCCTGGTGGCGAATCACAAAGACATTGTCCTGTTTGTATTGCTGATTGACGAACGGCCCGAGGAAGTGACCGACATGCAACGCTCGGTGCGCGGGGAGGTGATCAGCTCTACTTTTGACGAACCGGCCGAGCGTCATGTGCAGGTTGCGGAGATGGTAATCGAGAAAGCGAAAAGGCTGGTCGAGCATAAAAAGGATGTGGTCATTCTGCTGGACAGCATCACTCGCCTTGCAAGGGCGTACAACTCCGTAATGCCACCCAGCGGCAAGATTTTATCCGGCGGGGTTGATTCCAATGCCTTGCAGCGGCCGAAAAGATTTTTCGGCGCCGCGCGTAACATCGAGGAGGGCGGCAGCTTGACGATCATTGCAACGGCCTTGATTGACACAGGCAGCCGCATGGATGAGGTTATTTTCGAGGAATTCAAGGGCACCGGCAATATGGAAACCCATCTGGATCGCCGCTTATCCGATAAACGCATCTTCCCGGCCATCGATATTAAAAAATCAGGTACGCGCAAGGAAGAACTGTTGCTCAGCGAAGAGACGCTCAATCGTGTGTGGATTCTACGAAAGCTGCTTTCTTCCCTGAATCCGATTGACAGCATGGAATTTTTACTTGAAAAAATGGAAGGAACCAAGGATAATAAAAAATTTCTTGATTCAATGAATACCTAAGAGGTGCTCGGATACCTCGAAAATCCATCGTAGGGGGCTAGAATTACAATGAAAGAAGGAATCCATCCAGAATATCATCTAACGGCGATAAAGTGTGCTTGCGGCAATACGGTCGAAGCCGGTTCCACCAAGGCGGATATTTCCGTTGAGATTTGCAGCGCGTGTCATCCGTTTTTCACCGGCAAGCAAAAGCTTGTGGATACTGCCGGTCGTATTGAGCGTTTTCGCAAGAAATACGAAAAATACCAAAAGAAATAGCTCTGCCAAGCTTTTTGAAGCCGATGTGCGGTTGGTGAATTTGACAACCAACCGCCATCGGCTTTTTCGCGTTTGAGTGGCGAGAACTATACGAAAGGTTTGCTTGAATGTTCGACAAACTATCAGGTGTTGAAGAACGATTTCATGAATTGGAAAAATTGCTCAGCGACCCCAAAGTTGTGCAGGATCGCAATTTATACCGGAAATACGTTCGCGAGCATGCCGAAATCAATAAGGTGGTTACGGTTTACCGCGTCTATCGCAAGGTTGGGCAGGATCTTGAGGACAGTTATGAACTCATGCAGGACAGTGATCCGGACATCAAGGATCTTGCCCGCGATGAGGTCGGTATGCTGACCGAAGAACAGGAGCGTCTGGAAAAGGAGCTCAAGCTGCTGTTGATGCCCAAGGATCCGAACGATGATAAAAACGTGCTGCTGGAAATTCGCGCGGGCACGGGGGGCGACGAAGCCGGGTTGTTCGCCGGCGACTTGTTCAAGATGTACAGCCGGTACGCCGAGCAAAAAAAGTGGAAAGTCGATGTCATCACGCATCATGGCACCGGTGTCGGTGGTTTGAAAGAGGTTATCGCCATGATTCAGGGCGAGCGGGCCTATAGCCGTCTTAAATATGAGAGCGGTACCCATCGGGTTCAGCGCGTGCCGACCACCGAAACCCAGGGCCGGATTCATACATCGGCGGTTACCGTGGCGGTGTTGCCGGAGGCCGAGGATGTCGAAGTGGATATCGAGCAGAATGAACTGAAAATCGATGTTTACCGATCCACGGGGCCCGGCGGACAGTCGGTCAACACCACTGATTCAGCGGTACGCATTACTCATCTGCCCACCGGTTTGGTCGTAACCTGTCAGGACGAGAAATCGCAAATCAAGAACAAGGCCAAGGCACTCAAAGTTCTGCGCGCACGGCTGTTGGATAAAATGCAACAAGAGCAGAATGACCAGCGATCCAAGGAACGCAAAAGTCAAATCGGATCCGGCGACCGGTCCGGTCGCATCCGAACCTATAATTTTCCCCAAGGGCGTGTAACCGATCACCGAATCGGATTGACACTGTACAAGCTGGAATCGATTCTGCAGGGCGATATTGAAGAGATCATCGAGCAACTGACGACATTCTACCAAGCCCAGGCTCTGAAAAATGCCGAATCCGAATCAAGCCAATAGCAACAGACCCTGGACAATTCTGCGATTGCTTGAATGGACCACCGGCTACTTTCGGAGCCGGCAGGTTGAAAGCCCCCGCGCATCCGCCGAGATCTTATTGGCCCACACGCTCGTCTTAAAACGTATCGATCTGTATTTGCGGTACGACCAGCCACTCGCCGAAACCGAACTGGTCGCCTACAAAGCCCTGATAAAAAGGCGCGCACAGCGCGAACCGGTGGCGTATATCGTCGGCAACAAAGAGTTTTGGTCAATGGGATTGGCGGTATCGCCGGCCGTGTTGATTCCCCGGCCCGAAACCGAGTGCCTGGTTGAACGGGCCTTGGATTTTTTAAACAATGCCCACGGGCAAAAAACGGCGCGGATCCTGGAACTGGGCACCGGTAGCGGTGCGATCAGTCTGGCTTTGGCTGCCGAACGGCCCGATGACCGGTTGTATGCGTGTGATTATTCGCTCGCGGCATTGGCTGTGGCGCGGCAAAATGCCCGGCATCATAACCTGGCGCAATCGGTCCGTTTTTTTGCGGCCGATTGGTTTGATCCGATGAAACCCGTTGCGGCCCCGTTTGATTTGATTATTTCCAATCCTCCCTATATCCCAACAGAACAGATTGAAAAGCTGCAACCCGAGATCCTGCAGTACGAACCCAAATCGGCATTGAACGGTGGTGTGGACGGTCTGGATGCGGTTCGCAACATTGTTAGTGAAGCGGCGATGCGGTTGTCCCCCCAAGGAGCCTTGATGCTCGAAATCGGATATGACCAGAAAGAAGCGTTAGTTGCTATTGCCGCCATGTATCCCGCCTACGAAAGTCCCCGGTTTTATACTGATTACGCCGGTCTCGATCGTGTGGCGCAACTATACAAAAAAGCGACCAATCGGGCATAAAAAATATTGCGCATCATACCAAAAACTGTTAACAAAACCTGATTTTAAAACGCACGTCTTTGGATCCGCAGCTCTGGTGCTTTTGCGTCGGGCGAAAGTTGAGCGCGGAGTTGACGAAGGCGGTGGTCAAAACCAAACGTGAGAAAGGGAGTAATCCATGGCTTATGTAACAATGAAAGAACTGTTGGAAGCCGGTGTGCATTTCGGCCATCAAACCAAACGTTGGAATCCGAAAATGAAGCCTTATATTTTTGGGGCGCGCAATGGCATCTACATCGTTGACCTGCAAAAAACCGTGCGGATGTTTAAAACCGCTTACGATTTTGTTGTCGATACCGTGGCAAACGGTAATTCCATTCTTTTTGTCGGCACTAAAAAACAAGCCCGTGAATCCATCTACGAAGAAGCCAATCGTTGTGAGATGTTCTATGTTCATAATCGTTGGCTGGGCGGCATGCTGACCAATTTCCAGACCATCAAAAAGAGTATCGACCGTCTGAACTATCTTAATACAATCGAAAACGACGGTTCCATAAATATGTTCCCTAAAAAAGAGCGCCTGAAAATGGGCAAAGAGCGCGTCAAGCTCGACAACAACCTGGGCGGGATTCGCAACATGACCCGGCTGCCGGGCGCGATTTTTGTCGTTGATCCAAAAAACGAAGCCATCGCGGTTCGTGAAGGCCGGCGGTTGGGTATCCCCCTTGTCGGCGTTGTCGATACCAATTGCAATCCCGATGATATCGATTACATCATTCCGGGCAACGATGACGCCATCCGCGCCATTCGCCTGCTCGCGGCGCGTGTTGCCGATGCATGTATCGAGGGGCAGGCCCGGCTGGAAGAAAAACAGCACGCCAGGGATGACAAGGCTCACGAGGAAAGTGCTGAACTGGGAGCCGCGGCAGCCGACTTGAAACCGGGCGAACGCAAGGTTATTTCCGACGGTACCGAGGGGCCGGTGGTTGAGATCATTAAACGTGGTGCCACCGATGAAGCACCGGTTGCCGTAACCGAAGAAACCCAAACAACCGAAAATACGGACTCAGAAACTACAGGAGAATAATAATGGCGATCACAGCAGCGATGGTAAAACAGCTTCGGGAGAAATCCGGAGCCGGCATGATGGATTGCAAGGAAGCACTTGCCGAGTGTGACGGCGATGTTGATAAGGCGATCGATTTTTTACGTAAAAAGGGCTTGGCAACAGCTCAAAAACGCGCCGATCGCGCCATGAGCGAAGGCACCATCCAATCCTATATTCATATGGGCGGCAAACTGGGGGTGTTGGTTGAAGTCAACTGCGAAACCGATTTCGTTGCCAAAACCGATGATTTTAAAGAGTTTGCCAAAAATATCGCCATGCATATCGCCGCCTCCAATCCGGTCGGCATCAAGCCTGAGGATGTTCCCGAGGACACACTGGCGCGTGAAAAAGAAATTTACCGGGCGCAGGCTCTGGAAATGGGCAAGCCTGAACAGGTGGTGGATAAAATCGTCGAAGGTCGGGTTGTCAAGTTTTTCAAGGAAAGCTGTCTGATGAATCAGCCTTATGTCAAGAATCCCGACATTTCCATCGCCGACTATTTAAACGAGGTGATTGCCAAAACCGGCGAAAACATTACGATCAAACGTTTTGCGCGTTTCCAGACGGGAGAGGCATAAATTTTGGGACATCCTCTGTATAAGCGAGTTCTGTTGAAGTTGAGCGGTGAAGCCCTGATGGGGAATCAGGGCTTCGGTATCTCTGCGGATGTTATCAAGTATGTCGCTGAGGAGATCCAGTCGGTTGTCGATTTCGGCGTTCAAGTTGCCGTGGTCGTGGGCGGCGGAAACATTTTCCGCGGTATCGCCGCCGGCTCCTACGGCATGGATCGCGCTTCTGCCGACAACATGGGCATGCTGGCAACGGTTATCAACTCCCTGGCTCTGCAGGGGGCTTTGGAAGCAATTCAGATTCAGACCCGCGTTTTGAGTGCCATTTCCATGCATGAGTTGGCCGAACCGTATATTTTACGCCGGGCTGTCCGGCATCTTGAAAAAGGGCGTGTGGTTATTTTTGCTGCAGGTACCGGTAATCCTTATTTTACCACCGACACCGCTGCGGTGCTGCGGGCCCAGGAGATCCAGGCCGAAATCCTGTTGAAAGCGACCAAGGTCGACGGCATTTACGATTCCGACCCGGCCGTTAACCCGGATGCCAGATTTGTTTCCGATATTAACTATATGGAGGTATTGGAAAAACAGTTGCGTGTGATGGACATGACCGCAATCTCGCTGGCCATGGATAATGATTTGCCCCTGGTTGTGTTTAATTTGAGAGAGGCCGGCAATATCCGTCGCGTCATTTGTGGCGAACCGGTGGGCACCCGTATCAATAAAAATCGCAACAAAACCTGACGTTGAATCGAAAAAAGCAAGGGTGAGCCAATGATTGAGGATACCTATCAAGAGACAAAAGACCGGATGGGCAAATCGATAACGGCCCTGCAAAATGAGTTGAAACGGGTCCGCACCGGGCGTGCTTCGACGGCACTGTTGGACGGCATCAAAGTGGATTACTACGGCACACTGACACCGTTAAATCAAATGGCGTCACTGTCTGTTCCCGAGAGCCGTTTGATCGTGGTTCAGCCTTGGGACGTTACAGCCCTCAAAGATATTGAAAAAGCCATCCTGGCATCCGATCTGGGACTGACGCCGTCCAATGACGGCAAGATTATTCGCATTTCCATACCGGCGTTGACCGAAGAGCGTCGCAAGGAGCTGGTCAAAGTCGTCAGCAAAACCTGTGAAGAATACAAGGTCGCGGTACGTAACATCCGTCGGGACGCCAATGAGTTGTTGAAGGGATTTAAAAAGGACGGTGATATCACCGAGGACGATGCCTTTAAAGCGCAGGATCAAGTTCAGAAAATTACCGACGACTACATCAAGCAGATTGACGGCATCTATAAGGAAAAAGAGAAAGAGATTCTCGAGTTTTGAGTTTTTCATCTGCCACGGCAGCCGTTGACCTCGACCCGGATAAGCTTCCCCGGCATGTGGCTATCATCATGGACGGCAATGGCCGCTGGGCGAAAAAACGGGTGCTCAATCGCATCAGGGGCCATGAAAAAGGGACCGAAACCGTGCGCATGGCAGTGCGTACCTGCCGCAAACAGAATATCCCCTACCTAACGTTGTACGCCTTTTCAACGGAGAACTGGCAACGACCACGCCAGGAAGTGGCCGCATTGATGGCCCTGCTTAAAAAATTCCTGTTAAAAGAAAAAGCCGAGATGATGGCGCAGGATATCCGCTTGAGCTGCATCGGGCAGATCGAAAATCTGCCCGATGATGTCCGGGCGACCATTCATGACGTTTGTGCTGCAACCGGGAACAACCGGCACATGACGTTGAACCTGGCGCTAAGCTACGGCAGCCGCGCGGAAATAACGCGGGCGGTTCAGCAGATTGCGCAACAGGTTCGGGCTGGATCGCTTGATCCGGACCGAATTACCGAAAATATCATAAGCAATTGTCTGTACACACAATCGATGCCCGATCCGGATATTTTGATTCGAACCAGCGGCGAGATGCGAATCAGCAATTTTTTACTCTGGCAAATTGCCTACGCTGAAATTTTTGTGACCAAGACCTTGTGGCCCGATTTTTCCGAGGTGGAGTTTTTAGAGATTCTTAAAGCCTACCAAACGCGGGAGCGTCGTTTCGGCAGGGTCGGTGGCCAAGTATGACAGTACTTCCGGAAGCGGTCATAAGCGCGGTTTCGAATCGGAAGGCATAGTTAATGCGGATAACTCACCAAAAACGTTGGATCACAAGTCTGGTTGCAGCCCCCCTGCTATTTCTGTTGATATACATGGGTGGCCTTGTGTTGTTCACGTTGTTCATCATGGCTGTCTGCGCGGTGGCCTTGTGGGAGTATTTCGGCATTGTTTTCAATGATCATCGACAGGCCACACGCGGGCCGATCCAAATCCTGGGTTTGATCATCGGGCCGGTGATCATCGCCGCCGCCGGATTGGGACACTTTGATGTTATTTTATATCTGATATCGCTCAATTTGATCGCCACGGCGCTGATCGCGTTGAAATTGTTCAAAAAAGACGCTGCTGTGCCTGAATTGGTGATCAAGCAGGTTCTCGGCATTGTGTACATTCCTGTGTTTCTCGCTTATCTGGTATTGATGCGCAGTGGTGTCGAGGGCGCCAATTGGATTTTTTTTCTGATCTGCATCATTTTCGCAGGTGATGTCGCCGCATATTATGCCGGTACCTATTGGGGGCGCCATAAGCTTTGTCCTTCGGTCAGTCCGGGTAAAACCGTTGAAGGGGCGCTCGGCGGGCTCGGCGCCAATGTGGCTGTCGGCAGCTTATACAAAATGCTGTTTTTTCCGGATTTGAACTGGGGTGGTTGTCTGTTGATGTTCGTTGTCACCGGAATGGCCGGTCAGGCCGGCGATTTATTTGAATCGGTATTTAAACGCTCAGCCCGAATAAAGGATTCCGGGTCATTGCTGCCGGGCCATGGCGGTATTTTAGACCGTATCGACGCGTTGCTGTTTGCCGCCCCCCTGGCTTACTTCTTTATGCAATATGTCGTGTAGAATGAAAAATCTGACTGTTTTAGGCTCGACCGGGTCCATCGGAACCAATACACTGTCAATCGTCGGGAAGTTTCCCGACCGCTACAAAGTGCAGGCCCTGGCTGCCGGTGTCAACGTTTCCCTTTTGGCCGAACAGATCGATCGGTTCAAGCCCCGGTTGGCGGTGGTGCTCGACGAGCGGCGCGCGGCGGCGCTGGAACACTTGTTGCCCGACAAGACCGACGTCCGTATCTTGTTTGGCGCGCAAGGTTACTGCGAAGCCGCCCGGCTTGAACAGAGTGATTCCGTTGTGGCCGCCATGGTGGGCAGTGCCGGCTTGGCACCGACCATGGCCGCAATCGGTGCACGCAAACACGTTGCTCTGGCCAACAAGGAGACGCTTGTGATGGCCGGCCCACTGGTCATGGCGGCGGCCAGTCGAAATCAGGTATCGATTCTGCCCATCGACAGCGAACACAGCGCCATCTTTCAGTGTTTAAACGGGCAAAAACGCGCACAGTTGGAAAAGATCATCCTGACCGCTTCGGGCGGGCCCTTTTTGAATCGACCGGCGGAGCAGTTTGCCGACATCACGCCGCAAGATGCCCTGAATCATCCTACCTGGAACATGGGCCGCAAAATCAGCATCGATTCGGCGACCCTTATGAATAAAGGGCTGGAGGTGATTGAGGCCCGCTGGCTGTTTGATGTGCCGGCGGAGAAAATTGAAGTTGTGGTCCATCCACAAAGTATCATCCACTCCATGGTGGGCTACCGGGACGGTTCGATACTGGCCCAACTGTCGCTGCCCGATATGAAAGGGGCTATCGCCTATGCCTTGTCCTTTCCCGAACGTCTTGAACTGGCGCAGCCCCGGCTCGATTTTGCAACGGTCGGCGCGTTGACGTTCAAGAAACCGGATCTCGATAAATTTCCCTGTTTGCGCCTGGCGTTCGAGGCTTGTCGGCGGGGGGAAACCTTGCCGGCCGTGCTCAATGCCGCGAACGAAGTGGCGGTTGAGGCCTTTTTGGACGCGAAAATCGGGTTCACCCGGATTCCGGAGTTGATTGAGCAGGTCATGCGCACACATCAACTGGTGGCCAAACCTGATTTAAACGCCATCAACGCTGCCGATCAATGGGCCCGCGATCAGACCCGGCGGCTGATTGCCGCCGGGTGAGGGTTTCGCGCCCGCGATGCGGTTGTAATAAGCAATTGATGAATTACGTTTGGAATGTTATAGGGTCCGATCCTGTTGTGTCTCCGGGACGGCTCCGGACTGACGAGGCAAAATATTCGCCGTAGGCCTGAGTATACATTATGGGTACCAATTTAATCGCATTTGTCGTCGTGCTTGGTGTTCTGATTTTTTTTCATGAATTGGGACATTTTTTGATCGCACGCCTGTTCGGGGTCGGGGTCGAGCGCTTTTCGCTTGGCTTTGGTCCGCGCGTATTCGGTAAAGTGGTCGGCCGAACCGACTATCGTATTTCAGCGATTCCTTTGGGCGGCTACGTTAAAATGGTGGGTGAAGAACCCGGCAGTGACATTGCCCCCGAAGACATTCCCTTCTCTTTTACGCACAAATCCTTGTACAAACGGTTTTTGATTGTCGCGGCCGGTCCGTTGTTTAACCTGTTGCTGGCTGTTTTTATCTTTACCGGGCTGTTTCAGATTTACGGGTTTCAGGTGATCAACACCACCCTAGAAACACTGGACGGCGCCGCCGCGTACGAAGCCGGTTTTCGCACCGGCGATACAATCCTGTCCGTCGACGGAGACGAGGTCCGGTATTGGCCGGATGTACAGCAACGAATTACCAAAAGTGACGGCAAACCGTTACGTTTTGTGATTCGCCGTGAGCGCCGGCAACTTGAAATAAAAGCCACTCCCGCGGCCGTGGCCGTGGAACTGTTCGGCATCGATTTGGTTAACTATCAGATCGATGGGCTTGAACCGGCCCTGGAATCCCACATCAAGGAAGTAGTCGCCGGGATGCCGGCGGCCAAGGCCGGTTTGATGGCCGATGATATTATTATTGCCATCGACGGCCAACCTGCCCGCTACTGGTCCCAGATGACCCGTTTGATCACTTCCAGCCAGGGCAAGCAACTTGCCATTACCATCCTTCGGGATGGGCAGGAACTCACGGTTGCTGTTACCCCGGAGATAACGGTACGCAAAACGGCTGACTCCGAGGTGCGAGTGTTCAAGATCGGCATCGGGCCCAAAGGGTATGATCGTATCAAGGATCTGAATCTTTGGCAGTCGCTGGTGGCGGGCACTTATGAGACCGGCAGTCTGATCAAGGAAACCTTGCTGGGGATCGGCCGGATTATAAACGGCACCGAATCGGCCAAGTCGATCGGCGGACCGATCCTGATCGCCCAGATGGCCGGGCACTACGCAAAAATCGGTGTTGACTACCTGGCCCGGTTTACCGCCTGGATCAGCATCACCCTGGCGATCCTCAACATCCTGCCGATTCCGGTCCTGGACGGCGGTCACCTGCTTTTTTTCGCCATCGAGGCGGTCATCGGCAAACCGGTCAATGAGCGTGTGCGCGATGTTGCGCAACAAGTCGGTCTCTTCCTGCTGTTATTTTTAATGATGTTTGCCCTCTATAACGATATTACCCGAACCTTATTCAAGTGATGCCAACGGTTTATCTTGCAACCTGCGAAAGCGACTGGGAATTGACATGCCGCACAGACTGGAAATTACGCTTAAACCCGAACTGAAAGACGCCGAGGGCGAAGCAATCCGGAAAAAAGCCCGCGATTACTTTGGCCTTGAAATCGAGTCGATCCGGACGGTCCATGTCCTGACGATCGACGCCGATTTGACCGATACCCAGCTTGAAGCCATGCGCAGCCGGATCTTCACCAATCCGGTGACCCAGCTTTCTTCCCTGCAGTCATTGCCGCTTGAATTCGATTGGTGCATCTGGGTCGGTTTTCGCGCCGGCGTGCGTGATAACCCCGGCGCCACCGCGGTGGAGGCGGTTCAGGACCTGCTCAACATCACGCTGAAGCCCGGTGAAGCGGTGTATACGTCCAAGCGCTATTGCATCCGGGGGCGGGATTTAAATCATGCCGCTATCGATCGAATCGCCGGTGAACTTCTGGCCAACGACATCATCCAGCAGTGGCGCATTTTTTCCGCGGCGCAATGGGATGCGGCCCGGGGGATCGGATATATCATCCCCAAGGTCATGCTCGACCACACCCCCACGGTGACAACCGTTGCCATCGATAGTGAAGCCACGCTGCAGGCAATCAGCGATCAGCGCAATCTGGCCCTGAACCCCAACGACATTCCCACGATCCGCAATTACTTCATCGATCCGAAAACAAGAGAGCTGCGGGCGGCGGTGGGGCTCGGCGATCCCACCGATGTCGAGTTGGAATACATCAGTCAGGCGCGCAGCGATCATTGCAATCACAATACTTTTCGCGGCCGCTTTCACTACGTCGATCAGGATACCGGAGAAGAAGAGGTCATCGACAACCTGTTCAAAACCTGCATCGAAGCACCGACGTTGAAATTGAAGGCAGAAAAGCCCTGGGTGATCTCGGTTTTGTGGGACAATGCCGGTGTCGGCAAAATCGATGACGAACATTATTATGTGATAACCGGTGAAACACACAACTCGCCGTCCAACATGGAGGCCTACGGCGGAGCCATCACCGGCATTGTGGGCGTCTATCGCGATCCTCTGGGAACCGGCATGGGGGCCAAACTCGTTATGGGGGGCTACGGTTATTGTGTTGGGCCGCGGGATTATGACGGTCCGCTGCAACCGCGCCTGCACCCCCGGCGCCTGTTGGACGGTGTGATTGAAGGGGTGCGTGACGGCGGCAACAAAAGCGGCATCCCGACGACGTTTGGTCAGATTCTTTTTCATCCCGACTACCTGGGCAAGTGTCTGGTGTTTGTCACCGCGTTGGGGGTCATGCCGGCAAGGGTCGACAACGCACCGGCGGAACTGAAAACCACCACTGCCGGCGATCTGGTGATCATGTGCGGCGGACGGGTCGGCAAGGACGGCATTCACGGCGTCACCGCCTCCTCGGAGGTATTCAGCGAAAACACACCGGCCGGTCATGTCCAGATCGGCGATCCCTACACCCAGAAGAAAATGCATGACTTCATTCTGGAAGCCCGTGATCAGGGCCTGCTTCAATTTGTTACCGACAACGGTGGCGGCGGCTTGTCTTCCTCGGTGGGTGAATCAGCTCTTTTTTCCAATGGGTGTGAGGTCGAATTGGAAAAAGTGCCTCTGAAATACGACGGCCTGGACCAATGGGAAATCTGGATCTCCGAATCCCAGGAGCGGATGACCGTGGCGGTCAAACCGGAAAACCTGGACCGGTTCATGCGGTTGTCCCACAAGCACGCGGTGCAAAGCACGGTGATCGGACGCTACACTGACACGGGTAAGTTGCACATCAAATATGACGGCCAAACCTGCGCCTACGTGGACATGAATTTGCTCAAATCCGGATTTCCGCAATGGCAATTTGACGCGCACTGGCAATCACCCGCCCGGCGCGCACTGACCGAGCCGGTGACCGGCGAGCCGTCCGACTACAACGCGATTTTAAAACAGATCCTGGCCGAACCGAATATTTGCTCCAAGGAATGGGTGGTCCGGCAATACGACCACGAGGTTCAGGGGACCAGTGTGATCAAACCGCTGGTGGGCGCCGAACGGGATATGAACAGCGACGCGGCAGTAATTCGCCCCATTCTGGAAAAGCAAAACGGGTTGGCGTTTGCCCAGGCGTTGCTGCCGCAATACTCGGCTATCGACGCCTATCACATGACCACCTGCACCATCGACGAGGCGGTGCGACGACTCATCGCCGTGGGGGCGCCACTGGAAAATATCGGCGGGGTCGATAATTTTTGCTGGCCGAACATTCAATACGACGCTGTGAAGAATCCGGACGGCCGTTTCAAAGCAGCGCAACTGGTGCGCAGTTGCCGGGCCTTGAAGACCCTTTGTCTCGATTATGAAATACCGCTGCTGTCGGGTAAAGACAGTATGTATGTCGATGGGCACTTGCCGGGACCTTTCGGCGAAACCCATAAAGTCAGTGCTTTGGGCACCTTGCAGTTTTCGACCTCGGCGGCCATTGAGGACGTTGACTACTGCGTGAGCATGGATGTCAAATGCGCCGGTGACCTGGTCTATGTCCTGGGAACCACTTACAACGAATTGGGTGGCTCGCAGTATTACGAGACCCTGGGGTATGTCGGTTTGAACGTACCTGAAGTTCGGGCCGGGCAATTCAAGATCCTGTATCGGGCGCTGAGCCGCGCAATCCAAAATGAGCTGGTCGCCTCGGCGCATGGCATTTACCGTGGCGGCTTGGGGATTCATCTGGCCATGGTCGCCATGGGCGGTGGGTTGGGTGTGCACGTCGATTTGACCAAGGTGCCGGCTGAAGGCACCGCGCGGGACGACACGCTTTTGTTCTCCGAGTCGGCGGGGCGTTTCATTGTTACGATTGCACCGCAAGATAAAGACGTGTTTGAAAAACTGTTTGCCGGACTGCCGGCTGCCTGTGTGGGTGAAGTGATCCCAAAACCGCAGTTTTGTATCGACAGCAGAAGCGGTCAGCCGCTCGTCGATCTGGCGCTGGAAGAGATGAAGGCGGCTTGGAAAGCCCCCTTCGGCGATCTGGTTTGAAGGTTAAATTTGGAAACTGTTAAATGTGGAGTCAGCTATGCCGTCTCAAGCTAATGCGCTTGTGTTGTGTGGATACGGGTTGAACTGTGATCATGAAACCGCTTATGCCCTGCGACTGGCAGGCGCCAGGGCCGCACGTGTGCACATCAATGCCCTGATCGGCGGGCAGGTGAAGCTGGACGAGTTTCAGATTTTGGTATTTGTCGGCGGTTTCAGTTGGGGCGATGACCATGGTGCCGGGGTCGTGCAAGCGGTACGCTTGAAAACGCATGTCGGTGAGCAACTGTTGGCTTTCGTCAAACGGGGCCATCTGATCATGGGAATTTGCAATGGATTTCAAACCCTGGTGAATTTGGGATTGCTGCCCGGTTTCGACGGTGACTACCAGGACCGCAAGCTGGCATTGATTTATAACGACAGCGGCAATTTCCGTGATGACTGGGTTCACTTGAAAGTCAATACCGCATCACCCTGCGTTTTCACCAGGGGGCTGGAGCAGGTTGAATATCCGGTGCGTCACGGCGAGGGGAAGTTTTATGCCGACGCTGCGAGCATTGAACGGTTGGTTGCCGGCAATCAGATTGCATTGCAATACGCGCGGGCCGACGGCCGGTGTGCCGATCAAACCTTCCCATACAACCCCAACGGTTCGGTGAAAGATATTGCCGGTATTTGCGATCCCACCGGCCGGATCTTCGGTTTGATGCCGCATCCGGAAGCTTACAATCACTGGACGAATCATCCGCAATGGACGCGACGCAAGCAACAGCAAAAGCGCCAGGGCATTTCCATGACCGAAAAAATGACGCCGGGTACCCGGATTTTTAAAAATGCTGTTGAATTTATCGAAACAGCCATGTAGAATCAGCCCACCTTAATTTGAGCACTATTTTCAGGATCAACCAAAGTTCGATCAAAACTCGATCGTGATTAAAAAAACAAGCCCGACCGGAAACGTTTACCCATCCTCGGGAAGTCGGTTTTAGCCTTTCACAAGAGTCTATAAGCTTGGCTACAGTGCTCTTCCAACGTTGTACCTAAATGTAAGTAAAAAGAAATACCGTTCCGGGACCTGTCGCTGTTTCTTCGCCGATACCGGAATCGCGTGCCCTTGGGCGGCATGTTATCAGTAACGAAAGAACTACGTTCCGATTTTTGAAATGCGATTATTCCGCTCTACCTATAATCGAGGGTTTACTATCATGGAGCTTTGCGTCTCCATGGGGATCGCCTCGATCATGCTTGCCGCCGGGGCATTGTACCTGCCTGCCTGGGAAGATCGCCAGCAACTCGACAACGCCGTGCAGGAATTGTTTATAAACCTGCAACGGGCCAAAGCCGAAGCCGTAAACCGGGGTGTTAACTGCGCGGTCTCGTTCACCGAAACCGGTTATATGGTCTACCTGGACCAGACGACCAACTACCGGCGTGAAACCGGAGAAGAATTACTCGCCCAAGTCTCCTGGAATTCTTATCGAACCATCCACATAGACAAATCCGAAAATGAAAAAGGGGTTACGTTCACCAAAAACAGTGTGGCGCAACCTACCGTAGCATTTGATTCAACCGGGCTTGCGGTGACAGTAAACAACGTACCCGGCAACGGCACGATCTATTTGAAAAACAGGGCCGACCGTAAATGTCGAATTGTGGTCAGCGGTGGCGGCCGGGTAAGGATAGAAGGGTGAGTAGGGAAGGGGTTGGATTGAAACGCAGGTATCAAAGACAGGAAGGATTCACCATTATTGAACTGTTGGTGGCTTCGGTTATTTTTTTGACCGTGGTCGGCAGTATCTTTTCCGTCTATGCTTCCCAACGCAAAGCCCACGATAAACAGCAACAAACTACCCGGCGGGACGAAGATATTCGCATGGCCATGCACTATCTTGCCAAGTATATTCGCATGGCCGGATATGATCCGATGGCGTCGGCGCAAGCCGGGTTCGTAAGCGCCTTTCCGCAACGGGCGCGCGATATCGGCCCCCGGGCCGAAGCCGATTACATCGCGTTTTCGATGGATTACGATGCCAACGGATTGGTCGAAATGGAAGATGCGGGTGGCGATCCGGTTCGACATGAAGTGGTGGGCTTTAAACTGCAGGACGGGACTTTAAGTGCGTTCGGGATTGTAAGAAGAACCTGGTGGCCCCTGATCGATCACGTCGATGCGCTCGATTTTGTCTACCTGGATGAGAATCGTAATGTCATCGCCGATCCTGATCTAAATCGCGCGGATATCCGTGCGGTTCAAATCTCCATTGTCGTGCGTAGCGATGAAGAGATCAACTCAAGCCCGGATCGCACGCTTTATCGCAATTTGCAGGGCCAGGCGATCTTGCCGTCGCCCCATGACCGGTATCATCGCCAGCAATTGTCCTGTGAAATCAAATGCCGGAACCTCGGGATTTAAAAAGAGATGGTTGATGTGAAGCCAAACGCACGCCTGAAGCATTACCTGAAGACTTTTGCACTTGAACCGCGCGGCTTCAGTCTGGTCGAAGTGATGGTGGCGCTGACCATTCTTTCGGTGGGGATGCTCGCTGCTGCATCGTTGATGTCCAACAGCCTGCGGTCCGACCGGGGGGCGCATGGGATCACCGAAGCGGTCACCGTGGCCGAAGACCTGGCCGAGCAATTATTGTCGGCACCTTTGACCGACACCCGGCTGAGTTCGGAAACGGCTTCAAATCCCCATACGGCGCGAGCCACACTTGATGACAGGTACCGGTTGCGCTGGACCGTAACCGATGCGTTTCCAACCCCTCAATCGGTGCACATTCGCATTGTGGTGCAGTGGCGGGAAAACGGGCGTGATCACTATGTGCCGCTCAATTACGTGCGAACAAAAACCTGATTGTAAACCTATTTGATTGAAATACCCATGTGGCGCGTTTTTCTGATTCGATTAAAGTCTTCCGAAGAAACCGGCGCGGTTCTGATCGTTGCCGTGATGATGCTGTTGTTGATTACACTGATCGGCATGGCGGCTTTCAAAACCAGCAATGTCGAGCGTAAGATTACGCGCAATGCCAAATGCCAGCGCATCGCCTTTTACAACGCCGAGGGGGCTCAACAGGTTGCCTTTGACCTGTTCGATGAACTGCGTAGCGGGTTGGACCCGTCGCAGTTGCCGTCGCGCTTTGCCCAACTGGGATTTGCCGGCGACGGCAACGCCTTTTGGAACGAACCGGTCCGGGATTTTTCAACCCAACTGCTCAAAGAGTACTCTTGCGAATCGGTGGCGGACGTGGTGGTGCCGTCGGTGGGCAACGCCCGTCTGGACATCGTGCCCCTGACCGCCGACATGGTCGGCGAATCGATTGCCGCGCGATCCGGTTATGAGGGGTATGGTAAAAGCGTGGCCGCGGCCTGGGCCGGTTCATATTATGTTGTGGCCCAGGGCGATGCCTGCGCCAATGCCCGGCGGCAAATCGGCATCCGGGTGGATGCGGTTCGTTGACGTGTTTGCAGGATGCGTCAGTAAGGAGAAGCAATTATGAAAATGCCATTTTGTTGGATACTGATTTTGATCTTGTGCGCCTCGGCGGCCCTGGACACAACGGTTTGTGCGAGCGAAGCCCGGACCACAATTGTCGGCGCCATATTGGCGACTGTGCCGGATGAAGACAACGACCGGGTTCTGGTTCAATTGAGCGACGGCATCTATCCTTTGGCCCAGGATGCGCAAATTATCGATAACAATGGACGGGTTGCGTCCATTGAAGGCTTTACCCTGCCTCATCACTGCCGCATTACCGTTCAGGCGGAAGAAGAAGGGTTGCAACGCATTGTTCGTATTCGCCCGTTACATCGCTAAACGATCTTTTTTGCGCGGACCATAAAAATGTCTTTCAACCTTGTTGTTTTGCCCCGAGTGTGTAAGTTCATCGCAATCATCGCCGCCTTGCTGTTCATGACCGGCGGGAGCCGGCCGGCCGATGCGTACGATCTGAAAAAATACAGTTACATGCCGCCGTTTATCGACACGGCCCGGCAGCCGGCGGTTCTGTTGGTCTGTGACACGTCCGGAAGCATGGATGCCCTGGCCTATGCCGAAGACGATTCGGACGGCGCGGCAGCCAACACACCTTTTGATCCCAACCGCGTCTATGACGGTTATTTTGATTCATATGCCTACTATCGCTATGTCCGCTGCCGGGATAACGAAGATACCATCGCACGCAGCGGCTTTTTCCAGGAGAATCCGGCCGGGTGGGTCGATACCAAGGGTGACCGTCACGGGTATCATTCGAGGCAGGGGGGTGACTATCCCGGTTTTGAAGACGGCGAGGATAACGTCGGCACCGGCGATACCGGTACCGGTTATTATGAATGGTCGGGCAATCTGCTGAATTACATCACCATGCGACGCATGGACGTGTTGAAAAAGGTCCTGATCGGCGGGCGTCGCGCGCCGGCCAATTTGGGGACGCTGTTCGATCAGGCGCCCACCGGCTTTGACACCGGCAGTGCGGTCGATCCGCTGGAATACCTGGTTATTGGCGATGAACAGTGGCAAAGCCGCACGGTGACCTTCAGCGATGTGAAAACCGCACTTCCACCCGGGCCGTCGGAAACCGAAAGTGAGGCGGTCGCCGCCGGCAAACCCGCCACTGCTTATTATCTGACACCCTACGGAACCGGTGGCGGTGGCGTTGCCGTTGAGTTTGATCAACAGGTTCACGCCACCTTGGGCACGGACGGCCTGCGTGGTTACTACCTGCATTTCACCGCGGTGACCGAAGCATTGAGTCAACGCAAGTTGCTGGTGCTCAAGCTGCCCACCGACGCCGGTCAAACCGAGCAGCCGCAAGGGGTTATCCAGCAGGTCGGCAACCAGCTTCGCCTCGGGGTCATGAGGTATAATGCCGACAACCAGGGCGGCAAGGTTGACGTTCCGGTGGGCAATACCGATCATCTGCAATTTCCCATTTCAACAGCCTGTCCCGCAGTGCCCGCCGACGCCACCAAAGATCTGGGCGACGGTTTTCGCCTGGATGGCGCCATTTTGGCTGTCAATAATCTGTCGTCCAACGGCGAATCGCCGGTGGGGGAAGCTTTGGCCACTGCCGTCGATTATTTCCGCCAGAGCAATACCGCCCTGAATACCTACCATGCCGACGATTATCTGATTGACGACAAATTCTGGGACCCGTTTTTCATCAATCGGGACACGGATGATAATTGTGTGGTGGCGCCGGACGAGGGCGACTACGGGGTTTGCAGTCAGGGACACGTCATTCTGCTCACCGACGGTGAGTCGTCCGGCGATGACCAATGGCCGGGTTGGGCCGTCGATTACAGTGACGGCGGTAACGCCGCCGGGCTGAGCGTCGATGACATCGCCCGCTACGCGCACATCACCGATTTGCGGACCAACGACGACGAGGCCACGTTCAGTGCCCAAAAGAACGTGATCACGGTTTACCCGCTTTATCTTTTCGGGGCCGGCTCGGATCTCTTGAAAAGCACGGCCCGCAACGGTGGTTTTATCGACAAGAACAACGACGGTCGCCCCAACACCATCGACGAGGAAGCCTCCCGGCCCGCTGCCGGCAAGGAGTGGGATTTCGACGCCGACGGCGAACCGGACAACTATTTTGAAGCCGCAAACGGCACAACCATTCATCATCACCTGGTTTCGGCCCTGAGCAGCGTGATGAACAAAGCCGCCGCCGGTTCGGCCGCGGCGGTCATGACCGGATCAAAAGCCGGCGCCGGAGCGGTTTTCCAGGCCCTGTTTTTTCCTGAAATGATCGAACCGGCAGGGGTACGCTCGGTGGCCTGGAGCGGTTATCTGCATGCCCTGTTTATCGACCGTTACGGCAACATTTGGGAAGATACCAACCAGAACGCCCAACTGGACGGTGCAAGTCCGGACCCGCTCACCGGTACCTCTGATCGCATTGTCGTGTTTTACCGGGATGAGGTTCAAAACCAAACCAAGGTGCGCTATTACACCGGGCGCATCAGCAGTGGCCGCGATGCCGGGGCACCGGACCCGGCTACGGTTCATCCGGATTCATACGATCCCGAACGTAACAATTTATCCAATGTCAAACCGATTTGGGAGGCCGGCAAAGGGCTCAGCCAAATCGAGGACGCCCAGCTCACGGGTCAGCGCGGCTACACCGCGGCCGCCGCCGGGCGGTACCTGTTTACCTGGATCGATACCGACAACGACGGACAGGTGGACGAACTTGACGAAATCAAGGATTTTGTTCAGAGTGAGACCCAGATTTATCCTTATTTAGATCTTCCCAATCCAACTGATCCCGACTACATCAGCCCGGCGAACCTGATTGACTGGATTCGCGGGATCGATCAGACCGGGTTGCGCCGCCGGGCCATCGACTTTTACAACACCGGTACACCGCGTACCTGGCGGTTGGGGGATATTGTTTATTCGACCCCCACGGTGGTCGGTCCGCCGGCCGAGGCCCTGGATCTGATTTACGGTGACACGTCCTACCGCTCCTTTTACAATGTCTGGCGCAATCGCCGCCAAGTGGTTTATGTCGGCGGCAATGACGGGATGCTGCACGCGTTCAACGCCGGTTTTTATGATCAAACCGATCAAAAATATACCGTGACCGGTAACAGTGGTGAAACCGCGTACGCCTTGGGGCAGGAGCTGTGGGCTTTTATTCCTTTTGATCTGCTGCCGCATTTGCAGGCGCTGCCGCAGCCGGACTATCATCCGCGCTTCGGACATCATGTCAGTTTTGTCGACTTGAAACCCAAGGCCGTGGACGTGCAATTCAATGACGGCACATGGCACACGGTGCTGCTGTGCGGTATGCGCTTTGGCGGCGGGAAAGTTACGGTGAACGGCGATGCATTACAATCGGCTTTTTTTGCCCTGGATGTCACCAACCCGGAACAACCACCCCGTTTATTATGGAGTTTCAACGACACCCACAACTCGGATTCCGGCGGGACCGGGCGGCTGGGCTTTACCACCGCCTATCCGGCGGTGATGACCGTGCATAGCACCGATGCAAAAAAAAATTATGTTGTTGTCGGTTCCGGCCCCACGACACTCAATGAACTTTACGCCTCCCATTATCCCCGCAAAAGCGATCAAGCCGCCCATCTTTTTGCCATCGATATCGAAACCGGCGACGTTACACGTATCACCACCCTGGCGGAAGGCAACGCTTACTTCGGTGACGCTGTTGCCGTGGATATCAATTTCAGGGCGGAAACAGTCGCCGGCAAACGACTTTACAGCACGGAACTGGGCTACGTCGGCATGGCCTACCATGAAGGCGGCTTGTCAAAGGGCAAACTGATGCGCATCCGTGCGGTGACTGAATCCGGCGATAGCCGTTTTTTGCCTGATGATTGGGAGGTCGACGTGTTGAGTGATGTGGAACGCCCGGTGGTCGCGGCGCCCAACGTGTCCATTGCCGGATTGAAAGGCCGGTTGGGGCTCTACCAGGCCCGCATCCAATCTGATGATGAAACCACCGTCGGTTATGTGCCGATGGTTTATGCCGGTACCGGCGAGTATTTTTTCAAGGAAGATGCCAACGACACCGCGCCCAACTATTTTTACGGCATCAAAGAACCGGTCACGATCGAATCCGTCAGCGAATCGGAACCGGCAACCTACAAGTTGACCTTTGCGACCGTGGATCCGTCCAGTCTGATGGATACGACCGCCACTAAAGTCTACACCAACGGGTGGGTGGACGTTGAGGGCAACGGCGCCGATCCGTGGCGCACCGAACCTGAAACCCCATCATTTACAAGCTGGTCCAGCAATCCGCCGGACTTTAAAAGCTGGTTGCAGTATCTGATGGTCAGCGATGTTGACGAGCCCGCCAACGATCATTTTTACCGTTATGCCGGCTGGAAAACCGGGCTCGCCGCAACCGGCGAACGCGCAATGGGCCAAGCCGGTTTGCTTGGCGGACTGGTGGCGTTTGCGACCTATACCCCCAGCACCCAGATTTGCGAGCCCATCGGCACCTCCAATTTGTATGCCCTGCATTATCTGACCGGTTCAGCCTATTATTTGCCGATTCTCGGTTTCAGCGACGACACCATAACCATTGACACCGACGGTGACGGCGAAACCGACATCACCTTCCAGGGTTCCAAAAACAAAACCGACCTGGGCACCGGCCTGGCCGCCACCCCATCCCTGCACCCCGGCAGCGGCGCCCCCCGCGTTTACATTCAAACCAGCAGCGGTGAAATCCGGCAAATCGACCTGACTGCCCCTCTCAAAGTTCTCGGTCCGGGCGTGCATTTGCGTTTTTGGCACGATTAAGGGCCGTTTTATTATTAACCCGGCAATTAAAAGGGTAGTTTTCGATTTGATCCTGGACCCCGGCTTTCGCCGGGGTGACAAAGGTATGAGCTTTCATACGAGGAAAAACACTGGATTCCGGGTGTTTACTTTTTGTATACATTCTTGACGGGCTTTTTTTGTTCGCTATAATGCGATTTTGTCGCTCTAATTGTGAAATATTTTAAGCTTTTGTAATTAAAGCAAAAATTTCCATGAAGGCCTTTGCGGCATCATCGCGGCACATCGTAAAATCATGTCATGCCGCAGGTATGACGAAATTCTGCTATTAAAAAATTTAATACCTCAAGCGGTGAAATTGACGGAAAATGACACTTTTTTGATCATTGGTTGATTTATGAATTTACACCGATCCCGCCAAAATTAAAAACATTACGAAATTACAGATAGTTACAACATGGATTGATCACATAAAGCCAAAATGAGCCGGGCAACTTGCGGCACAGTTTTTGAAACATTGCTTAGACTGTGAGCAATTCAAACTTCAAATGGAGCAATCTGCCATGGCGAACGAAAAAGGATTCACATCAATTGAGATGCTGACCGTTTTGGTGGTGGTGGCTATATTGGCTGCCGTCGCCATGCCGGATCTACTTGCATGGTCCGAAAAAACCTCCCTTAATGGTGCCGCCCAGAACATTTACGCCAATTTTCAGAAGGCGAGGCAGGAAGCAATAAAACGCAACACCTCCTGCACGATCGTGTTCGGCTCCAGCACGTACACTATTTTTATAGATGACGATAACGATTTCCTGCAGGACGCCGGCGAAACCGTCATTTTGGACAAACCCTGGTCTGATTACCGCGACAGCCTTTCCTTTAACATCACTTGTGCGAAAAATACCGACAATGACCGTGCACTGCGTTTTACCGCCACCGGTTTTCCAAAAGATCCGACCGAATCGGGCAACTATACATTAGCGGTTTCAAAAGGTGACAGCACCGCAAATGTTCGGGTTAATGCTTCCGGCAATATTACGATGGATTAATCTTGGCAGGGGAAAAAATGAAAATGAAAATTCGACAGCAAGGCGGCTTCACGCTCGTGGAACTAATCGTTGCGATGTTTATCGCGGTGTTTCTGCTTACGGGGATCTATAAAATTTATATCTCATTGAACCAGTCTCACTTTACTCAGCAGCAAGTTGTTCAGATGCAACAAAATGCGCGTGCCGGGCAATATTACATCGCCAAGGATATTCGTCTGGCGGGCTATGATCCCACGGATGAGGCGGATTCGGGCATTACCAACGCCGCGGCAAATACGATTACCTACACCATGGATATTACCGGCGGTGAATCGGACGGTGTCGACAATGATCAGGATGGATTGGCCGATGGTGCGGACGATCCTACGGTCGGCGCACCGGATGAGAGCATTTTCAGCGACGGTGTTACCGATGATCCGGGTGAGCAGGTTACGTTCCAACTTAATGGCGGCAGCCTGCAACGGGTTTCCAATGTAACCCGGACAATCGCTGATAATATCGATGCTATCAATTTTGTTTATCTGGGTGAAGACGGCGCCACCGAGGTAACCGACCTGACGCTGATTCGTTATGTTCAGATCTCGCTTGTTTGCCGGACACCTAAGAAGATAAAGGGTTACACCGATGATCGGGTGTACCAGAATCCCCAGGGAACCACGATTCTCGGTGCCCAGAACGATGCCTATCGCCGTATGTTGATGACAACCACCGTGAAGTGCCGCAATCTTGGGCTGTAAGTTAGTGTCCATCCGGAAATGGCATCTTTTGGCCCCCGGCGGCGTTCTCGCATTTTTAAAATCCTCGACATAGCACGCTATGCCTGCGGTTTTAAAAATGCTC
>JANQIE010000281.1 GCA_028282295.1 Desulfobacterales bacterium | reverse complement strand
CAGTTTCTGGTGACGACCGAATGGCAGACCATCACTTTTGAAAAGCCTCTGATGATTAACCGTGAGGGCTTACAGGGCATGCACCTTGCCGTGAATAAGCACCTGTACATCTCCACCATGGACACTCACCCCCTGAATCCCGAATGCAACGAACCCGGCTGCGAGATAGACGCCTTTTGCCTCAGACGCCTGAGCGACGGGGTTTTAGTGCGACCCGAGGCGATCCTGATCGGTGACAACGGCGTTGAAGTCAAGGTCCGGCCCACCGGACATCTTAACCCATATTTCGACTGGAATATCATCACCATGGCCCTTCGAACCTTCAAAGACGTCAATTCGCCGTCACCCGATTTTCCAAGGGGAATCAAGGCTTTCACGGCCATGCGGATTCGCAGTACCGAACCTTTTCTGGTCAGGTATTTGTTGTGGAGTGTGGACGAGCATCCGGAGATCTTTTTCAGATGAACCGGCTTGAGGGGTTGCGAAAGACCATTGATGAAATCATAAAAAGTTTCAACCCATAGTCGTTAAGCTAAGAAAAGAATGAATAACAATGTGAACAAAATTGCAGGTCGAAGCCTGACAATAACACTCAGGCGTTTTTGCAAGATCTCCTGGATTCCCGCGCAGGCGGGAATCCAGGAAATGTCCCCAAAATCGCAAATTGCTTGTTCCGGCGGTTCGCCGCAACGTAAGTGCGTTTTACAAATTTCCTTAGCCTGACAGCTAGGGGCTTCAGCCTCGCGATCCGTAATGCTTTTTGTCCAAAGCCCTATTTGCGTTGCTGAAATGGTATCCAAATGCTTAAGTTAATGACATTGTCTTATAAGGTTATCATCGATTTGATTCTGGACCCCGGCGCCTGCCCCGGACCCGATCCGGGGTTCGCCGGGGTGACAGAGTGTTTGCTACGGGTTCATCATTGAAGAAGCCGCGCGGCCGTGACTTTCAGATCCAGGACGGTTTTCCAGTGACCGTCTTTTAAAATCAGTTCGATTCGATAATCGCCGGCTTCCAGGGGGCGGTCCTCGTAGCTGTTCCACAATTCCAGGGAATCTTTGACGGTGAGCGTCTCGCCAGGGGGCAGAACCTTTGGGGTAATGACCGCGGCAAATGCCTTGTCAAAGGACCAGCGGGTCATTTCCTTGCCCTCGACATCATACAAAACCGCATCGTAGATTTGGCTCGAGGGAAATACCATCTTAATCTCCGCGTTTGAGTTGTTGGCCAGCGACATCTGAAAGGTGAGCACGGGATTGATTTGGCCTGGTGGTTCCATGTCGACCATATAGGTGTAGTTGTCGATGGTTCCGGTAAAAGAGACCCCTTTGGTGACGGTAATCGTGTCGGGATAGATTTTACCGTCGACCACGGCTTTGACGAGTTTGTAGCGGCGGGGGCCGGCAAAGGTTATCTCCTCCCATTGAACAATGCCGACACCCCTGGCGTACCACTGTGAGCCGACGCCCGCGTCCGCGCACATACCGGAGTTTTTGAAGTCGACCCGGATCACGTCCCTGAAGATCCCGGCCGGCACTTCGACGGTGAGCCCCTTGGCGGCCAATATGGACGGCCCGTCGTTGCAGCCATCGATGTAGACGTTGTATTTGGTTCCCACGGGATCATCAAAGTCGGCCAGGGTCGAAAGGCGCCCGTTGGAATAGACCCGGAGCATATTGTCGCGGGGGGATGTGCGTACATACAGGTCGGTAAAACCGCCGACGTTGGCGCGCTGTTTCCATTGGTTGAACTCGTTGATCACCGTATCCGTGATTTCGCCGCCCAGATCGGCCTGATAGACATAGGCATCATCACTTGCGTTGGGGTAATGCTCATTGGCGTGCACCAGGCAGGGTGTTATGATCAGCAGGGCTGCAAGCAGCAATAGTTTTTGCATACGCATATCAATTCTCCTTTTCCGGGTGTGTGGGGTCACTGACTAGTATTGTGTTAAAGCCGACTGCGTGTTACTGGCTGGTCAATTGCGCCCCCACTTTACATAAATTTGCAAACGCATGTAAATCAGGGAATCCCTGAACTTGGGGGGTGAAAAGGCTGAACTGAGCGTCTTGTTTTGCGATAGCGTTGGGGCTTTGGGGCGACAGTAGGGCTGATGAATGTCGCAAATTCGCGTCAGTTTTTGCAGGAGCGGCGTCCCGCCGCTGCGACAATCCTGCCCACCCGGCGACACGGTCAGGTGGCCTGAAATGCATAAAAATCCCGCCCTTGAAAAGGACGGGATTTTTATGGTCAGGGGGATTGAAACACAGACTATTTGGTTTTGCCGAAAACTTCTTCCGGCTTGGTGGTGCCGCCGGTGGCGTTGGGCCAGTCCTTGGCAATGTAGGCCTTCTTGTTGTGGCGGATCAATTCATTGGCTTCTTCCATGAAATTAGCGAAGCGCTTTTTGCATTCGTAGAAGCCATGCCACCAGGCATAGTCCGGGGCCATCATGGCGGCGCCGAAGCGGGCCCGCCGGCCTTCATGGTGCCATAGCTCGTAGTATTCGACTTCCAGGCGTTCGTCAAAAAACCTGGTTTTATCCAGCAGCCCTTTGGCATACAATTCATCCAGCTTGGCTTTGGCCGGTTTGAAGTAAACCTCGTTGTACTCGATCATGGCCTTGTCCATCTGCACAAAATGGCCGTTGGTCCAGGTTTTGCCGTGGCATTGCAGGCACACCTGTTTCATCTTTTCGCGCTCTACCTCGTGGTTGGTCTGCGCCGGAAATGCCTTGAACTCGCTGGGCCGGATGGTCAGCGGGGCCTGCGATTCCCAGGCCAGCCGTTCGGTGACGTCGTGGGTGGTCAGTGTGGTGCCGGCGCCGGACATGTGACAGGAGGCGCAGGTGGGGCCGCGGTAGTCAACGCCGGCGGTCCAGGTGCCGGGGGCCGACTCCCAATTGTAGTTGTCGCCGTGGGCGGTGTAGATATCCCCGTGTTTGGATTCCATGTAGATTTCGATCTGGGGATGATCCGGCCCCAGATGGCACTGGCCGCAGGCTTCGGGCTTGCGGGCTTCCATCACGGAGAATTTATGGCGCGTGTGGCAACTGGTGCAACTGCCTTTGCTGCCGTCCAGATTGATGCGACCGACCCCCACGTTGGGCCAGGTGGCCGGATCGAGCCCTTCGGGGGTGTTTTTCAAAACCGTGCCGTGACAGTGATAGCAGCCGTTGATGCGTTCAAATTCGCTGTTCATGCCGTCGTTCAGCCACGGATCGATTTTCCAGATAATTTCGATGGTGTTGGCATGTTTGCTTTTGCTGTACTGCATGGCTTCATCAGGATGACAGCGCGAGCAGTCCTTGGGCGTCACCACGGCCGAGACCGGCACCCGGTATTGCTTGCTGCCGAATTTGACGCCGCTTTGCTCGTACTGCTTGAAATGGCTTTTGCTGACGTCCTTGTCATGTTCTTCGGCCATGTGGCAGTCCAGGCAGGTCACGTTGGCGTTGGCATGCCGGCTTTGGGCCCAATCGGCAAACAGGCCCGGATTTTCCTTGCGGTGACATTCGATGCACGCAATCTCCTGCGGCGACATGGCCCGCTCGATCCGGTACTCTTTGATTTTGGGCAGGTTTTGCGCTTCGGCCATGAAGGCACCGGTAGTCAGCAACCCCACGCACCCGGTTACCAGAATGGTCAACAGCAACAGTTTTTTCATAGTGGGTCCCCCTTTTTGATATTTTACGATCTTTCTTTATTCGTTAAGATGATAAACCCGTGCCTTTGTAGGGCGGGCGGTATTGTCTGTATTGGTAAACCTGGGCCGGGTTGTGCACCAGGTTACGATGGCAGTCGACACATTTTTTTTCCATGCCGGGCATCGGATACAAGGTGGCTTTATGGGCCAACCAGGCCCCGCGATTATTCGGAATGCTCAGCAAATTACGATGGCACTTTTGGCATTGGGCGTTTTTGAAGGAGGCATATGCCGCCTGCCGGTTTTTTTCGCGGTCGTACTCTTCGATAGTGAAGTGTTTGATGACATCCTTGATGCCGTGAAAGGTCTTGGCGTAGAAGAAATCAATGGTGTCCTGGGGGGCCGGCAGGTGACAGTCCATGCAGTCGGCCACAAACCCTTGGGCATTGTTGACATGGGTGGATGTTTTCCAGGTGTCGTAGGCCGGCTGGATTTCATGGCAGGACGCACAAAATTGCGGGGTCGATGTCCGGACCATGGTGTAGTAGGTGAGACTGAAAATCGGAAAGGCGATGGCGATGCCCAGCAGAACCCACAGGCCGGGTTTGACAAATTTGCGCCACAGCGGATCGTGCGATTCGGAAGAAGCGTTTGCTTCTTGTGCTTTCATGTCACCTCCCAGGCAATAAAGCCGGTGTGTTGCAGGAAAAAGTCAAACTGGTATCGATAAGAATGGCTGATATTTGTGGTTCGACACCATTTGCAAGATGGTTGGCTTTAAATAATGAACGACATCATTGCCAACTTAGAAAAGACCGGCAAAATTCGTCAAGCGACGAAACGGTCAAATTTGTAACGATTGTTGTTACACGCGCAGGCAAAAGAGACGGTCGAATATCCGGAAACAGGCTGATGTAGTGGGTTTAGACAAGATAGCCAAATTGTTACCGGGTTCCGGCGGGATTTGCAAGCAAAAAGACGACGCCCCCACTGTGTTGAATTAAGAATGAAGAATTTGGAATTGGGAATTAAGGTCTGCTGTGAATTAAGAATTAAGAAGTGAGGTGTAGCGCAGGGCTTTAGTCCGTGCCCATGGCCGTCAGGCTAGTGCCCATCCGGAAATAGTAGATTTTGGTTCCTGGCAAGGCCCGAGCATTTTTTAAACCGCAGGCATAGCAGGCTATGTCGAGGATTTTAAAAATGCGA
>JANQIE010000233.1 GCA_028282295.1 Desulfobacterales bacterium | reverse complement strand
CGTCACCCCGGCGAACGCCGGGGTCCAGAATCTAAACGACAAGATACCTCTTGGTCGAACTCACTTGGCCGTATCATTATCCGAACCGACCTGTTCAACAAAGCGTTCAACCCACTTGTGGTTGTCGGCGGGAGTAATTTGACGGGGAAGGGATTTTACCGCAAGAGCAATGGCCGTATCGATAAGTTCGCTTTTCAAGGTGGCGCCTGCTTCCCGCAGGTTGGCCTCGATACGCTGACGGGTGGTGTTCAGGACAAGCGCGGCCTGCTGCCGGGCTTGCGCCATGAGTAGATCGCACTGTTTTTCACCCTGCGCGATAATTTTATCGCGCACCGTTTCAAAACGGGCACGATGAGCTTCGAGTTCATTTCTGATCCGACGGATTTCCTCGCTGGTCTGTTGCTTCTCGGCTTCCAGCTTTTCGATTTGAGCAGCCAGGGTGCGGCGCTGGGTCGCAAAAAATTCGCGCAACGGTTTGCGGGATAATTTGATCAGCAGGGCGGCCAGGATGACAAAATTGACCCACATCATGATGGTGTCGTAAGTTGCCCGCCAGTCGGAAGCCCCGCTGTCGGCAGCCACGGCCGGTGTGGCCACCAGCAGTGCGGCGGCTGACGCAAAAATCACAACAACCCGGTGTGGCGGTCGACTCATTGGGTCATCCTCCGTTCCAGAATGTGATCAACAATGGTGGTGGCCACCTGCCGGGCCTGACCTTCGATTTGCACGCGGGCATCCACCAGGGCCACGGCCAGTTCCTTACCGGCCTGGCGTTGCATCAATTGCGCTTCCTGCCGGGTTTCCGCCAACACACCTTCGGCCTGCTTGACACCTTTCTGCACCATTTTTTCACGAATCTTGTGGGCCTCGAATTTAATGCGTTGTTCACTGGCCGCCATTTCGGCCAGAATCGCTTCGATCTCGGATCGGTCGGCCTGTATCTCCTGCTTAATCCGGTCGATGTATTCCTTGCGCGCGGACATGGTGCGCCGCAAGGGGCGAAACATCACCCGGTTGATAATAAACAGGAAAATCAGAAACGAAAACAGTTGCACCCACAAGGTTGTGTTGATGCTGATCAGGGCGGTGGTTTCTATGATTTCCATCGGACTATCCCATTAAATTCCGTCCCGGGTAAATTCCGTCCCGGGTGCAAGGCTCATACCACGAAAAGCAACAACAAGGCGATGACCAACGAGTATATGCCGGTCGATTCCGCCACGGCCTGCCCCACCAGCATGGTGCGTGTCAACAGCCCCGCTTCCTTGGGATTCCTGCCGATGGCCTCACAGGCCTTGGCCGCCGCCATGCCTTCACCGATCCCCGGTCCGATCGCCCCCAAGCCCATTGACAAGCCGGCGCCAAGCAAGGCGGCCGCTTTTACCAGATCAACACCTTCAATCGCCATAGCAAACTCCTTTAATTGGATTTGTCTTTTAAATCCGCCGGTGGCTATACCACAAATATCAGCACCAAACTCACCACCATGGCGTAAATCGCCGTGGACTGCGACACCGCCTGCCCCACCAGCATAACGCGCATCAAATCGCCGGCGTTTTCAATATTGCGCGCCACCCAGCGCACCGCGCCTTCCGCCACCATGCCATTGCCGATTCCCGGCCCCAAACCGCCCAGGCCCATGCAAAGGCCCGCGGCAAGCAGGCCCACCGAGTCACTCAGGGCGGCCGATTCCGGAAATGCTTTGAACAGCAGGATGAAACTGATCAGCAGACCGAACACGGAAGGGGTTTGGGATACGGCCTGGCCCACCAGCATGGTCGTGGTGACCGATGCGGCGGTGTCGGGTTGCCGGGCCACCCCTTCGCAACTGGCCCCGGCCGCCATGCCGCCGCCGTAACCCGAACCGATGGCCGCCAGACCGGTGCTCAGCCCCGCACCGATCAACGCCGCCCAGGTGGGTGACGCGGCGGTAGTGCCGGGTTCCTTGAACATCAGCAACAGGGCCACCACCATGGCGAAAATCGCCGGGGTCTGACAGACCGCCGTGCCGATGAGCATATTGGTGGTCAAACGGCCGCCCACGGCCGGCTGACGGGCAATGCCGATGCAGGACTTGCCCGCCGGCAATCCGGCCCCGACACCGGAGCCGATGGCGCCAAAGCCCATGCACAGCCCCGCGCCGAACAGCGAGGCGGCTTTCAATACGCCGGGCTCCGGGGTCGATAAAAACAGCAGTAAAATCGCGATCACCAGGGAGAAAATCGACGCGGACTCGGAGATGGCCTGACCGACCAGCATGTTCTTGATAATATCCCCGGCCCGGTCATTGGCGCGGGCAATGGCTTCGGTGGCGTGACCGGCCGTATACCCCTCGCCGGAAGCAGCGCCGATGGCGCCCAATCCCATGGCAATGGCGCCGCCGGTGAATGCGGCGGCCTTTGTCAGTGTTTGCGGGTCCAAGTCCATAGATTGCCTTGTTATTTAATCTGCACCGAAATGTATACGACCGTTAACATCGTAAACACAAACGCCTGAATCGTGCCGACGAACAGGCCGAAAAAGGCGTTAAGAAACGGCGGCAGCAAAATGCTGTAGGTCAGGTGGGAAACGACCAGGATAATGATTGCCCCGCCCATGATGTTGCCGAACAGCCGGAATGAAATCGAAACGATTTTAGCCAATTCGCCGATCAAATTGAGCGGCATCAAAAAAAAGACCGGTTCAAAATACGATTTAAAATAAGTTTTGAAGCCCTTTTCCCTGATCCCGGCGTAATGGGCGATGACAAAACCGAGCAGCCCGAGGCTCAAGGGGGTATTCAGGTCCCGGGTCGGTTCTTCCAGATGCGGTAAAATACCCAGCCAATTGGAGAGCAGCAGGAATATAAACAAAGCGCAGATCAAGGGGGAATAAACCCGGGCGTGCCTGGCGCCGAGCGCCTCCTCGGTCAAACCGTAAAGCTGCGTCACCACCAGTTCACCCACAAGTTGCACAGGTCCGGGCAACCGCTTTTTCTTGTGAGCGGCGGCAATGCCGAATATGATCAGCAGACCGAACACGATCCACGTCATCACCAGCGGCTCCAGATTCACAACAAACCGCTGGCCGGCAATAGTGAAGACAATCTGATGCAGGCGACCCAACCCTTCCATGCGATACCCTTAATCCCTGATTTTTAATTCTCAATTCTTAATTGCCAGTTTACGCGCTCCCGCCTGCCCCAGGTGATCGCCCAAAATACAAAGCGGCACCGCGAACAGACCGGCCGCCGTGCTCCACAACTCAAAGCGGTCGGACCTGGCGGCGATCACCAGGGCCACGGCCATCACGGCGCAGCGCCCCGTCAACGAGACCAAAGACCCGGCCAACGCCCGGCGGCGGTCGACCGCGATTTTCCAGGGAAGCGTCGCCCCCATCAGGATGAAATTGAGCATGCTGAAAACCGTGCCCAACACGCCCCCCCGGCCAACGGCCGGATAGCCCGCCGCAAAAGCGGCAACCCCCGTGGCGGCACCGATGATCAAGGCGCCCTTGCAATAGCGCCGCGTAAGTTGCCTAACCGGTGTCTTTATCATCGTTCGATTGTGACGCATCCGATGGTGACGCCTTGGCAGGACGGTTCAAAACCTCCATAATCTGACGATATGACACCACGGCCCCGCCGACAATGCCGAATAACGTTGCCAAAACGGTGAAAACGCCCTTGCCGTCAAGCCAGACATCGAGGTAACGCCCTGCAAAAAAGCAAAAAAAAATGCAGCCGGCCATTGTCAGACCCAGTTGCATGACAATCTGTAGGTTTTCAGACCACCCTTGATGCTTTTTGTAGTTCAAAACCATTGCGTATCGCTGTTCATATCCGTCGATTAACGTTCCTTTCAAAACTGCACTAACCGGTCGCAAAAACAGCCGCCAATACTAAGACGGGATTGGCAAAGAGGAAAGAATAAGGCTCTGTTTTTATAATCGGGAATTTGCCGTTTGTCAAATCCGCATACTTAATGTATGGTTTATAAAATCTTGCAATGTAAACCCCTTACAGCCCATAGCCGTTGGCCGTAAGTGTCCATCCGGAAATAGTAGCTTTTGGTTCAGGCCAAGGCCGCAACGAATTTGAAACCGCAGGCGTAGCCCTGCTACGTCGAAGATTTCAAATTCGTGAGAACGCCGGTCTGGGCCAAAAATCGTTGAGAAGGCCAGTGAAAATTAAGAATTATGAATTAAAAATTAAGGATTGCGGATAAAGATCATTTACATAATGACGACGTAACCCGACATCAAAAAGGAGGTACCGATGGCCGTACTCACGATTTCCCGCATGTATGGAGCCGGTGGTTTGACCCTGGGTGAATTGATTGCGAAACGGTTGGGATATTCGTTCTTCGACAATGAAGTCATCCAAATGGTGGCAAAGAAGGCCAAGGTTTCCACCGATTGGGTGGAAGCGATGGAAAAGGAGGCCGGCGGGAAATTTCAAAAGTTCATTTCACGCGTGGTGCCCAAGGGGCTGGTATCCAAGGTGCTGGACGGTGAGCGCGGTTATCTGGATGAAGAAATTTACACGGATATGCTTCATCATGTTATCACCAAAATCGCCGACGAGGGCAACGCGGTCATCCTGGGACGCGGCGGGCAGTACATTTTAAGAAACCGCCCCGAAACGTACCACATATTGCTGGTTGCCGATTTTGACCACCGGGTCAAATTCATTGAGAACAAGTACGAAATGATCAAAAAGCAGGCCACGCGGGTGGTGGAGATGGCAGACAAACGGCGTATCAACCTGTACCGCAAGTTCGGCAAGGTCGACTACGACCGCGCGGACCACTATCACCTGGTCTTCAACATGAGCCAACTGGCCATGGAACAGGCGAGCGACATGATCTGCACCCTGCTGGGCAGTTGTAAGTTCTGATCCGGTGTCATCAAATCAAAACCACTAAAGTAAATCGGCGCATAGCTTTTTTACCGCCAAAATCCCACAATGTCGCGTGATTGAGAATCCCTGTCTGCCGAGCGGTACGTTCCTGGATGCCCGCCTTCGCGGGCATGACGGAAAGAGCAGCCGCGCGCACCGGGAAGTAATTGTCCGCTAATGTCTGCAAGACTACCCCGCCCGTAAACATATGAACAGCCTTCAACGACACATTGGAGCTTGAGTCACAATCCAGCCGTAGACTTTTGACCGCCGCTTATATGTCTTGCTACTTTTTGAGCCTTCCGTGAAAACTCAACAAGAAATTAAAATATGGGAATCCCCGCACGCGCGGGGAACACACGATATTCACCCAAAGCCAGTGGCAGTTTTACGGTTCATCCCCGCACGCCCGGGGAACACACCTAATTCGCGGAAAGCGCCGTCGTTAATGGCGGTTCATCCCCGCACGCCCGGGGAACACTTGTGCACTCCCATTTATACAAAAGGATTTCATCGGTTCATCCCCGCACGCGCGGGGAACACATATTTCGATGAATTTCCCTCGTTAGCAGGATCGGTTCATCCCCGCACGCGCGGGGAACACGTAGTCCGCCTGGGCCACGCCGACGGCCCAGCCCGGTTCATCCCCGCACGCGCGGGGAACACATATTCCCACATAATGCTGATTTCGTTGAGATCGGTTCATCCCCGCACGCGCGGGGAACACGCTTTAATGGTTGTAGGGGCCGGAATTTTAGTCGGTTCATCCCCGCACGCGCGGGGAACACTCTTGCTGGAACTTTTTGAAATCAGGGCACTTTTTTGGTGGACACTTTTTTACCAAAAATTTACACCCTTTTTTTCTCTCTTTTTTTGGGGTGTCAGCCGTTTAGAACCGCACCGCCTCGATGGTCATGCCGGGCATCATAGCGACCGGTTTCATGCCTGTCAACGCATCGGTAGCCGGCTTTAAATCCGCGCCTAGAAAAGCCACACATCCAAAAGCCTCTTGCCTATCGGGCGCAACCGGTCTAAAGCTAGTGTCCATCTGGAAATGGTAGGTTTTGGTTCCCGGCAAGGCCCGAGCATTTTTTAAAACCGCAGGCATAGCAGGCTATGTCGAGGATTTTAAAAATGCGAGAACGCCGCCGGGGGCCAAAAGATGCCATTTCCGGATGGACACAAGCTAATTGCGTAAAACACATCCCGATGCAATGATGAAACACGCAACTGTAATTCATTCTAACCGAAATTGACTCATGCCGAAACCTGCGCGCAACAAAAAAAACAGGGAGACCCTGATCACGGCAGTGGTGGCCGGTGCCCAGGGTGAAATCTTCGAACTCGACGGCTATGGCGCCGTGGGGATGGCCGGCGATGCGTTGCTGCCGCTGACCACCGCCAACACGGTCACCATGCCTCACGGCGGCGAACTGATGTTTCTGCCGGACCGGTATCCGGTGGTCTTCAATCCTGCGCACAATGGGTTTGAGACCCTGACCCGCAATCCCTATCAACCCGATGAACCGTTGCGGCCGGTGGCGGCGTTCAATTCGCCGGGCTACGTCAACACCAGCTTCTGCGCTTATGAAGAGGAGGCCGGCGCGGGCCTGCTGCCGTTGTTCGCCTACGGGGCGGTGGGCTGGCAGGGCAACGGATTTCGGTCGGCCGTGGTCCGGGTGGACCGTGAGCCGCGCCAGGACTTACGGCTCATGCCCCTTGCCAAAGTAAAAGCCGGGGTCGCGGAAATGCGCCGCCGCCTGCCGCGCAACCGTTTGCGGCGCCATCTGGAAACCTGCGCCTTGCAATACGGCTGTCCGGCCGGTAAAAATTTCTTCCTCCGCCGCTTTGAAGCGCCTTTGCCGACGGCCCAGACCTGCAATGCCCGCTGCCTGGGCTGTATTTCCCTGCAAGCCGACAAAACCATGTCGAGCTGTCAGCATCGCATCGACTTTACCCCCTCGCCGGAAGAAATCGCCGCCGTGGCCTTGACCCATATTGAACGGGTCGAAAATGCGGTGGTAAGTTTCGGTCAGGGCTGTGAGGGGGATCCCCTGCTGGCGGCGCAGGTCATCGAACCGGCAATTCGCCGCATCCGCCGCGCCACACCGCACGGCACGATCAATTTAAACAGCAACGGCTCACTACCCCAAGTCGCCACACGCTTGTTCACCGCCGGCCTCGACAGCATCCGGGTCAGTTTGAACAGCGTCCGCCCGGCCTGCTATGCCGCTTATTTCCGGCCTAAAAGCTATGCGTTCACCGATGTGATCAAAACCATCGACATCGCCCTGGAGCAGGGCAAATTTGTCTCCCTTAACTACCTGAACTGCCCCGGCTTCACGGATTCAGCCCATGAGGCCGACGCCCTGTTCCGGTTTTTGGAAAACCACCCGATCCATCTGATCCAGTGGCGCAACTTGAATTACGACCCGCAGCAGTATTGCCGGGCGATGGCCCAGGCCGCGCCGCCCAGTCCGGCAATGGGCATCGAAGCGCTGCTCAAACAGGTCCGCAAACGATTTCCCCATCTAAAATCGGGCTATTTCAATCCCCCCAGGGAAAATTTCTAACTGATTCATAAAATGTGATTTTTTTTTTGCGAGCCCTAAAGCCGCCGGCTCGATTCGCCGATACGATGGATAGTAAAATGTACCCGGTATCACGGAAAGGAAAAGTTGCCATGGAAATCGTAATTGGACGCACAGCACGCATGTCCGCGGTCAAGGATAAAACCACGCAGGTCCTGCCCGGTGCGGTGGAAGCCAGTGTCTTGAATGTCAGGCCGCCGCGCGGCCGGCGCCAGAACACTTTCGACGGTCAAAACAAACGAGGGCGGCAATCGGCGGTTGAAGACCCGGCCGGCGGGCGCGTCATGGTGCTGCTGATTCCGGACGGCTACAAAATCCCGCGCGATATTCAATCCGGTAATTATCGCGTGTTCCTGCGTTTTGTGAAACGTCAAAAATAGCAGCGCCCGTTTTATCTCCCTCAGTTTTCGTATCACGTCGCCTCGCCCCGTCGTGCGTCAACAGGCGTGTTGCGTTAACGATCGTCGCGCCGTGCGATCATGTAATAACTTTCATACCCTATATACTCCCACCAATTTTATAACTTTTTTTACCCAACCCAACACCGCCCCAAATAACGCTGCGTTGGTTAACCTGCTGTAATCAATACGCGAAACACCCATCGGCCTGAAGGCATGTTTCCTGCAGGATTTTCTACTCAAATTGTGTGGCAAGGCCAATCACACAAGGCACGACAATAAATTCGACCGCAGGAGGGGGGCGTTCGAATTGGCCAGCAGGGATGGAGAAGTAAATGAGTGCTTTGAGACTGGTTTTAATCGATCGTTTACGAAAACTGGGCATGGAGGACAATTTAATCGGTTGCTATATCCGCAGTATGAAAAAATGTTTTGCCGACAATCCTGAGCTTGGCCGGCCGCAATTGCAGCAACGTCTGACTGAACACGGCTGGCGCGGCATCGACCTGGATGAGGACACGGTTCATATTGCGGCGGTGTGCTACACCACCGGCCGTCTTTAGGGCTCGCGCAAAAAATAATTTCACATTTTATACGCGAGCCCTTAACACAGCCAAAGACCGGTGCAAGACCCTTCGTTATCATTACACCTGACGGTCGGCCCTTTCAATTCAAAGATCCCGCCAAGCAGGCCGCCAGCAAGGCGATCTGTTGCGGAGACAATTCCCGGCAATCCTCACGGCCCACCACCCCTTCAATCAATTTCGACTCTTCTAACTATCCAATACAATTTCCCTGGCTGCTATCGGGAGATAATTGACAGCCGCCGTCGATTTTTTTATAGTCGCTTTATTTCGTTGTTGCCGACCCAACCGGTTTTATTTTAAGGATATTTGACAGCACTCATGAACAAGGGGCCCTTCGATTGCCTGGAAGACACCGCCGCTAGTGCCCATATGGGCACTACCTATCAATTGCATACAGCAACACGCAACAATTTAGCCAAGGAGAGATCTTATGAACAGGGATGATTTTGCCAAACGCGTAACGACCAGCACGGGGGAGTTTACGATTTACGATATAAAACAGCTTGAAGCACAAGGGCTGGCCGATATCGGCCGGTTGCCGTATTCGATCCGCATCCTGGTGGAGAACTTGCTGCGCAAGCTCGACGGCCGGATTGTCAGGGACGACGATCTGATGAACATCGCCAAATGGCAGAAAACATATGCCGCGCCGGTGGAAATCCCTTACCACCCGGCGCGGGTGTTGATGCAGGACTTCACCGGCGTGCCGGCGGTGGTCGATCTGGCGGTGATGCGCGACGCGGTAGAGGACCTGGGCGGCGATCCGAAAAAAATCAACCCCCTGGTGCCGGTGGAACTGGTTGTCGATCACTCGGTCCAGGTCGACTTCTTTGGTTCGGATAAGGCCCTGACCAATAATGTCGCCAAGGAATACGAGCGCAACGGCGAACGCTACGGTTTGTTGAAATGGGCCCAGAAAAGCTTCTCCAACTTCAAGGTGGTTCCGCCAAGTTCGGGGATTTGTCATCAGGTCAATCTCGAATACCTGGGCCGGGTCATCATTGCCGATGACGGCGACGGCCGCACCATCGCCTATCCGGACACGCTGGTGGGAACCGATTCCCACACGCCGATGATCAACGGCATCGGGGTCATGGGCTGGGGCGTCGGCGGTATCGAGGCTGAAGCGGTCATGCTGGGCCAGCCCTACTACATGTCGATTCCACAGGTGGTGGGCGTCGAAATGACCGGCGCCTTGAAACCGGGCGTCACCGCCACCGACCTGGTGCTGGCCGTGACCGAACTGCTGCGCAACAAAGGCGTGGTCGAAAAATTCGTCGAGTATTTCGGTCCGGGGATGCAAAGTCTGACCATCCCGGACCGGGCCACCATTTCCAACATGACCCCGGAATACGGCGCCACCCTCGGCTTTTTCCCGGTGGATGACAAAACCATCGACTACCTCGAAATGACCGGCCGGGGCGATCGCGCCGAAATGGTCAAAGCGTGCAGTCAGGCGCTGAGCCTTTACTACGACGCCGCGCAGATCCCGGAATACAGCGACGTGGTAACACTCGATCTGGCGACGGTCGAGCCTTCTGTGGCCGGCCCGGCCCGGCCCCAGGACCGCATCACCCTGCAAAACTTGAAACCGGCGTTTGCCGAGGTGCTCGGCTGCGATTACGACCGGGACACCGACACGGCCCATATCTCCAAATTCCATGACGAATCGGGCTGCCAAACCAGCCGTCCACGCAAGTGCAAACCGATTGCCCAACGCATGTTCGATGTTCAAATTAACGACACCGCCGCCAAGTTGTGCGACGGGTGTTTGGTCATCGCCGCCATCACCTCGTGTACCAACACTTCCAACCCCTATGTGATGCTCGGCGCCGGTCTTGTGGCCCAAAAGGCGGTCGAGCGCGGGTTGCGGGTGCCGCCAACGGTTAAAACCTCACTGGCGCCGGGCAGCAAGGTCGTCATCGACTACCTGGAGGACGCCGGCTTGATGCCGTATCTCAAGGCCCTGGGCTTTCACACCGCCGGTTACGGCTGCACCACCTGTATCGGCAACAGCGGCCCCCTGCACCCCGAGATCGAAAAGGTCATCAAGGAAAACGACCTGACCGTGGCGGCGGTGTTGTCGGGCAACCGTAATTTCGAGGCCCGGATCCACCAGAGCATCAAGGCCAATTTTCTCGCATCGCCCATGCTGGTGGTCGCCTTTGCCCTGGCGGGCCGTATCGATGTGGACTTGACACAGGAACCGGTGGGCCTCGACCCGAACGGTGAACCGGTCTATCTGGAAGACATCTGGCCCGCTTTCGAAGACATCGAGGCGTTGGTGCAAACCCATGTCAAACAAGCCTTCTACGAAAAGCAGTACGGCCGCATTTTCGACGGCGACCAGTTCTGGCAGGATCTGACCATCGACGAAAGCGTTACCTTTGCCTGGGATCCGCAGTCAACTTATATCAAAAAACCGCCGTACTTCGACGGTTTCAGTCTGGAGTTGACCAAACCCGGCAATGTGACCGCCGCCCGCGCCCTGGCCGTACTCGGTGATTCGGTCACCACCGACCACATTTCACCTGCCGGCGCCATTCCCGAAGACTATCCGGCCGGCAAGTACCTGACCGCCAAAGGGGTCGCCGTGCAAGCCTACAATTCCTACGGTTCGCGCCGCGGCAACCATGAAGTGATGATGCGCGGCACCTTCGGCAACATCCGGATCAAAAACCAGATGGTCGCCCCCAAGGAGGGCAGTTTCACCGTTAAAACCAAGGAACAGGAAGACTTCATCTACGATGCCGCCATGGCCTACCGCCAGGAGCAGACACCGCTTATCGTGCTGGGCGGCAAGGAATACGGCACCGGCTCATCACGCGACTGGGCCGCCAAGGGGACCAACCTGCTCGGCATCAGGGCCGTCATTGCCGAGTCGTATGAACGCATCCACCGCAGTAACCTGGTGGGCATGGGTGTTCTGCCGTTGGTCTTCAAGGAGGGGGACGGATGGCAAAAGCTGGGGCTGGATGGCTCGGAGATCTATTCCATCAGCGGTATCAACAACATAACGCCGCGAAAAACATTGAAGGTTCGCGCCGAAACTGCCGATGGTAAACCCGTAGAATTTGATGTGATTTGCCGCCTGGACACCGACGTCGATGTCGCCTATTTTGAAAACGGCGGCATTTTACCCTATGTCTTACGCAAATTATTAACCCAAACTTAAGCGCATGTTCTCGGCACATGCCGCTTAAACCGGAATAAATAAAACCGCAGGCGGATAACGCCGGCCGTCCGGCGCTATCCGCCCCCATGCGAAAGGTAGTTAAAATCGATATGGATGCCAAACTCATCAATCCCTTTGTCAACGCCACCATGCAGGTCCTGACCACCATGGCGTCGACCCGGGCCAAAGTCGGCAAACCGTTTTTAAAAAAGGATAACATCGCCTGCGGCGATGTCACCGGCATTGTCGGTATCACCGGAGATGTTGTCGGCACGGTATCGATAACCTTTGATTCGCCCAGCATTTTTCACATTGTGTCGGCCATGCTGGGCGAAGAGATCAACGACCTGGACGACGGCATCACCGATGCGGTGGGCGAACTAGCCAATATGATATCCGGTCAGGCCCGCCGCGAACTGGAAGAAAAAGGGCGTTTGCTGCACGGCTCGATCCCGACGGTCATCACCGGCCGCAACCACATGTTGATCCACGTTGCCCGCGGTCCTAAAATCGGTATCCCTTTCGACCTTGAAATCGGCAAATTTACCATGGAGGTCTGCCTGGCGGCGGATCAACCCGGGGCGCAATAGTCCCAAAAAGCCGAATTCAGATATAAGGTGCGACGGCCTCGTAAAAACGCTCGGCGATAAGCGCGTAACCGGCGGCGTTCGGATGGATCGGGTCGCTCATCAGCTCGCGACGGCCGAAAATGCCGTCCATGATGTTGGGGATTAAAACCGATCCGGTGTCACGGGCCAGGTCCCGGTAGGCTTGACTATAGCCCCGGTCGCGCAACGGCACGTCAAGACCGCCGATCACCACCAGGGCGCCCCGGTCCTGGATTGCCGTGACAATAGCTTCCAGATTTTGCATGGCCGTTTTGACGGCAACCCCGTTTTTCAGGTCGTTCCCACCCAGAGTTATCAACACCATGCGCGGGGAACGCGCCAAAACTTCATCCTCCAGGCGTTGTAACGCGTCGGCGGTGGTATCGCCGGGCCGCCCGGCGTTGATCACCGGCTGCGCGAGCAGTTCAGCCAGACGCGAAGGGTAATCTTCTCCGGCGGTAGCGCCGGTGCCTGCGGTCAGGCTGTCGCCGAAGCAGATGATGTGTTGACCTTGCGGACGACGGTTGCGAATTTCCGGCGACCGTGTCAACGTATACAAACCGATAGCGGCAACGATCAAGCCCACAATCGTAACACCGAATTTTCCCATAAGCCCGATTCCTTTACTTGCGATCCGCCGGCGTTTTCACCGGCGCCACAGATCATATTGACAGATCCGGATAGGGCCATTATACTCGCCCCGCCGTTTGCAAAAGCTGCATTGTACGCGTTCAACCAAACCCGGCAGGAGGCCCGCAAACCTGCCGCAACAAGAGGATTCCCATGATCAAAATCAATGAAAACTATCTAAAGTTGCAAGCCTCCTACCTGTTTTCAGACATCGCCAAACGGGTCGGCGCTTATCAGGAAGCCAACCCGGATCAAACCATTATCAAGCTCGGCATCGGCGATGTCACCCAGCCCCTGCCGCAGGTATGCACCGAAGCGTTTCATGCCGCCGTGGAGGAGATGGCGCGGGCTGAATCGTTCCGGGGGTACGGGCCGGAACAAGGATACGATTTTCTGCGCGAAGCCATTGCCAGGCATGACTTTCAGGCGCGCGGGGCCGATATCACGCCGGATGAGATTTTTGTCAGCGACGGCGCCAAATGCGACACCGGCAATATCCAGGAGATTTTCGCCGCGGACATCGCCATCGCGATCCCGGACCCGGTTTATCCGGTCTATCTGGATACCAACGTCATGGCCGGGCGCACCGGCCAATACCGAAACGGGCGCTATGAAGGGCTTTACTACCTGGACTGCACCCAAGCCAACGGCTTTGTGCCCGAATTTCCCGATCGACCGGTGGATCTGATCTATTTGTGCTACCCCAACAATCCCACCGGCGCCACCATCACCAAGGCGCAATTGCAGCAGTGGGTCGATTATGCCCGTGAAAACAAAGCCCTGATCCTGTACGATGCCGCCTATGAAGCGTTTATCAGCGACGACAGCCTGCCGCGGTCAATCTATGAAGTCGAAGGCGCGCAAGAGGTTGCCATCGAGTTTCGCAGTTTTTCCAAAACCGCCGGTTTCACCGGCACCCGTTGCGCGTTCACGGTGGTGCCCAAGCAATGTGCCGCCTACATGCAAGACGGCGGCAAGCAATTGCTGCAACCGTTGTGGCACCGCCGGCACACCACCAAATTCAACGGGGTTTCGTATCCGGTGCAACGCGCGGCAGCGGCGATCTACAGTGACGAGGGCCGGCGGCAGGTCAAAGCGCTCATCGACGGATACATGCAAAACGCGACACTGATTCGCAACGCCATGACCGAGCTCGGTTACACATGTGCCGGTGGCGAGAATTCTCCCTACATCTGGATCGACGGCCGGCGCGACTCGTGGGCGTTTTTCGATTTACTGCTCAACGAAGCCGGTGTGGTCTGCACCCCCGGCGCCGGTTTCGGCAAATGCGGGCAAGGCTATATCCGCATCAGTGCGTTTAACAGTCATGCCAATGCCACCAAAGCCATGGCGCGGATCAAAAAAGCACTCGCATAAAGCGGGGCGTCGCACCGGCAGGTTTTCGTACGGATCAACGCGTTTTAATCCGTCGAATTATTCTTGTTATTCCTGCCCATACTGTTTCTTGACCTCATTTCGGTCGATGGCACCGGATGCCGTTCGGGGCAGCACCGCAACAAATTCGACGTAACGGGGTTTCTTGTAACGGGCGATACGCCCGGCCACGAATTCGATCAAATCGGCTGCGGTCAATGTATGTCCCGCTTTTAGCACGCACACCGCTTTGATGCCTTCACCGAATTTGGGATCGGGGACACCGATCACCGTGACTTCGGCCACCGCCGGATGCGCCAATACCACTTTCTCCACTTCGGCCGGGTAGACATTTTCACCGCCGGGTTTGATTAGTTCTTTTTCCGGTTTACGGCCCTCGAACCAGAGATAGCCTTCATCGTCCCAGCGTCCCAGGTCGCCGGTGTAATGCCGCTCGTTACGAAAGGTCAGCGGCTCTATTTTGCCCTGTTGCCAGAAGCCCTGAAATACCAGCGGACCGCGGACAACAATCTCACCGCTTTGCCCTGTTGCGACCGGTCGATCGTGATCGTCAACCAGATCGATTTCCGCCAGCAGACCGGCTTTGCCGGCTGAGCCCGGTTTTTGCCGGTCAGGGGCTAACGTTATCATTCCGGCGGTTTCGGTTTGACCGTACAAGGTCCAAAAAGTGCTGCCGGTCTTCTGCTCAAAGGCTGCGATGGCATCTTGACTGTCGAGCCCCACCACACACCGCAGCGATGCGGTATCGTATGCGGTTTCATCTAGTTCGGCGGTCAGTTCGCTTAGTATGGGTGGGAAACTGCCCAAAACCGAAACCGCTTCTGTTTCGGTTTGTTGCCACACAACCCGGCGATCGAACTTCTCCATGACAACATTTTTTCCACCCGCATGCAGTGTGGCCAGAGCCAGGTTGATACCGGTGATATGAAACAGCGGCAACATATTCAGGTAAGCATCTGCCGGGGTCAATTGCAAGGTCGCAATCGTTTGCATGTTACCGGCCACAACATTGGCATGACTCAAAACCGCGCCGCGCGGTTTGCCTTCCATGGCGGCGGTGTAGATAATCACAAACGGATCGTCAGGATTGATGGCGGGGGGGACAAACGGTCCGGTGCCGACCAAATCGTCGATGCACGGCGATGTGCGGCAAGCGGCATCGATGCCCAGGATGCGACCGGTGGGAACGTCTTGGGCTTCGAGCCCCCGAACGATTGCGCTGTGCGGTTCGTCGACCAGGGTCACCTTGGGGGCGGCATCGGCCAGAATATAACCGATTTCCTCGGCCGCCAGGCGCCAGTTCAACGGCACCAGAATTGCGCCCATGGCGGCGGCCACACCATACATCAACAAATAGCGGGGAGTATTGAGCGCCAGCAAGGCAACCCGATCGCCACGACCGATTCCCTGTTGGGCCAGACCGGCCGCCAATGTATCGATCTGACGATTCAATTCCGCAAAACCGATGCGCTGTTCCCCACAGACCACCGCCGGGCTATCCGGTGCCGAGCGGGCATTTCGACGAAAGAAATCATAAACGGAAAAGGTACGTAAGCTCATAAAGCCCCCTGTGTTTCCATTTGTTTTCCGTCCGGAAATGGATGGGCATGAATTTGGCAATCATCGTACGGCAGGTCCGGCGGGTATGGGTTAAAATTGCGCTTTTCGCTTTAATTTAACGAACCTTCACAATAAACGCAACTGTCGTGTCCGTCGATTACGGATTGACATCCGGACGCCTATTACCCTATAGTTTCAGATAGTAACAAATGCGTAACGTTGGATAAACATCCGCTATTGTAACCAACTAAAAAAGATGTTACGCGCTCGAATCCGCGGAATAACATGGATGGGTCACGTATTGAGCCACCACCGGTTATAAAAGAAAGGCCGCTGATATTGAATACCCAATTCCCCATACTCATCGTCGAAGACAACGTTGTATCCCGCAAACTACTGGAAAAATCCTTGATAAAAGCAGGCTATACCGTCGCCTCGGTTGAAAACGGACAAGAAGCCATCAAGGCGCTGGACGAACAGTTTTACCCGATCATCATAACCGATTGGGTGATGCCGGAAATGGACGGTTTACAGTTGTGCCGGGCAATTCGCGCACGCGACAATGCCGGCTATATTTTTATCATTCTGCTCACCGCAAAAGATGCACAGGAAGATATTGTCGCCGGTCTGGAAGCCGGTGCCGACGACTATTTGACCAAACCGATCAACCAGCCGGAACTGGTCGCCCGGCTCAAAAGCGGCCTGCGCATCCTGGAGTTGGAAAAATCGTTAAAAGCCGCCAACGAAGCCATCCGTGTTTTATCGATCACCGACCCGCTCACCGGCTGCTACAACCGTGGTCATATGTCGGAAAAACTGCTGAATGAGATTTCAAGGGCAAGCCGCTACAATCGGCCCTTTGCCATTGCATTGTGCGATATCGATCATTTCAAAAAGGTCAATGATACTTACGGCCATCAGGCAGGCGACCGGGTATTGAGACAATTTGCCGAATGTATTCGCAATTCGATGCGCCAAGACATTGACTGGGCCGCCCGTTATGGGGGCGAGGAATTTCTGATTGCCTTTCCGGAGACGGATTTGGACAATGCTACCATTGCGGCTGAAAGACTGCGCAATTGCATATCGAAAATTCAGATTCGTGCCGACGATCAGCTTATTCGGATAACGGCCAGTTTCGGCGTCACCCACTACGTCCCAAAAGAAGAACCCCATGAGATTAATGCCGTCATAGAAGCCCTGATCCATCAGGCGGACGCCTGTCTTTACCAAGCCAAATCCAAAGGACGCAATCGGGTTGAAGCCAAACCGATGCCACCGGCTGTAAAACCGGCTTAGGGCGCGCGTTGCGGGCCCTAAGGGCCGCGGAAAAAATAAAATGTCCCAGAATACGTTTGCATTTGGGACATTTTATTTTTTCCGCGGCCCTTCCACAACCGGAAACCCGCACTGCGTCCATCTGCGCTAAATCAAAACTCGTATCACCCCTTGCACGTCCGTTTGGCGCAAGCCATGTGACTTGTCATTGCCCTTGCCAAGATTTACCTTTTACGCAGATCGTTGCGAATCGCGCCGTTTTATCGATTTAATGCCGGATGAATGGAAATTGAGGTCATTGTGTAATCGATATCTTGACTATAGCGGCAATTATGATACTGAACGATTCGTAATTATCGATTATCCATCCTTACCATGTCACACTATAAACTGAGGAGATCGACGTATGCGATTACGCATAGTTTTATTAATAATTGCCGGAATGCTACTTGCAGTACTCGGCTCCGTACCTGCGGCGGCTGGCGCCAAGGAGACGGAAAAAGTTGAAAATGCCATTGATGTGCTTAAAGCCATCACCGCTATTCCGGAACAGGGTATTCCACCGTCCTTGCTTCGCAATGCCCACGGGATTGCCATCATTCCAAGCGTCGTGAAAGTCGGCTTTGTTGTCGGAGGCCGCTACGGAACAGGTGTCCTGGTGGTTCGCCCCAAAGGTAAAACCTGGAGCGACCCGTCTTTCGTGTCGCTGGCCGGCGGCAGTGTCGGGTGGCAAATCGGCGCCCAATCGACCGACATTATTCTTGTTTTCAAAAGTAAAAAGAGCATCAGTGGCATTCTAAGCGGTAAATTCACCTTGGGTGCCGATGCCTCTATTGCGGCCGGACCGGTGGGACGGCACGCCGGGGCCGGTACCGATGTGCGCCTAAAGGCTGAAATCTACTCGTATTCGCGCAGCCGGGGATTGTTTGCCGGGGTGGCGCTGGAGGGTGCGGCCCTGCAAATCGACGATAAAGCCAACGGCCGGTTTTACAACAAGGAGTACATCAATCCCTATGAAATATTTTACAAAGACAGCGTCGAAACGCCCGTGGTTGCAACACGCTTCAAAAAGCAGTTGGACACATTATCCAAGTAAGGATTGAGCCCCTGACGTCAGGGGTCAGCCAGGCGGTAGGTAAATACAGTATCATTCCTATTCAAATACACGGTTTACCCTATTTACTTCCTGAGCATTTGAGGTAAAAAGGTATAAACTCGTTTAAAAAAATGTCCCCGATAATTGAGTATTTCCTTGACGTAAAAGACAAAAAAGATATGAAAGCAGCCAACGTCTGAAGGCAATTATCGGAGCGTTAGACGTGTGCTTCACACATATTTGACGTTTGCGGCAATCATATAGAATCTAATATGGGCCTGAAATCAAAACCTGGTTTCGGATTTCTAAAAATGGGAGGAAGCGATGAAAGATCTGATCCAACAAATGGCGGAAGCTCTTGTAGACCATCCGGAAGAAGTATCCGTGGAGATGGTTGAGGGCAAACAAGCCTCAGTTTTTGAACTAAAAGTAGCGAAAGAGGATTTGGGCAAGATTATCGGTAAAAACGGCCGAACCGCCCAGTCGATGCGAACAATTTTGACCGCAGCTTCGGCCAAGGAAAACAAACGTGCGGTGCTTGAAATCGTCGAGTAATTCGCACGCCACGCCAAAGGCAGGTTGTCATTTTACAAATCAGGCAATTCAAGGAACTTTCGAAAGACGGTTGACAAACGAGTGACCGTTGTCGGAAGCAGACCTGAAAGCGCGGCCCACCGGTTAAGCCCTGATTTGGTTGACAGCTTCGCCTAATGAAAAAGCCAAATGGTTAGAGATTTAACCAATTTGGCTTTTTTACGTGGTAGCCCCGTTTCCAGATCCACACACAGGTGCAGGACACTATATGAACATGGGCTTATCTGACTGTCCAATCTAACTTGACGGTTTTTCATCCTTTTTGAAAAGCTGCGCCCGGTCGTTGATAAACGCGTCGTTAACCCACTGAGATACGACATAGGTCCATTGCCCGATGCGTTTATTCAGCGCCTCGGCTTGGGCTGCTGGATCGTCAGCCTTTTTATCCACTTTATCCGTGTCAGCGTCCTGCTTCGCGTCACGACCTGTTTGTTTGGAATCAGCTCCGGACGGCTGTGCGGCTTTGGCGTCCCACGTCACCGTCACTCGGTATAAAAACCGGTCCTGGCCAGCGGCTACTCGGGACAGCGGCTTAACGGAAAATACCGTCCCATCATAGAACGCATAGTCAAAAACGTAAGCCCTTTTATCATCCGTGGCGGCATCACCGTGTTTTCCCGGCACCTCAACATCTTCGATCTCAAAAGCACCCAACGCCGCGAACACCTGATCCACTTTACTTTTATCGACATTGACACCGGCAGGGGCATCCAATATAACCGGATCCTTACCTTTTTCCGGCCGTTGAAGGGTAAACAGTGGCTTTGAGTCTCCTGCGCGACGGCAATCGACCTTGAAAATCTGTTCGGCGTCGACCTCAAAGGGTCTGGCAGCCATCCATTCCTGATCCGTACGTTCAATAAACTTGAAATTTTTGTCGACCTGATACACCTGATTCGAGTCGGTTTTACGTACATAGTATGCCGCGGCGGCCGAGTTTGTTTTGTCCGGGTGCGCCAATACAAGATCCACCAATTGCTTGCCGTCTTTGTCGGCCAGCTTCAACCGCAACCCGGCAGCGGCGGGGTCCTTAACGTCCTTGGCCGGTGTGGCCAGTCCCAATCGCGCCAGGATGTCGGCCTCCCCCTTGAAGCTGCGGCCAATTTTGATCGCTTTAATCTTTTTGGCCAGATCAAAGATCTTGGAAAAATCGGCCGGGTAATCATAATGGCTGTTAACAACCCAGATTTCCGGATTTTTTTTCAATACAACCCGGTTTTCAACCGAAGACAACTCAATGGTCCTGATATCATTGATCGGCAAATCGGCCAGCAAGGCTTGCCCCATCGTTTTTTTGGTGTTGGCTTGGATCCCTGGTTTTGAAATCAAATACGTAGCGGCCGCAAGCACGACTCCCAAGGCAAGCAGAATAAGGAATGTTTTTGATTTCATGATTTCTTCTCCAAAATGCTGCGCACACCGCAGCGAAAATTAAACCTTACGGTTTTTTTTGATTTTAGACAAACAGTAAGAATGCTACCTGCTTTATTGTGCTGAAAAACCGTTCTCAATTTCCGGCAGGGCAACCCCATCAGCGGTGTCGGCCCATCTTCGTGAGCCCGAAAAGTGCGCCCGCGATCAACACACACAGCGGTATCAAAAAGATATTGATGAATTTGATTCGATTTCCCAAGGCCTCGATATCGGCGTTCAGGTTTCGGCGTACTTCCTTCAAGCGTTTGCTGACATCCCGTTTTTCCTGCTGGAACCGGCGGATTTCTTCTTCCTGGGCTTGACTGACGATCATCTTCTGACTCGGATCTTTCTGCCGTTCCAATTCACTTAACTTGCGATTGGTCGCTTCCACTTTGGCGACCAGCTCCTGTTCTTCCACAAGCCACTGTGCCTGAGCCCTTTTACGCAATGCCTCGACACGGGTAAATGGTCTTTCCAGCTTGGCGCGGGTACGCAGCCCGATCAAATCCCGGCTGCCGGTGAGCATCTCGCAGGCATTCAGTAAAAAATTCAAATTATCGTTAAATACCTGGGCAATCTGGAAACCTAAAAAACTCTGCCGGTTCACATAATACCCGTCATACAAAAAGTCGGTATCGGCGACAACGATCACCGTCGCTTTAGTTTGACCGGTTTTCAAATGCTTTGGTTTGTCTTTGGATTCGGCGTCCTTGGCGGTTGCCGGCGGCGGCGCATCGCCATAGATACTGTTGAACCGGCCGGTGAGCCGGGCGGCCAAATCGTATTGATCTGCGGAAGGTTTAAAGTTGCGGCGTATTTCATCTGCACCCATGCGGGCTTTAAATGTATCTTCAAGGGTTGAGTTCAAACTGGATTGGATCAGGACTTCATATTCGATCCCCTCGGTCTCCTTGAACTTCAGGGCCCCGGCAACCGGTAGTAGCATTTTCTCCAGCTGCGCCGTGATTATGTTTTTCGTATTAAATGCGTCAACACCGACGGAAAGCCACAACGGGTTGTCTTCCACGCGGTTGTCCCGGCCGCGCAAACGAGTGGCCATGTCATAATCGGCCACGACCTTCACGGTGTCGAGGCTGAGTCCCCATGCTGTGAGGAGCTTATCCGCCGCGGATGCCTTGGATGGGCCGGGGGTGCTGTCGGTCACCGACACCGGGTCGATGAATGCAACCACATTGCCCCCCTTGAGGATAAATTGGTCGATGGCGTAGAGCAGTTTATCATCCAGGTTTTTAGGATGCATTAAAAGTAGCAGATTAACATTTTCGTCAATCCGTTCCGAGGAAGGTTCGATTTTCTGCACATCATAGGTTTTGCGCAATTCATTTATGAACACCCATGGTTGCATCCCCTGCTGAGGCATGCCGAATCCACGCGGGCCTCCGCCAAAAACCGGCAGGGAGCTAACCACACCGATCTTCGGCTTTTGGGCGGATTGAACGCGCCAGATCAAGCGGGTGATATCATATTCCAAGCGCTCCTCGCCGGCCGGGTCCATCATGGGAATCGCCTGCTGCTGATCGGCCGCGGCGGCCACAAGACCCAGGTACATCCGGTCGCCGGTGGGCAGATCAATCCCTTCAATGCCGAAGTTGTGCGCCCACTCTTCTTCGTCGGAGTCCTGCTTAGGGTCAAAAATCTCCAGGACAAGCTTGCCGCTGCTATGCTGCTCATACTCCGAAAGAAAATCGATCAATCGACCGGCATAGGATTTTATCGTGACCGGCACGTTCGGGATACTCTGGCTAAAAAAAACTTTCAACGTTACCGGTTGCTCTAAATCCGCAAGAATACTTCTGGTATTAGCCGACAAAGAGTAGAGTTTGTCCTGGGTGATATCCCAACGTAGCGTGGCTTTGCTGAACAGCACGTTCACCAGAATCAGAATAACCAAAACCAAAATTAATCCACCCACGGACAGGATTGATTTCGAAATTACCGATTGTTTATTGGCGTCCATCTTTGATCTTCTCCCGATTACCGGTTTAACCGAAGTTATGTGTACGTAAAATCAAGTTAGTGTCCATCCGGAAATGGCATTTTGCACGCGATCTTAGCGTTGGTCGACGGGGTGTCGTGTCGTCGGCTCAGGCAATGCGCCGGTTTTGGATCACAACCGCCCCTGCAAACAGCATAAACCCGATGACGGAAGCAAAATAAAGCACATCCCGCAGATCAATGATCCCTTTTTGCATTGAAATAAAATGGGTTAAAAAACTCAAATCCGATATCAAATTGACCAGCACCATGGGGGCGCCCCAGCCGTTTAGCACGGCATTAACAGGCGGATAACCGGCGAGAATGAGAAAAAGACTGATCACTACGGCCAGAATGAAACTCACAACTTGACTGCGGGTCATGGACGAGGTCATTTGTCCCACGCTCAAAAATGCACCGGCAAGTAAAAAGCTGCCGAGATACCCGCTGATAACGCCGCCCATATCCGGCTGTCCAAGATAGATAACCGTAAAAACCATCGGAAAGGTCAGTAAAAGGGCAATTCCCAAAAACGACCAGGCCGACAGGAATTTGCCCAGCATGATTTGCGGCAAACTGACCGGAAACGTAAGTAGTAACTCGATGGTTCCCAGTCTTTGTTCTTCGGCCCATAGCCGCATGGCGACCGCCGGGACCAAGATCACAAAGACCCAGGGGTGCCACTGAAAAAAACCTCTTAAATCGGCTTGCCCGAACTCAAAGAAATTGCTGACGTAAAATGTAAAAAAACCGAGCAACAAGAGGAAAATCACGATAAACACGTAGGCTACCGGCGAACCGAAGTACCCTGCGAGCTCGCGTGTGTAAATCGCCCAAACATTGCGTAACGACTGCTTGTTCATCTTGACCATCACCTTTAGTGTGAATTACTTGTTATATTGCGAAATACTTCATCCAGACGCCCCTGCTCGACAAATACCGATTTGACGGCAACGTCACCTTGCATCAAGCTGGCAACGACGCTATCGGCGATGACGGTGGTATCGCTTTGTGGATAGACCCGCAGTTTCAGATCCCCATCGGATTGCGCCAGCACCTCGGTGGTTTTAACACCCTCAATTTGAGTTAGCTGCTGTATGAGCGGTTCCGGCGCCGCGGCGCCGACAGTAACACACACCGCACCGTGGGAAGGCGATTGGGCGCGCAAGGCGTCCGGGGTTGCGTCAGCCACAATGCGCCCATTGGCGATAATAATAGCGCGACTGCAGACCGCATCCACTTCATCTAGTATATGCGTCGACAAGATAATGACCTTTTGCGGGCTCATCTGCCTGATCATTTGGCGAACTTCATGTTTTTGATTGGGGTCCAGACCGTCCGTGGGCTCATCCAGAATCAAATATTCCGGATCGTGTAAAATACTCTGGGCAAAGCAAACCCGCTGTTTGAATCCTTTGGAAAGGGTATCGATACTCTGGTATGTCACTTCGGTCAGGAAACATTTTTCCAAGGTTTCCTCAACTTTACGGCTGCGTTCAGGCTCGACAAACCCTCGAATGCGGGCACAAAAATCCAGATACCGGACAACGGTCATATCAGGATAAACCGGAGCGTTTTCGGGTAAATATCCTAGTTTTTCACGCGCTGCCAATGAATCTTCAATGATGTCGCAACCGCCGATAAGCGCCGTGCCCGCGGACGGAGGAATAAAACCGGTGATCATGCGCATGGTAGTCGATTTGCCGGCACCGTTAGGCCCTAAAAAACCTAAAATTTCGCCCTTTTTAACCGTGAATGAGACATCGTCCACGGCTTTGTACGCGCCGAAAAATTTAGTTAAATTTTTAATCTCGATCATAGCCATTCCTACTCCTCACGATACGATTGACGTGCAAACCTGCTGCTTCACCCTTTTTTTTAAAAAACCCGTACAGGCTGATTGCCAGAATTATGTCTGCATCCCAAAGCAGACTGTCGGGCCTCCACGGAAAATCGAAGATTTACTTCCCCAAAGCATAATTGACGGCAGATTTTACGATAAAAGCAAAAGCGATAATTGCGCCAAGATAATTAAATATTTTTGGTTTGGATGTCAAGCCGGACCTGAGTTGAACTCCTGTCACGGTTACGCCAAAATCTGTTCCCGCGCAGATGGCATGCGCCCCAAAATAGGGGCCGCAAAATTCAGGTTGCCGATAAACCGGTGTCAACCCCTTACCATTCCGCGCAACAGTCTTCAACCAATTGTTATTGTTGCCAATCAATCAATCGCCAAAAAGCTACAACAATGTGGTATGAACGGTTGTCATTTAGCAATTCATTTGCTATCGTGGCCTGTTCAATCGCTATACAAAAAAGGTAACGGAATGGGAAAATCAAAATCCACAAATGATCCCTTTGAGGGACTCTGGAAATTTTTTGCCTCGATTAAACTTTCGGTTGTACTGCTATTGATCCTGGCGGTGACTTCGATTTTCGGCACCGTAATTCCGCAAAACGCCGACCCCGCCGAGTATTTGCGTGCCTTTGGCCGCTTTTTTTACAATCTGTTTCACGCGCTCGATTTATTCGACATGTACCATAGCTGGTGGTTTCAACTGTTGCTTTTCCTGCTGGTGGTCAACATTGTCGTTTGTTCAATCGAACGCCTGGGCGCCACATGGAAAATCGTATTTAAACAGAAACCGGCTTTCAATCCCGATCGCTTTCGACGCCTGTCCAATCGTAAAACGTTTGACAGTGATCAATCGGTGACGGAACTACAAGAACGGTTTGCACCGCTAATCGCGCGCAAATACCGTTTTCATCGCATTGAAAACAACGCCAACGGCAACGGGATTTGCCTATTTGCTGAAAAAGGCCGCTGGGGCCGCCTGGGCGTTTATACGGTGCATCTGAGCGTAATTCTGTTGCTGTTGGGCGGCATCATCGGCTCCCGTTTTGGATTTGACGGTTATGTGAATATCCCCGAGGGTGAAGCCACTGATGTTATTTCACTTCGCAATCAAAACCGGCGCCTCAAACTCCCATTCACAATCCGGTGCGACGATTTCGATGTTAGCTATTACGATTCAGGCGCACCTAAAGAATTTCGCAGTTCGCTGACCCTGTTGAACAACGGCAAGCCGGTTGCCCAGAAAGACATTATCGTCAACGATCCGTTGCGTCATGCCGGAATCAGTATTTACCAAGCAAGCCTGGGCGAAATGGGCCCCAAGGCAGTAACGCTTAAATTTACCAACCGGCAATCCCAGATGGAATACGAACGCCGGGCGCAACCCGGAAAACCCATCGATTTACCCGAAGGTGGTGGTCGGTTTATCGTCGAGGATTTTCGTCATGCGGATCAGTTTCGCAGTCGAAATATTGGAGAAACGTTCATTGGCACATTGACGCCTACTGATGGCCCCGCCCAACGCGTTCGCATGCCGGTCCAGTTTCCGGAATTTGACCAGATGCGCAAAGGACAGTGGGTTATCTCGGTGGTGGATTACGAAAAACGGTATTACACCGGCTTGCAGGTCGCCCGGGATCCGGGGGTGGGCGTGGTTTACACAGGTTTCATCATTATGATAATAGGGTGCTATATCACTTTTTTTGTACCGCACCAGCGGGTTTGTATCGAAATCAGCCGCCGCGACAACCAAACTCAAATCGCTGTGGCCGGTACAACGTCCCAGAATAAAGTTGGCATGGAGAATGCGGTCCAATTGCTCGTCGACAAATTGAAAAAACTGGCCTGATCCTGGTCTCACCACCAGATTGCATCGACCAGACCCGTTTCAATCGCTCGGCGCTTTTTATTATTTAGAGGGAAACTTAATAATGACCAGCTCTACGATCCTTTCCGTTATAACTTTCGTCTACGCGGCGGCGGCGTTTTTTTATATCCTATCGATCGTATTTAAAAAGGAGGCTGCGGGTAAAATCGGCAGCATTGCTGCCATCACGGCGGCATTGGGAAATCTCACCGGTATTATCCTGCGCTGGATCGAGTCGTACCGGCTGGGCATGGGACATGCACCGTTATCCAATCTATACGAATCGCTGGTGTTTTTCGCATTTGCCATTGTCGTAATCTATTTGGTTATCGAGCGCAAATACAAGCGCAGAATCATCGGTGCTTTTGTCACCCCGCTGGCCTTCGCCGCCATGGCATACGCCTCATTGAATCCGAACATCAGCGATCAGATCCGGCCGTTGATACCGGCCTTGAAGAGTAATTGGCTTATCGCGCACGTCATAACCTGTTTTATTGGTTACGCGGCCTTTGCCATCGGTTTCGGTTTGAGCATCATGTACCTGTTCAAGGCCAGGGCCGGCTCAAATCCGGATTCGGTCTTAAACCAGTTGCCCAGAATCGAGTTGATCGACGAACTCACCCATCAGGTGGTCATGTTCGGCTTTCTCTTCTTGTCCATGGGTATTATTTCAGGATCGGTCTGGGCGTATTCTGCATGGGGACGTTACTGGGGTTGGGATCCAAAAGAAACCTGGTCATTGATCACCTGGTTTATCTATTTGATCCTGCTTCATTGCCGGTTGATGGCCGGTTGGCGCGGCACCCGCATTGCACTCATATCGATTGTCGGCTTTTTGGCCGTCCTCTTCACCTATTTCGGCGTTAATTACCTGCCAGGTCTGCATAGTTATGGTGTCGGCGGTTCGTGAATTTAATTTTGATGAATGATATTGATCTAGTTGCAGTTAACCAAACAGTCTTGCTGCCAAGCGACGCGAACCAGTGTGCCGCGCCCCTCGCGGGAAGCCAGGGTGAAAACACCCCCCGAGAGATCGGCTTGTTCCTGCATACCGATCAATCCGAGACCTTTCTTGTAGCCCCGCACGGATAGTATCTTTTTTACGTCAAAACCACTGCCGTTGTCGGCAATTTCCATTTCAATCTTACCGTTGTTCCTGCGCAACGCCACCGACACCCGCGATGCCTGGCTGTGTTTGGCAATGTTGTTCATCGCCTCGGATAAAATGCGGTACATAACCCGTTTAAGCAGCGGGGGCACATCATCCTCCTGAAACGCCAGATCCTGCTCCAAGATAATATGTGAGTTCAAACTCCTGAATTTACGGCACTGCAAGCGTATCGCGGCCAGAAGCCCCAAATCTTCAAGAATCACCGGCCTGAGATCGGTTAAAAAACACCGCAATTCCTTGATATTCGATTGCACCACGGCAAGGATCGATTCAAGCGATATGCCGCTCGGACGTGAATCCTTGTCCATTTGTTTGATTTTTTCGCTCAACGACAGTTTTACTGCACTTAAATTCTGGGCAACAGTATCGTGCAATTCCAATGCGATTTTCTTCCGTTCCGTTTCCTGGGCCGTCAACAATTTATTGGCCAACTGTTTGGCATGCATCTTACTTTTGCGATGTTTCCGCTTGGTCTCAATTTCGGCCGTAATATCAATCAGACTTCCCTGGATTGCCGGACGACCGTCAATCGTCGTCACCTTGTTGCGGCACTTCACCCAGATCGACTTGCCATTTTTGTGATTGCACTTGATGATATCTTCCCACGCGTCTCCGACTGCGGTGTTATGTTGCTGAAGCTCTTTTTGGATTCGCGGACGCTCTTCAGCATCGGCAAGATCACAGATACTGCGTCCGATGAGTTCACTACGCGCATAACCGAACATGTCAACCAACGCATGATTGACATACGTGAACTGTCCATCCTGGCACTTGAACAGACCGCAAATGAGTTCATCTGCTTCAGTCGCCTGCTCGTCGCTATGGTTATCGGCGTGATACGTTTCGCCGTGGAGCGGTGCTGGTTCTTTTGCGCTGATCCATAGTGCGATAAGGTCAAGGGTGCTCTTTCCAAAATTGTAGGCAATATTGCAATTACACGGTATGACAATCCCGTTTTTGGTGACCAAGTCCAATCGCAATTCGCGAAAAGCCTTGTTACCGGGCCAAGTACTTGCAATTAAAGCGTTTAAAATTGACCGGCTTTGAGGGGTAAAAAGCGCAAGCCGCTCAAACCGTTCCAATTCATGCGTCGCATAACCGGACAATGTGGACACTTTTTGATTGGCATAGACAAATTCGAGATTATGGCAATCTAAAAGCAAGAGCCCTGAAGGCGCATGATCCATCAATTGGCGACAAAGCGCCAGTTCATTCCGCAAATTGTGCCGGGAGCCATTGACATGATCCAATGCGCTACCCTGCAATCCTTTACCCCTGTGCTCCAAGTTATCGAAGCTTTGCTGCTGCTGAAACATAAAAACCCTTTACACGCGTCAAAAATTGAACTCCATAGTGATAGTGCACTATCCCGTCTGAATATGAGCAAAGCCTATGCCACATTTTAACTATCTGAATTATCTACAAATAAATTCCAGCCATGTGGATTTTGCTCAACATAGGGGGCAGGTGGTGCCCACTTTACTGGGCAAACCAATATTGATTCCATTCCGTTTCTTGACAGATCGAGCCAATGCCCGGCTATCGGCACCGAATCCGGCTTATAAGGTCGCAAGGAATTTGAAACAACGGGCTTCACAACGGCACGCTTGAGATTTTAACTGGGCAGAGAGTGCCGGCCAAGCCCAAAAGACAGGATTTGCCGGGAAACATTAACTAATGCCCATCCGGAAATAGTAGCTTTTGTTTAAGGCCAAGGCCGCAGCCCAATTGCGACCGCAGGCGTAGCAACGCTATGTCGAGGACCGCAATTGGGCGAGAACGCCGGCCTGGACCAAAAGATACTATTTCCGGATGGGTACAAACTATAAATTCAATAACAACCAAACGCCCTTTACGCTGATAATCAGGATGCTGTCTTTACAACCGAAACGTTTTGTCGCCAAGGCGTCTGAATTCTCGTGTAAAAAAACGGATATATTGAATGCTGTCAGCGCGGCCACGTGCCAAACCATTAACTATCTATTATTATTTAATATTTTTACAAAAAAAATAAATTGCATATAAAAGTGTGCATCACCACACAAAAATGTAGGCAGCTCGTATAAATCAACTTTTAATCAATAATTTTAGCATATTAAACCATTAAAACAGCTTTATGCCCCGCCTTTGAAAACGTGACGTCTGATCAAATCTTGTGCAATGCCGCCGGTCGAGCGAAATTACGCCTTTATTTCAGATTTAACCATCAATTTCAAAAACTTATACGCCATTATCGATCTCGCACGGTGTTTGGCATCCAAACGCCGGAAGCATCGCGTTTAAACCGAAATCGATACCGAAAGTTCAAAACACATAGGTAGCCCTGACCGCCCATCAATATGGGCCGGCAACAATCTCAAAAACTCATCGGACAATACGTTCTTGCCCTCCTAATTTGATTAGGAAAAGAGCACGGGGCCTCCTCCTTGCGCCGGACTCGGGTAGTTCCTGCGCAGACCAAATTACATAGCAATCCCGCATCGTTAAGAGCCTTCAGGGAAATCCGATTTCCCTTGACAAAAAAAAGAACTCAATGTAAGCAGGGGCAGCGTTTTTACGCTTGACTTTGCGATGATAAAAGGCTCTAAAATGCCGGTTTGAGGCGCTTTTCGAGCGGTCCGGGCAAGTTAAAAACAAGGCGGTCGGCAATCCGGATAGCCAAGTTAAACTTGGGGTGTGTTGTTCAGGATCGGTGACGGGCGGAAAAACCGAAGAATTCAATCGCCCCTAAATATTAATGGAGATTCCATGAGCACAATAGATGATCAAACCACAGCGGATGTGCCGCAAACACCTGAGGATGAGAATGGGCACCCCAAACATGACCCGGCCCCGGCCGCCGATTCCAATGCCCCGGTGATGTTGTCCTTCATCATCGGGATTGTGATCAGTCTCATTATCGGCTGGGCCGTCTTTCCCAAGTTACTCTACTCGCAAAAAACCCAACCCGTCAATTTCAATCATGCCATGCATATGGATCCGGAAATAAGTGCAGAAGGCTGTGCGAGCTGCCACTATTTCCGGGAAGACGGCAGTTTTTCGGGAATCCCTAAACTGGCAAGTTGTGCGGAATGCCATGAAGACGTCCTGGGCGAAAGTGAAGAAGAGGCCCGGTTTGTCGAAGAATATGTCAAAACCGGCAAGGAAGTTCCCTGGCTGGTTTATGCCCGTCAACCGGACTGTGTTTTCTTTTCCCATATCGCCCATGTCAAGATGGGAAATATGGAATGCAAAACCTGCCATGGCGACATTGGTGTCAGTACGCAAACGCGTGTCTATGAAGAGAACCGCATCACCGGCTACAGCCGTGATATCTGGGGCAAAAACATTGCCGGGTTCAAGAAAAACACTTGGGACCGTATGAAGATGGATGATTGCGCCGAATGTCACAAAGCCAACAATGTCAATCAGGGTAGTGTGCAGACGCTACGCGGTGGATGTTTCGTCTGCCATAAATAAACGGGAGATAGAATCGGCCTGTCGGCGGCTTAGCCGCAAATCGGGCTGTTGACGAGATTGAGGGAAAGCTTATGAAACTAGACCGAAGATGTTTTCTGGCACTGTCGATCGGTGGGGCTGCCGGAACCGCGTTGACGCCGCTTCCCTGGAAGCTGACCGACGACCTGTCCATCTGGTCGCAAAACTGGCCGTGGACACCGGTGCCGGACAAAGGCGCGATCACCTACACCCACTCCGTTTGCGATCTCTGCCCGGGCGGTTGCGGTATCACGGTAAAAAAAGCGGGCGACCGTGTCATAAGAGTTGAAGGCATCGAAGATTATCCCGTCAACCAGGGCGGTGTCTGTATTTTGGGGATAGCCGGTCCGCAATTGCTCTACAGCCCGACTCGGGTTCAAAAGCCGCTAAAGCGCATCGGCAACCGGGGTGAAGGCCGATGGGAACCGATTTCATGGCAAGATGCCTTGGCGATGGTCATTGACAAACTCAAAACCTTGCGCGCTGCCGACAAAAGCCACAGCGTAGCCGGTGTCTTCGGACGTGACCGGGGCACCGTGGCGCAGCTTTTCCAGCGCTTGTTGACCGTATACGGTTCACCCAATTTCTTCAGCACCCCTTCTTATCTGGACAACTATGAAATGACCCTCTACCTCATGCACGGAATGCGCGCCAGTGTCGGCGTGGATGCGAAAAATGCCGATTTCATCCTGAGTTTCGGCAGCGGCATGATTCAGGGTTGGGGTTCCAGCGTTTATATGTTCAAGGCCAATAGCCTGTTAAAATCGACTGGACGCGTCGTTCAAGTGGAACCGCGCCTATCGGTATCGGCGGCCAAGGCCGATGAATGGGTCGCCGTCAAACCGGGCACCGAGGGGGCCCTGGCTTTAGGCTTGGCCCATGTTATCATCAATGAAAATCTGCACAACAGCGATTTTGTCGTCAATTACAGCACTGGATTCGAAACGTTCAAACAACTGGTACTTGGCAAATATGCACCGGAAACTGTTGCCGGCATCACGGACGTGCCCGCTGAAAAGATCGTGGCGCTGGCCCGGGCATTTGCCCGTGCGCGCAAACCGCTGGCGATTTGCGGTCGCGGTCAGGGCCTTACACCGGGCCACCTGAGCGACTACATCGCCGTGCATGCCCTCAACGCCCTGGTGGGCAATATAAACCGACAAGGCGGTGTGATTGCGATTCCGGAAGCCGACGACATCGATTGGCCGGAAGCGACCATGGACGCCATCGCCGTTGCCGGCATGCAGAAAGGACGCATCGATGGCGCGGGCAGCAGCCGCTACCCGCATAGCCGTTCTCTCCTAAACCAACTACCCGAAGTCTTGAATACCGGCAAGGGGGACAGCATCGAAACTCTTTTCGTTGCGGATGTCAATCCATTATATACAATGCCCGATGCCGAAGCGACCCGTGCTGCGTTGGCCCAAATTCCGTTTATCGTCAGTTTCGCATCGTTTATGGATGAAACCGCTCAAATGGCCGACTTGATCCTGCCGAACCACATGTATCTGGAGCGACTCGAAGATGTTCCCTCGCCGGCCGCCTATCCGGCAAATATCATCGGACTGAGCCGTCCGGCAATCGGCCCCTTGTTCGACACGCGACACACCGGCGATGTGATTATCGCCCTGGCGCACGCCTTGGGCGGCAACATTGCCGCAGCTTTTCCATGGCAGGACTACCCAACCTGCTTACGGGAAACCCTTGGCGACAAATGGAATGAACTAAACCGCAAGGGCTACTGGCAAGGCCCAGAGGTTGCGGCGCCCCTTGGGTTCGGCACCTTTGATACGGCGTCGTCGAAATTCGAATTCAGCAACCCGGACCTGAACGCAGCCTTGGAATCCCAGCCGGCTTTACCGCAGGGCGATGCTACAACTTACCCGCATTTGCTTTTACCCTACGATACCATGCGCATTGCCTCCGGGCCCATTGGATCACCGCCCTTTTTGGTCAAATCGGTGGACGAAACTGTTTTGCAAGGCAATGACGTACTAGTGGAAGTGAATCCCAAAACAGCCGCTGCCCTGCAATTGGCCGACGGCAAACCCGCCAAACTGAAAACGCCCAAAGGTGAAGCCAAGGTGCGGGTGCATATTACCGAGGGTGTGGCCCCCGATGTGGTGGCGCTTCCCCGAGGATTGGGGCATACGGCTTACGATGATTTTTTAGCCGGCAAAGGCGTAAACTACAATGCCTTGGTTGGAATGACCGAAGATCCGGTATCCGGTTTGGATGCGACCTGGGGAATTCGGGCAAAATTGTCCAAAGCCTAACGCATAGAATGAGGTTCTGATGAAACAAGCGCAAAATCATACGAAGAACTACCTGTACGCAATGGCCATCGATCTGGACAAATGCACCGGTTGCGGAGCTTGCATGGTTGCCTGCATGTCGGAAAACAATGTGCCTTTTCGCAGAGACGAAACCGACCAACTGCTTAGCATGAAATGGTTGCGGGTCTATAAACTGACCAACGGCAAAGCCTACCCGGATCATGATGTTTGTTACCTGCCGCGCCCGTGCATGCAGTGCGCCGGTCAACATGAAGGGCATTCTCCTTGCGTCTCCGTATGCCCGGCAACCGCCACCGACTATGATCAAAATACCGGAATTGTCAGCCAGATTTACACACGCTGCTTTGGTTGCCGTTATTGCATGGCCGCCTGTCCGTACCACGTGCGCCTTTTCAATTGGTGGGACCCGGTTTGGCCGGAAGGCATGGAAAAAATGCTCAATCCGAAAGTCTCGGTGCGGATGCGCGGGGTCGTTGAAAAATGCAGCTTCTGCTTTCACCGCTTCCAGCAGGCTAAGGACCGGGCTTATGCCAAGGGTAAACGCGACATTGATGAGCAAGACTATCAGACCTCCTGCACCCAGGCCTGCCCGGCTGGCGCAATCACGTTCGGAGACCTGAACAATCCGAGCCATGCCGTTACCCAACTTGTCAAACCGGATCATAAGCATCACGGTCGTCCCCAGGCGCCGCACGCTTTTCGCCTGCTCGAACGCTTGGGAACCAACGCCAAGGTCTACTACCTTTCAAGCCGTGAGTGGGTGCGTAAAATGGGCGACAACTATCTCAAGAATGAAAAACAGGCCGGAAGCCATTAGCGACATGCTTGGTCGCTCATTCCGTTATATTTGCAATTTAATTTGAACGACGTAAGGAGCTCTTAAATTATGGATACTGCATTAATTCCCGACGGGGTCAAGCGCTGTCCATTGCCCAAATTCGCTATTGGTCTAACTCTTGTCGGATTGGTACTGGCATGGGGCGTATATGCGATGCTGCTGTGCTGGATCAAGGGCCTGAATCAAACCAACATGAACAATGCCTATGGGTTTGCATTGTGGATCTGGGCCGACCTTGCGGTCATCGCCTTGGGCGGAGGGGCCTTTTTCACCGGTTTTTTAAAGTATATCGTGGGGAAGGACGAGTTGAAAAACATCATCAACTACGCTGTCCTCATCGGTTTTATCTGCTACAGCTCCGCGTTGTTGATCCTGGCAATCGATATCGGTCAGCCCCTGCGCGGCTGGTTCATCTTCTGGCATGCCAATGTGCATTCAATGCTTACCGAAGTGGCCTTTTGTCTGTCGTGTTACTTCGGCGTGTTGACCATCGAATACATCCCCCTGATTCTGGAAAACAAACAAATCGACAAGGTCCCTTTTTTCCATAATCTGAGCCATAACATGCATGAAATCATGGCCATCTTTGCGGCCACCGGCGCGTTCCTGTCTTTTTTCCACCAAGGCTCTTTAGGTGGCGTGGCCGGTGTCCTGTTCGGCCGGCCTTTTGGGTATCGCGAACACATCTTGATCTGGCCCTACACCTTTTTTCTGTTTACCTGGTCGGCGGCGGCTTGCGGCCCCTGCTTCACCATTTGCATCACCAAACTGACGGAAAAAATATCCGGCAAAAAACTGGTCAGGGATAACGTCATCGAACTGCTGGCGAAAATCAGCGGCTGGATGCTGTTGACTTACATCATCGCCAAATCGGTCGACACCTGGTACTGGGCCACCCATACCGCCCCGGAAATGGGGCTGCACGTGAGCCATTTTTACTCCAATAATGCGCTTTACGGCTATTGGATCCTGTTTACCGAACTGGTTGTCTGCGGCTTTGTCCCGGCCATCATCCTGGTTACCAATGGCGGCCGCAAAAACAAATTTACCTTGATTAGCGCAGTTATCCTGGCAGCGGTGGGTGTTTGCCTGAACCGCTGGGTGATGGTTCTGCAAGTATTGGCCGTACCGGTGTTACCGTTCGAATCCTGGGAATTGTATATGCCGAGTTGGCAGGAAGTGGCCACGACGATTCTGCCGGTAGCCTACGGTATTATCCTGATCATGATATCTTACCGGTACCTGCCGATTTTTCCGCAGGAAAAGGAATTGAATCCGGTCGAATAGATTTAGTACTCATCCAAGATTAACGCCCCTATAGCGGAGGAAAAAAATGTTTCCCTTTTTATTTGAATGGGTTTGGGATATGGGCCATATGGTTTTTCATGGCGGCTTGTGGTACGCGCTGTCGATCCTTGGCATGGGGGTTACGTATTGCGTCATCAAAGCCGTCATCGACACAGCCAAAGGCAAGGGTGGCGGCCATCACCATTAGTCCGACCGCCTGAATTCCGAATATCCAAATCGCTTAGGGCCGCGGAAAAAATAAAATATCCCAAATTTCGGTCCGTATTTGGGACATTTTGTTTTTTCCGCGGCCCTTATCCGTTTGAGATTTCGAAGATAAGCGCTTTTTTATTTTTTCGCATTCATTCAAAAACACCGGTTATTTAAGGTATTAAATGGACAAGATTATTGTTGAAGGAGGCTGGCGGTTAAGCGGTCAGGTAAAAATAAGCGGTGCAAAAAACGCGGCGTTGCCGATCCTGGCAGCCGCCCTTCTGGTTGATGGCTGGTGTGAGTTTACCAATGTGCCTCAACTAAGAGATGTCGACAGCATCAAGCAACTGATCACTCACCTGGGCGCTCAGGTCGAAACACCCGAACCGGGAGTTGTTCGTATCAACGCCGGCGGTTTGTGCAACCACGAAGCGCCCTACGACCTGGTTCGTAAAATGCGGGCCTCGGTATTGGTGTTAGGGCCGCTGGTCGCCCGCCTTCAAAAAGCGCGGGTATCCTTACCCGGCGGCTGCGCGATCGGATCGCGGCCCATCAATCTGCATCTGCGCGGTCTGCAACGTCTTGGGGCCCGCATCGAACTGGAACACGGTTATGTGGAGGCCGCAGCTGAAAAGCTGTGTGGCGCCGATATCTATTTTGATGTCGTAACCGTCACCGGAACCGAGAACATGATGATGGCCGCGGTCCTGGCCGAGGGCGTCACGGTCCTGAAGAACGCGGCGCGTGAGCCTGAAATCATTGCTTTGGCCGAAGTACTCACACAAATGGGGGCCGACATTCAGGGCGCGGGCACGTCTGAAATCACCATTACCGGCGTGTCAGCGTTGCAACCAGTAAAAGTCGCTATCATACCCGACCGGATCGAAACCGGCACCTTCATGACCGCGGCGGCCCTGACCGGTAGCCGAATCGAGATATGCGATTGTGAACCAACACATTTAAACGCGGTGATCCACAAACTGAGGTTAACCGGGGCGCAAATCGATATCCGAAAGGACAGTCTGACCATCCAGGGCCGCGACGAAATCGCAAGCATTGATATTAAAACCCTGCCGTACCCGGGATTTCCCACCGATATGCAAGCCCAGTTTATGGTCCTCATGTCGGTGGCAAAAGGTTTGAGTGTGATTTCCGAAACCATTTTTGAAAACCGATTCATCCACGTCAGCGAACTAAAACGTATGGGCGCCGACATCACCGTTTCGGGCAATACGGCCATGGTCCGCGGTATGGCCGCGTTGTCGGCGGCACCGGTGATGGCCACCGATCTGCGGGCCAGCGCCTCCTTGATTTTGGCCGGTCTGGTCGCAAAAGGCCGCACCGAAGTTCAGCGTGTCTATCATCTGGACAGGGGCTACGAAGCCATGGAGAAAAAATTCGCGGCCTTGGGCGCAGCCATCAAACGGCTGCCGGTTTGACAACCAAATACAGCAGCTTAACCACTATTGCCCAACCACATCATTACAATTACCGCTTAACGTGTTTAAACGCCCGGTTATTCCCATATCGATCGCCTTTTTGAGCGGATCAATCGCCAGCCATTTTCTAACCGCCCAATATACCTTGTTGTTTGGATTGGCGGGCGGCGTGCTGGTTTGGCTGGCAAGCGCCTATTTTAGCTGGAAGCGAGCCGTTCCTTTTACCTGGCTTGGGCTATGGCTGCTTTGCGGGTTCAGCATCATGCAGGCCTGGAGCCACCCGGATTTGCCGGCCAATCACGTCCTTCGATTCAGCAATGCAAGCAAATGGATGATTCAGGGAGAGGTTGTTTCACAGCCCCAAGTGGATCGACGCCGAACGGTTTTCAAGCTGGCGGCGACGCAAATTGAACGCGATACCGAATCCAACAAGGTACAGGGAAATTTACGCGTGTCGATCTACGGCCCGCCCATGCCGCTCGCCTGGGGCGATGTCATAAGATTCCCCGGCAAGATTCGTCCGCTACGCAATTTCAACAATCCGGGGGGCTTCGACTATATTCGCTACATGCGTCTGAAAGGAATCGAGGCGGCCACCTCAGGCTCAGCCCGGGAACTCATCATTCTCAACCACAACCAGAAATCCAAACAAGCACAACTGGCGCAACTTCGCACGGCAATCGGCGGCTGGATCACTCAAACCGCAACAAATCCGCAGGTCGGCGCCGTAATGCAGGCCCTTATCGTGGGGCTGCGCCAGCAGATTACCCCTGCCACGCGCGACGCCTTTGCCCGCGCCGGGGCCAGTCATCTGCTCGCGATTTCCGGCCTGCATATCGGTTTGGTGGTTGCCGGGACCTATTTTATCGGCTTCTGCCTGCTGGGCTATTTTAAACCGCTACTTTGGAACGCCTGGGTAAAAAAAGGCGCGGCCGTGCTCGCCCTGCTGCCGGCAATTGCCTATGCCCTGCTGGCCGGCCTGTCACCGGCAACCCAACGCGCCCTGATTATGGCCGCTGTTTTTCTGGCGGCTTACGTGTTTGACGCCGAACATGATCCACTAAACACCCTGGCGTTGGCCGCCCTGCTTATCCTGGGCATCTACCCGCCGGCTCTTTGGACGGTTTCATTTCAATTGTCGTTTGCCGCCGTGACGGCCATTTTATTCGGTTGGAGTCATGTGATCCGCCCGGCCTACCCACCGCACACCTTCCAACAAAAGCCTTGGTATTTAAACATATCACACAAACTCGGCATTTTTTTCGGCGTATCGGTATTTGCCATTCTCGGCACCTTGCCGTTGGGGATGTATTATTTCAACCAATTTTCCATCATCGGCCCGCTGGCCAATTTCCTGTTGATTCCATTGGTCGGCTGGTTCGCCTTGCCGTTGGGGCTCGCGGCCACGTTGTTGTATCTTATGCATCTACCCGGTGCCACCGTTGTGCTGTCGCTTGCTATGCAGGGGCTCGCGGTTGCCATGGATGTTGTTATGTTCTGTGCGGATTTGCCCTTTGCAGCCTGCAGGACCATCACGCCGAATATCCTGGAAATTACCTGCGGCTATGTGATTGGGGGCACCCTTTTAAAACTGTTTCACCTTCATAAATCGATTCAAAGCCATCCTACGGCGCGATCCAGCGCGAGCACCAGGCCATATCTTGCCGCACGGCGACGGGCACTCATACTTTTGGGCCTGGCTGTAACGGTCTTGGGCTGTGACACGGCCTATTGGGTGTACCAGCGTTACGGCCGTAACGATCTACAGGTAACCGCGCTGGACGTCGGCCAAGGCAGCGCCACGCTTTTGGAGTTACCCCGAGGCTACACGGTCTTGATCGATGGCGGCGGATTCGCAGACAACACCCTTTTCGATGTGGGCCGGCGAATCATCGCCCCTTATTTATGGCGCAAAAAGATAACGACCATCGACACCCTGATTCTCACACATCCTGAAAGCGATCATCTCAACGGGCTGCTTTACATTGCGCAATGTTTTAACGTCAAAAACCTCTGGAAAAACGACGATCACGCCGACACGCATGGCTACCAACGATTATTGGAAATCATCGCCGCCAAACAAATCCTGACACGTATTTGTTCACAAACCAGCGAAAGCAAGGTTATCAATGGGGTAAAATTTAATATCCTGAGTCCACCGTCCGATAGATTAAAGCAACACCCCGAAAACACATCGCGTCATTTTAACAACAATTCACTTGTCATCCGAGTGCAATACGGCGAAACGTCTTTTTTAATTCCAGGCGACATCATGGCTGGCACGGAACGGCGTCTGGTTCGCCAACAAAAGGAGAAACTAAACTGCACGGTATTGTGGGCGCCCCATCATGGCAGCCGTACATCCAGCACAATGGCATTTATTCGGGCCACGAACCCCAAGCATGTGGTGATATCCTCGGGTTGGCGCTACCCAAACAGCATCCCTCACCCGACTGTCCTCGAACGCTACGACGCTGTCGGCTGCCAAATCCTGCAAACCCGGCGGCAGGGCGCCATCCATTTTACCACTGACGGCCGGCGATTGAGCATTACACCGACATTGACCGGTGCCATAAATTAAGGGCTGTCGAAAAAATAATATCACCTTTTTCACAAGCCCAGACCGGTTAGCAAGTGCCGGCAGACAAATACTTTTATTTTATTTTGACACCACTATCCAAATCACATATGATTAATTTTTATGATTTTATGTAAATGCCAAACCCCGAGCAATCGGGGGACGGAAAGCCACGGGTCCTGGAACAATCGGATCGCCGGGCTGCCGTAAAATTATCAGGAGGAAAAATGAACGATTTTCTGCAAAACCTTCGCAACGCTGCGAAGGAAAGACGTTATGATCGCCGGCGTCAATATCCTTCCCAGCAAACCTACCGTGGCGTTGAACGCCGATCCAACAAAGACAACCGACGCAGATCGAACACTCAGGGCCAGGTTGAGCAGTTACTGGAAGAAACCCTGCCGGCACTGCACACCTGCATCGCATCGCTCGCCGAAGGTCAAAAAAGTTTAATTGAAGTCCAGGAGCGCCGCGCCGCCGCGGAAGAACGCAAAGCCGAGGCCCTTGAACGCATTGCCGCTGCAATCGCCCGTGACGACATTGTTCCCGCCCTTGATAAAATCTCAGAGGCAACGGAACCGGCAGTATCCATGGATCGTGACGAGGTCTTGAACATTATTCGCAACATGCGCAACGACGGAGACAGTTTCGGTAAAATCGCGGCGCATCTCGAAGATCTGAATGTTCCGACTTTTTCGGGTAAGGGTAAATGGCACGCGCAAACCATCAGCAAAGTATGTCACAAATATGACATAAATCCGGACTAAGAGGCGTTGCCCCCCCTTGTGCTTGATATACACCAAGCGCTATTGCCCGGTTGCATGCTTACCTGAAGCGGTGAAACCAAACTCGATGCCATAATTTATTCACACCGGACATTGAGTGGACACATCACTCGCCAATCTTTTTTTTAAACCAGGCGTTTCCCTGCTTGTCTGACGTCATGGGCTGTGCTAATGATCCAGGCTCGTGTCCATCCGACCTTGGAGAGGTTTTGCATGCAGCTAACACCACAACAACAAAAAGCCGTCGATTATTTAGGCACCCCGGCTCTGGTTGTCGCCGGGGCAGGCTCGGGAAAAACCAGGACCCTCACGGCCAAAATTATCCATCTGACTAAAAAAGGGTATGCCCCGGAACGCCTGCTGGCTATCACCTTTACCAACAAAGCCGCCCAGGAAATGAAAGACCGGCTGGTTGAGGCCACCGGTTTGCCATTGTTTCGCTTTCCCTGGGTGCGTACATATCATTCCGCCTGCTTCAAAATCCTCAAAGCCCACTGCGAATTGTTGGGTTACCAGCAACCGGTGCAAGTCTATACAAGTTATCAGCAACAGAAAATCATCCAGGAGATTTTGGTCACCAAACTAAATATCGAAAAAAAACATGCCGGCGCGGTGTTAGCCCAAATATCGAACGCGAAGAATTTCGCTGATCCGGCAGCCTATTTTGATGCCAAACCCTATGTCAACCAAGTTCCCCTGGCGGAAGCACATGGTCTGTACGAAAAAGAGTTAAAGAACAAAAACGCCGTCGATTTTGACAACATATTACTTCTGGTACGCGATCTGTTACGCGACAACCCGCAGATTCGCAGGCAGTATCAGGAGTTATTCCAATTCATTCTGGTGGACGAATACCAGGATACCAACAACCTGCAGGAAGAACTGACCCGCTTACTGATTAACGACGGGAACTTGTTTTGTGTGGGCGACGACTGGCAGGCAATCTATTCATTTCGAGGTAGTAATATCGAGCATTTTCTGGCCTTTCCACGCAGCTACGCCGGGGCCCGCATTTTTCGACTTGAGCAGAATTTTCGCAGTACGGATGAAATTGTAAGGCTCGCCAACGATTTGATTGAAAACAATCCCGACAAAATGGAGAAGGAATGCTTTTCTCAAAAAAAAGGCGGCCAAATTAAACTCAATGAATTTTACGTCGATTCGGAAGAAGCCGAATGGGTTGTCCGTAAAATCATTCAATTAAAAAACAAAGGTATCAAATGGCATGAAATGGCGGTGTTATACCGCACCAAATTCTGTTCATTGGCTTTTGAGCAAGCCTTTCGCGCATTTCAGGTCCCTTACGCCATGTTGGGCGGCAAAGGTTTTTTCGATCGCAAGGAGATCCTGGATCTTCTATCCTATTTAAACGCCGCAGTGTTTCCCAAAGACGATGTTGCGTTTGAACGGGTTGCCAATACACCCAAACGGGGAATCGGTCCGGGTACAATTCGCAAACTGCACCAAATGCGTCACAGCGACATGAGCCTTCAGGACGCGGCCCGCAGAGCATTGAGGGAAAAATTACTTACTCCGAAGCTCTACAAGGCCATAACCGAGGTTATCGCGATACTGGATCGAATTAAATCTCTCTCGCCCCGGGAGGCACTGGTCGAAGTGCTGGAGGCCACCCGGTATAAAGACCATCTGGAACAATACGCCAAAGCCGCCAGCATGGATTTCACTCAGCGTGAAGAAAACATCGAACAATTGATCTATGCCGCCGGCCAGAAAGATACCATGGCGGAATTTCTGGAAGAAACCGCGCTGGTTCAGGAAGACAAAAAAGAGGACGAAGAGGATAACAAGGGCGGGGTGAGACTATCCACTATTCATGCGGCCAAGGGCCTCGAGTTTCAGGTTGTTTTTGTCGTTGCGTGCGAAGAACAACTCCTGCCGCACTGGAAATCCCTGGAGTCGCCTTCCGGCCTGCAAGAAGAACGCCGCCTGATGTACGTAGCCATAACACGTCCGGAACAGTACTTGTTTGTGAGCTGCTCCAATCTGCGCAAAGGACAGTTCAACCTCAAGAGCCGCTTTATGGAAGAGATCGAGCAGGCATTGGAAACTTCCGATCATTAGGGCTCGCGCCAACATCCACCGCAAAATATTCTGAAAACACGTCTGAAACCCGGCAATGATCCACCGATCGATGCTATCGCCTTTATGAACTCGGATGGGGAGGTCGGCGGGGCAATGTGCAATAGCGGCCAAATCAGGCGACCCGGTGTACATTTGCGCACCAATGCGCGGATGAATCGTGTTAATTGCAATTAGTCCCGCATCGCGCTTGAGGCCCAGCCCGAAGTGCTTATCTTAAGCACCAGTCGTCGCGATTTACGGCGACGTTCGAACACCGGTTCGCATTGAACCGGCAATCAACGACATTCCTGCTAACCGAAAACCCGCTAACCTCTCTGATCATAGGTTACAATACGAGCAACCGTTACGCGGTATTCTTGACGATAAAGGAGGTCTTTCCATGAAGCATACCCTCAGCCCTTTGCCTTATGCGGTTGATGCGCTGGAGCCGTTTATCGACGCGGAAACAATGGCTGTCCATCATGACAAGCATCACCAAACCTATGTCGACAAACTCAACCTTGCCCTGGAAGAGTATCCTGATCTTCAAAAGCGGCCCGTTCAGGAGCTATTGGCCAATTTGGATATGGTCCCGGAACGGATTCGTACCGCCGTTCGCAATCATGGCGGCGGGCATGCCAATCATTGCTTTTTCTGGCCGTTGCTTAAGAAGGATATTACCTTGGGTGGCGACATCGCCCGGGCCATCGATTCGGACTTAGGCGGCTACGAGTCGTTCAAAGATGAATTTACCAATCGGGCGACTCTGCTTTTTGGAAGCGGCTGGACATGGTTGGTTCATGATGGCGGCAAATTGCGCATTACCACCACCCCCAATCAGGATTCCCCGCTTAGCCGGGGCTTGACCCCGCTGCTTGGTCTGGATGTCTGGGAACACGCCTACTATTTGAAATACCAGAATCGGCGGCCGGCGTATATCGAGGCTTTTTTCAACATTATCAACTGGCACCAGGTAAATGACAATTATCTGGCCATATCTTAACCTGTTAACCGGGACCGACCCTGTCGGTTCCGGTTTTTTAGTTTGCGGCGGCCTTCAGGCGCTTTGCTTTCGATCAAAATTTCGAACAAAAGTACAAAATTGTAATTACTCTGCATTGTCATCAGTAAAGGCAAATAATTTGATATGATGATTTTATCAGCATGATATATCCATAGCAGCAAAGAATAGATTAAATAATTCATTTTTGTATTTTTTCTTTCAATATTATACATTTTTGTCAACTCCAAGCCTTCCCTTCCCAGCACTTCTCGTCAAATATTCCTAATATTTTCAGAACCATTTATCGTTTACGGCGCGTGGCATGGCGTTTGTAAAGTAAATATGCCAAACCGGAAAACCCGGCCATCCAAATTTTATGCTGGAGGAGAAAACCATGAAAACAGTGTTAAGCGCCCTTGCAACAACAATACTATTCGCCCACACGGCCCTGGCTGGTGAACCCCCGCCAACCGCTGAAGCCAATAAGACCGCAATCGATCTGGTTCAAGCACACGCCGACTATATTTGGACCCTTATCGCGGCGGCCCTTGTGTTTTTCATGCAAGCAGGTTTCGCCATGGTGGAAGCGGGTTTCACACGTGCTAAAAATACGATCAATATTATGATGAAAAACCTGATGGATTTTTCCATGGGTACCCTGGCGTTCTGGGCCGTAGGCTTTGGCTTGATGTTCGGCGTATCAAAAACCGGGCTATTTGGAACGTCGGGCTTCTTTTTAAGTGACTTTTCCATTGGTCAGGACCCTTGGGTACTGGCGTTTTGGATGTTCCAGGTCGTCTTTGCTGCCACCGCGGCCACAATTGTTTCGGGCGCCATGGCCGAACGCACTAAATTTGTCGGTTATCTGATGTATAGTGTCGGTATCAGCGCGATAATTTACCCCATTTTCGGAAGCTGGGCCTGGGGCAGCCTTTACAAGGGCGGAGGCTGGTTGGAAGGTTTGGGATTCATCGATTTTGCCGGCTCAACCGTGGTTCATTCAGTGGGCGGTTGGGCGGCATTGGCCGGCACCATGGTTTTGGGCCCGCGTCTTGGCAAATACAACCAGGACGGCAGTGTGCGGCCGATCCTGGGTCATAACATTCCATTGGCGGCATTGGGGGTATTTATCTTGTGGCTGGGATGGTTCGGCTTTAATCCGGGCTCCACTACAGCGGCCAATAAAGATATTGCCTTGATTTTCGTCAATACCAACCTGGCCGCGGCGGCCGGCGCCGTTTTGGCCATGGCGGCCTCGTGGCTGCGGTTCGGCAAATCGGAAATCAGCATGAGTCTTAATGGCGCTCTGGCCGGCTTGGTTGCCATCACGAGCCCCTGCGCCACGGTTTCGCCGCTCAGCGCCGTACTGATCGGTGCCGCCGCCGGTGTCATTGTAGTCTACGCAGTACTCTTTTTTGACAAGTTGAAAATCGACGACCCGGTGGGAGCCATTTCCGTACACGGGGTGTGCGGCGCCTGGGGTACATTGGCAGCGGGTATTTTCAATGCCGGCGGGACCTCGCTGAAAATCATCGGTGTCCAGGTTTTGGGTATCGGCGCCTGTTTCATCTGGGTATTTCCCGTTGCCTATTTAATGTTCAAACTGATTGCCAAGACGGTCGGCCTGCGGGTATCGGCGGAAGAGGAACTGGAAGGGCTCGATTATGTCGAACATGGTGGCTCAGCTTACCCGGATTTCAATGTGACCTCATCTTCGATCATCCCCGCCTCCCCCACTGGTGGCGGCCCACAACACCGAGCAGCCATCGGCCGCGCGACGACACTGCACGAAGCCGGCTAACCTTCAAACATCCTTCAATTTTACGCGTTTTAGCACAAAATGGGACTTACCTTACCGTAAGTCCCATTTTGTGCATTTTACCCCTTGCGAAAAGCGGGCCGAATCGATATAGAGGCTATTCAATTCATACCTGCAACACCTGCAAAATTTCATAAAACGCTAAATTGAAAGCGTTGACGAAATGCTTATCATTAGCCCAAGACATTTGAATAGCAATAAAAAGGCGATCGCACAGGCCGGACTGCCGGTCATGTTTGAGCATCTAACAAGAAACCGCCCTAGCCGAACGAAACGTGCAATCGAAGCACAGCGAGTGCTTGTCAAACAGCATGTGCTTTTCAAATAGATGAGGGATTTATATGAACAAAGACAAAAAGTCGATAAAACGTGATATTCTCGAAAAATTCCGCACCGTCAACCAGACACAAGACTATACCCTTCCGCCCCTGTGGTTGGAATATCAGTATATCGATCGGTTGGATAAGCACGAAAAGAAGCTTTGCAAACAAGCCATCAATGACCTTGTCAAACGGGGGATCGTGGAGCAGGTAAAGCATCCCATGCCGAACCTGCGGCTTACCGAAAAAGGTATCGCCTTGATCAATTAAAAACGAACTGTCGATCGGCCACAGCACCTGTTGTCCCATTGGCGCTCGAACCGCGCGATTTTAACTTCCTTAGCGAGTGTCCATCCGGAAATAGTAGATCTTGGTTCAGGCCAAGGCCGCAGCGAATTTGAAACCGCAGGCGTAGCAAGGCTACGTCGCAAGAACATGAATGGCTACGCCATTATTTCAAATTCGTGAGA
>JANQIE010000298.1 GCA_028282295.1 Desulfobacterales bacterium | reverse complement strand
ATTTTGGTCCGATCTGAGGTCCCCAAATGACCGGAAGCCGGGCCCCTAAAATGTGAAATTATTTTTGCGTGAGCCCTAAGTGCTTCTAAACGAAAATCTCTTTTAAGGGTCTTAACAGTTGGTGAGAACTATCAGTTATGAATCTGAAATTTAATGATTTTGTTGATCTTCTGCACAAAAGAGCTGCAAATGATCCCCAGAAAAACGCCTTTGAATTTTTGAACCAGCACGGCGAGATCACTTCACGGTTAAGCTATCGTAAATTGCACCGGCGCGCCCAAGCCATTGCCTGTTACCTGGCGGATGCATGTTCGTCACCGGCGCGGGTGTTATTGGCATTTCCTCAGGGGCTTACGTTTGTATCCGCGTTTTCGGGCACCCTTTATCTCGGTGCAACCGCCATACCGGTTCGCCTGCCAAAAATCGACCGGAATAAGGAACGGTTTCAAGCCATTACCGCTGATGCGGACGTGCAAGTCGTTTTAACTACCGCTGCACTGGCCGATCAGGTTCGGCAGTATTTAGGGGCGTATAAAGCCTTGGCCGGCAAAAAAATCGTTGCAGTCGAAGATATTTCGGATCGATGGGGGGAGAATTGGAATCCGCCCAAGGTAGACCCGGACGTCCCGGCCTACTTGCAGTACACTGCCGGGACAACCGGTGCTCCAAAAGGCGTAATGGTCGGTCACGCCAATATGCTTTACCAAAGCCAAGTGCTTAAATCGGCTTTTCAACTTTCTCATCGGAGTCGCTCGTTAAGCTGGCTGCCACATTTTCACTACACCGGTCTGATTTTCGGCATCTTGCAACCGCTCTATTCAGGTTATACCGGCTATTTGGCGTCGCAGGACGATTTTCTTACGCATCCCATTGGTTGGCTGCAGGCGATCACCAAACACCGGATCACATGCAGTGGCGGCCCCAATTTTTCGTATGAACAGTGTCTTGAACAGGTCACCGCGGAGCAGAAAAAAGGCTTGGATCTGTCTTGCTGGGCAATCGCCTGGAACGGCGCGGAACCGGTACGCAAAGAAACAATGGTGAATTTCTACCGCACTTTCAAATCGTGCGGCTTGAAACAATCCGCCTTGCTGCCGTGCTACGGATTGACCGAGGCGGCCCTGCCGCTCACCGGCGGCGTTGAGTCGCACAATCCCCTTTGCCTTGCCGTCGATCCGGAAAAAAAGTCGGGTTGCCGCGACACGGCCCCGGCAGACCGACATATCGCAAAACAAGCGGAACTGGTGTGTTGCGGCAGTCCGTTTCTTGACACCCGCGTTGTAACGGTGGATCCCCAGCGCAGGACGCTTTGCGACGATTTGGCGCCGGGTGAGATCTGGGTCAGGAGCAACGGTAACGCGATGGGATACTGGCGCCGGCCGGCACAAAGCCGGGCGACCTTCCAGGCGGTGTTATCGGACGATGATACGGGCCCCTGGCTCCGCACCGGCGATTGGGGCTTCATGGATCAAGGACAGTTATATGTGGCCGGTCGTATGAACCCCGCCAGTGTTTTCGATCACACAACGCAAAGTGTGTCATCCACGCCCCAACCTTCGGCCAACCAACGGCCGCAAACCCCGGCCGCGCCGTCCGGCATGGGGCCGGTAGCGGTTATCGGCATGGCCGGGGTCTTCCCGCAGTCCGATACCTGCGAGCAATTCTGGGCCAACATTGCCTCGGGCCGCAACTTGATATCACAAATTCCGTCCGATCGCTGGGATTGGAAAAAAATTTACGGCACCCCCGACAACGCCTCCGCGCAGACCCATATCAAATGGGGTGGCTTTATCAACGATATGGCCGCTTTTGACGCTGCCTTTTTTAATATTTCGCCCAAAGAAGCCCAGTATATGGACCCCATGCAACGCAAAATGCTTCAAGTGGTATGGCAGACGGTCGAAGATGCCGGTTATCGCATGCGTGATCTCTCCGGGGCCAGGGTCGGGGTGTTCATCGGTATGGGTACCTTCGACTACCTGCAACTGATGATGGAAAACCGGACGTTTGTGCATGCCTATGCTTCAACCGGCGTTCTGCACTGCATGGCGCCCAATCGGATCTCTTACCTGTTCAATTTTACCGGCCCCAGCGAAGCGGTCGATACCGCCTGCTCCTCATCGCTGGTGGCGCTGCATCGGGCCGTTACCGCCATGCACAACGGCGAATGTGAAATCGCCATTGTGGGCGGTGCCAACGCGATCCTCAGTTCCAGTATCTATGTCGCCCTGGCCAACGCCAATATGCTCAGCGAAGATGGGAAGTGTAAAACCTTCGATGCTTCAGCCGACGGCTATGTGCGCGGGGAAGGCATGGGGGCGGTCCTGTTAAAGCCCCTGAACCGGGCCCGTTCAGACAAGGACTACATTTACGGGACCATCCGGGGAACCGCGGAAAATCATGGCGGACACACCAATTCGCTGACGGCGCCCAATCCGTTCGCCCAGGCGGACGTGATTGTCAGGGCGTTGCGGCAGGCGAATATCGATCCGCAAACCATCGGTTATATCGAAACCCATGGAACCGGCACCAGCCTGGGCGATCCCATCGAAATCAACGGTTTGAAAATGGCTTTTGCCCGATCGACCGCCACCGCGGCCGGTTCACAGCAGTCTTTGGCCAAGTGCGCCCTTGGCACCGTTAAAACCAATATCGGTCATCTCGAAGCCGCAGCCGGAATCGCCGGCGTTGTGAAAGTGCTTATGGCCATGAAACACAAGCAAATACCGGCTCATCTGCACTTTGAAACACTTAACCCGAACATCGATCTGGACGACAGTCCCTTTTATATCGCCGACCAAACGACCCTGGCATGGGAAGCATTGACGGACACTGACGGACAACCGCTGCCACGCAGAGCCGGTGTAAGTTCATTTGGTTTTGGCGGCGTCAACGCCCACGTGGTCATCGAAGAAAACACGGCCGCACCGGCGCATGGCGAACCGGCAGCAGACGATTTGCCCCGGTTGTTTGTCTTGTCGGCCCGCACCGATGCGCAATTGATCCGCTATGGCCACCGTCTGGCCGCGTTTTTAAAGGGCCTGGGGGACCCCGGTCTTCTGGACGATTTGATTTACACGCTCCAGGTGGGACGGGAACCGATGGCTGTGCGCCTGGCCATTGTGGCCGATGACCTGAACGATCTGATTGCCAAACTCGACGACTTTTTGACCGATCAAAAACTGGCGGTTCAGGTTTACCCGCATTGCGTTTTGCACGACTGTATCAATCCCGATCTGGCCCGCCTGGTGTTTGAGCCCAACGACAGCGAGGGGCAACAACTGCTTGATCAGTTTCTCCGTGCAAATAATCCGCGTCATTTGGCGCAACTCTGGCTTTTGGGCGTCGATCTTACATGGGAAGTATTATACCGGGACAGACCGCATCTGCACCGCATACCACTGCCGACCTATCCTTTTGAAAAAGAAAACCATTGGATGCCTCTGCCTGTGGTTGGTCCGGACGATGCAGACCGTGCCGCCGGCGACCCGGATGCACGGGATATCTACGACGTCCAGTGGATCGAGGCGGCCAAGGCATCGACCGTGGTGGACGAAGACGCGAAGCAAACGGTTCAGTTTGTTGTGTTGTGCGATCGGCAGGGTGCCGGCAAAGCCTTTGCCGGTTTACTGGAAGAAAACGGGTTTGCCTGCCATACCGTATTTTATGATGCACAGACCGCCGGCCACAGTGAACATGCGCACACCATCGATCCCTTTGAAAAGGCGAGTTATCAAAATGTTTTGGGCACCATCCGCGCCCGAAGCAAAAACCGCCGGAACTATATCCTGAATTTCTGGCCCCTGGATCACAACACCGCCGCCGATTGCGATCTGGCGGACATTGCCGATGCAACGCAATTTACCTGCGCGACCGCCCTGAACCTGATTCAGGCCCTGGTAACCGATGACACCGGTTCAATGGACCATGTCTGGTTTATCTGCGCCGGCGTGCAGCCGGTCGCCAATTCGGGTCCCCTCAACCTGAAACCGGCGGCCTTGTGGGGACTGGCCAAAACCATGCTTCTGGAACATCATGATATCTTTCAGGCCATCATCGATATCGGGTCTGCAAAGGACACGGCCGACACGGCCGCGGCATTGCTCAATGAAGTCCTGGGGCCTGATGATGAAGGCGAAATTGTCTACCGGGACCAAAAGCGGTACGTGGCGCGATTGTGCGCTTCGAGCATCCCGTCCCGAACCCCGCTCAAGATAAAAAAGGACGGCACCTACCTGATTACCGGCGGCCTGGGCACCCTGGGCCTGCTGGCGGCCCGCTGGCTTTCCGAGCACAAGGCCGGCCGGGTCCTGCTGCTCAGCCGCAATGGGTTGGACCCCGGGCGTACCGACAGCCTGTCGCAAACCAAGCAGGAACTGCTGGCGGCGATTCAAGCCAACGGTACCCAGGTCCGGATTCTGCTGGCCGACGTGGCCGACCGCGCCGCAATGGAAAAGACCTGCGGGCCCTACTTCGAGGCCGGTGAGATCAGGGGGATCTTCCACGCCGCCGGGGCGTTTCACAGCAACTTGATCAAAGATATGACCTATGCGGATTTTCTGAAGGTCATTGCAGCGAAAGTACAAGGCACCTGGATTCTGCATGAAATGGCCAAAGAGCGGCCCCTTGATTACTTCGTCATGTATTCATCGGCCGCATCCGTCTGGGGTGCCGCTACCGGCGCCCATTACGGCGCCGCCAACTACTTTCTCGACGCGTATGTTCATTACTGCGCGGCCCTGGGATTGCCGGCCACCACCATCAACTGGGGGGGCATGTGGAAAGGCAGCGGCATCATCACCGGCGAAGATGAAACGTATATGCGCTCCATCGGTATAAAGGATACACTACCCGACACCGGGCTGCGACTGCTGGAGTCGATTCTGCAATCCGGCGACCGGCAGAAAGTCGTGGCTCCCGTGACATGGAGCAAGTTTCTTCAAGTCATGCAAGTAAAACGCAAGCATATGCTTTTTGAGTATATCGATCCGGATGACACGCCGGAGAATGCCGGAACCGAAAAGGCCGACTCCTTTGGCGCCCAACTGGCCGGTTTATCCGAAGCGGACAAACTAAAAACCGCCGTGACGACCTTGTCCGGTATGCTGACAAAGATCCTGGGGCTGCGGGACGATGCGGACCTGCCGTCCGACAAAGGATTTTTTGACCTTGGGCTCGACTCGCTGACCAGCATCGATTTCAAAAATAAAATCAAAATCAATCTCGGTATCGAAATCAGCACGACGACCCTGTTCGATTGCAACACGTTGCAACTACTGGCCGAGCATGTCATCCGAACGCATTTTGCCGGTGATTCGCAAATTACCGAATCCGCACCGCCTGAGACAACAAACGCGCCGGAGACCAAAGCAGACACGTTGGATCAGTATGACAAGGAAAATCTACTCGAAGCGCTCAAGCATGAAATGGATATGGTTGAGAGTGTCTAAGGGCTCGCGAAAAAATAACTTCACATTTTTAAGGGCCAATGATCCCGCCTGGCCGTGTTGCGAAAGCAAAGAAATATCTTGATATTCCTTCGCTTTCGCGCCTTGCCAGACGGGAGCCTTGACCCTTAAAAATGCAAATTTATTTTTGCGCGAACCCTAAGGCTCGCGAAAAATCAATAATGATGGATAGAAAGCAAGGAGTATAGGCACATGGATCAGAATCTGTCACAAACAGATGCCGAAGTTATCAAAAAATCGATTCTGGAAATTCGCAATTTACGCAAAAAGCTATCCAGCCTGAAACAAAAGCAAAATGAACCCGTGGCGGTGATCGGCATGGGGTGTGCGTTTCCGGATGACGCGTCCACACCGGAAGAATTCTGGAACCTTTTAAACAACAAGGTGGATGCGACCGGTCCGCCACCCCGCAGCCGCTGGGAATTAGGCAACACCGCGCAGATCGATTACAACAAGGACGTATTTCGCGGCGGTTATTTGAAACGGGATATTGCCCGGTTCGATCCGTTATTTTTTGACATCCCGCCCAAGGAAGCCCAATTTATCGATCCCCAGCATCGTCTGTTCATGGAGATCACCTGGCAGGCGCTGGCAAATGCACACATTGATCCCGATCACCTCAACGGCAGTCAAACCGGCGTTTTTTGCGGCATTACCGGCAATGAGTACCTGCAGATGATAATGACGGAACTGCCCCCCGACGAATTGAATGTCTATGCCACAACCGGTAACTGCCTGAATTTCATCGCCGGCCGCACATCTTATATCCTTGGCTTGAAGGGGCCGTCCATGGCCATCGATACGGCCTGCTCTTCCTCATTGGTGGCGGTGCACTCGGCCTGTCAGAGTTTGCGCACAAGTGAATGTGATTTAGCCATCGCCGGGGGGGTGAATCTGATCCTGTCGCCCCGCACAACCTTGTCTTTGATTCAAGGTAACATGTTGTCTTCCGACGGCCGCTGTCACACGTTTGGCGACAAAGCCGACGGGTATGCCCGCGGTGAGGGATGCGGGGTCATTATCTTAAAACGTCTGTCCGATGCCGTCGAAGACAAGGATCACATTTTGGCAGTGCTGAGAAACTCACGGGTCAAACACGACGGAAAGAAAAGCGGACTCACCGTTCCACGTTCCGAATCCCAAAAAGAACTGATGCAGGAAACCCTGCAGGCCGCCGACCTGAAACCCGATGAAATGTGCTACATCGAAGCTCACGGCACGGCTACTTCCCTGGGGGATCCCATTGAACTGGAAGCGTTGAACGCGGTTTATGGCCGGCGCCGCGATCCGGACAACCCGCTTTTGATCGGGTCGGTCAAATCGAACATCGGTCATCTTGAAGCAGCCGCCGGGATCGCCGGACTGATCAAGGTAATTCTATCCATTCACCATAAAAAAATCCCTCCCCACCTGAACGGCGGCAAGCTGAACCGGCATTTTGACTGGGAACAAAGCCGTCTGCACGTGGTCCGTGAAAATATGGACTGGCCGGTCGATAAAAAAAGGATCGCGGCCGTCAGTTCGTTCGGTGCTAGTGGCAGTAATGCGCATATCATTGTCGAGCAGACACCTGAAACCGGCAACGGGGAGCAACCGGGGCTATCCGCACCAGCGGCCGGTCGTGACTATAAACCGCAGCGTTATTGGTACAAGGATGTTTTTGCAAGCGACGTGAAACCGGTGGACGAACGTCAGATCATCAAACGGCCGGGAAAAGCCGAACCGTTTACATTCAACGAAGCCGACTACCGGTTTGGACTGCATATCGATGCCGTCAAAACCATCAAGGAACACCGGATTTTCGGCACCGTGGTGTTGACCGGTTCGGTTTATCTGGACATCGCGCTGAATCTGGTCAATGACATGTTTCCCGATCACAGCATCGCCAACTACTGCTTTAAAAACGTCTCCTTGCTCAAACCGATTATTTTCGAACAGGACCGGATCGATCTGAAGGCGACCATTG
>JANQIE010000201.1 GCA_028282295.1 Desulfobacterales bacterium | reverse complement strand
TCCTCCAGGTCCTCGCGGATTTGCGAGATAAAACCGAGCCGCGAACGGTAGGTGTCACTGGCGGCCTTTTCTTTGATAAACTGGGTAAACATGCGGTCCGGGTTCATCGCGTCCAATTCGTGCTGGAGTTGGTCAACACTTTGTTGCGCGCGGTAGTGTTCCCGCCGGGTCTGTTCCAGATCGTTTTGCGCCTTGTCGATTAACTGGCGAGCCTGCACCAGCGCCTCGGCATGGGCGGCCTCAACTTGCGCGCGGGCCTGAGCCCCTTTTGCTTCCCATTCATCGGCCAGCGTTTGTGCATTTCGGTTGAATCCGGCCACCGCGCGCCGGACGCTTTCGGCCGCGGATGCCACAAAGGCTGTCCAGGGTGCCACGGCCGCGGCGATCCGGGTGTAGAAACTATCCGGCAGTTGACTCAATCCTTCGCCGATCAGCCACCCCAGGGCGGTGACAGCGGTGACTGCCAGGGTGAAGACAAGCATCCGGCCCTTTGTAATTGTTTTTAGTTTCTTGAACAAATTGTTAGTGGTCCGGGCGCTATGGATCAGGTTCTCGAGTTCTTCGCCCGTGCTCACCGCGGCGGCGTTATTGAGGCGCTGGAGGGCTTTTAAACCCTCGGTGCTGAGCATTTGCCGGATGGCCGGCCAGGCGATTGCTGTCAGGGGCGATTGCTGCTGTCGCTTTTGTTGCTCCTCAAGGGCGGCCTCATACGCTTGCACTTGCAAACGATGCGCCTCTTGAGCCTCGGACAATTGCTGGTGGGCGGCGGTCTGTGCGGTTTCTTTTTCCGTCACCATTTTCCTGAAGCGATTCAATTTGGCGACAATGGCGCCCCGTTGCCGGCTGAAGGTATCGGGGCGGTCCGGCGCAAGATGCACCGCCAATCCGTCAAAGATGCGCGTGATCAAGCTGGCCCATAGATTGGCGTCGACAAAATGCCAGGCGTTGAATCGGATTTGGGCAATGTTGTGGTGAAAGTTTTTGTTCCGGTCGGGTGCTTGCCGGGCAAGGGCGCATAACGATTCGATCCGCGCGAAAATGCGTTCCATGAAAAAAGACTTGCCCGCGCCCCAGCCACCGAACAGCCCGATGGCCAACGGCGGCGTCAAACCGTTGGAGGCGAGCAGGGTGCTGAATGCTTCGATCTCACGCGTCAGGTACAACCGGTCGGTGCGGCTCGGCTTGTCGGAAAGAACCGCCGCCAGGCGGGACAGGGTCTGGTCCGGAGCCACCCCGCTTAAAAGCAGATCGCGCCAGTAATTGCGGTCGTCGCCGGGAGCGCGTTTGAATACTTCGCCCATGAACTCGCGGCGTAAACGGTTCTTGGGAAACCCTTTTTTTGCCAGTGCTTCAACGACCTGCTGCGGAATTGCTTCTGACAGGGCCGCCAGCAGATGACGGCTTGCGATGGTGTTCTGGCCGGTTGTGCCGAGGGCGATTTTCTCCGCCAGGTTCAAAAACGCCTGGGAGGCAAGGTCCGGTTCCAACGATCGGGTATCGGTGTCGGTGGGTGACGGCAGGTTGTCAAGGTTAAACAGGTGTGCTGGAATGTCCATGAAATCGACCAACTCGGTGAACCGGCGATAGATGAAGCCTGCGATGCTGTTTTCTTTGGCGCGACCCACGGCCAGAATGCCGATGAAAAGCGCCTTGGCGTCGATGGGGGTGTCGGTGGTCGTCGTTGCAATTTTCAAGACGGCATGCACGGTATCGCTCAAACGCTTGGCGTTACTTGCCACAGATTCGAAGTCCGGTGTCGGCGCGGTTTTGATTGCGGTCCAGAAGATGCGCTGGCTGGAGAAGTGGCGTCGAAGATAATTGCGCCATTTACCCGGCATCATTTTGGCCGCATCGTCATGGAGAAGCGCGTTATCGAAATCAAAGACGTTGGGGGCGGCCACTTCCGGCGGCACGGTAAACATCGCCTGGGGGTGAGCCGGATTTTTACGTGTATCTTCGACAAAACCTGCCGAACGCTCGGGTAGATGCAAGCCCTTGCCGACAAGTGCATGGGAGCCGGAAGTCGGAATTTGATGTTTAAAATGAAAGGTGCCGACAACGACGACCGGTACGTCGGGGTTACTTTTATGGTGTTGCACCGCCCAATCGGTAACGGCATGGATTTCAAGCGCCCGCCGCTCCATGTTTTTACCGGCAAATCCGCCAAAGTGCAGGTGAACGTTGACCAGGGCCACCGGATAGTCGTCGCAATCAAACCGGGCGTAGACCGGCGGGCGTTGAAAGCCCGTAAACGGCTGTTCAATACCGGGCAGTTTGATTGGTTGCAATTGTTCGGTCGGGATGTGAACCGGGCCGATATCGCCACTGAAGGTCACCCGGGCGCTGTCGAAGAAAAACCCCTGGGTTTCGGGTGTGGCGGCAGGCGCCAACAGCCTGTCCCAGGAAGACGGCAGGTGTTGCAGCACCCGTTCCTGTCCCTTGATGCCGGGATCGCCCGCGGTTATTTTCTGGACGGCGACAATGTCGAACCAGCTTATCATTTCGGCGATGAGCTGGTAGTCGGTGTCATCGCGGTCCTCGCGCTCAAGTGCGGGCAGACTCCAGGATGCGAGCAGCAGTTGCCCCGGCCCTTTGGGCGGGATGCCGCGTACTTCGCGATGCTTGCGCAAGGTGTCAATTTCCCGGTCAAGTGCATACGTCAGTTCGATATCCGGCCGTTTGGCGGCAACCATGGCAAACCTCCTTGAGTAAAGGACCGTCTTGTCAATAGCGGTTTCGTGCGGCGTGAGTTGAGGGCGAAGGACACTGAAGAGCCCCTGACGTCAATGTTATTAAATCAATGGCATTGACGTCAGGGTAAATAATAAGGTGCAATCACCAATTGCGCAATTTAATAATGGTGCGGCTTGCCTTCGTCCAGCGCTTTGCGAACGGTCTGGGCCAGTTCATGCCGTTCGATCGGTTTTCTGGCCAGGGCCTTGATGCCGATTTGCGTGATTTTCTCCTCGCTTATCCGGCTGCTGTAGCCGGTGCAGAGGATGACCGGAATGTCTGCGCGGATACTGATGAGTTTGCGCGCCAGGACATCACCGGTCATCTGAGGCATGGTCATATCCGTGATCACCAGGTCAAAGGTTTGCGGGTTTGACTCAAAGCGCGTCAGGGCCTCGGCCGAACTGGTGCAGGATTCGACGGTATACCCGAGCCGCTGGAGGATTTGTTGCTGCAGTTTGGCAATGGGGCGTTCATCATCTACCAGCAGGATGTGCTCGCTGCCCCGGGGAAGTTGGGTGTCGTTTAGTTTGATAGGGGCGTCCTTTCGCAGGATCATGGGCAGATACACCGTGAATTGGGCGCCTTGGCCGGGTTCACTAGCCATGGCAATGGCGCCGCCGTAATTTTTCACGATTCCGTAGACGACGGCCAGCCCCATACCGGTGCCCTGGTGCGGCTCCTTGGTGGTAAAAAAAGGATCAAAAATGGTACTTTGAATTTCAACCGGAATGCCGACACCGGTGTCGGTTATTGTCAGTTTGAGGTAGTCGCCCGGTTTTATTTGCTGGTGATTGGCGGTGAACGTCTCGTTGAATGTGACTTCGGCCAGGCTGATTTGCAGCACGCCGCCGCTTTCTTCCATTGCATGGTAGGCGTTGGTGCACAAATTCATGATGATCTGGTGCAGCATGCTCGGATCGGCCATTACCAGCGCATTGCTGTCGATGTTGTATCTGATCTCAATTGATGTGGGGATGGTTGGCCGCAGCAGTTTAATCGCCTCATTCAGGATCGAACTTATCGGTACCGGAAAAACGGCTTTGTCCGACGGGCGTGCATAGGCGAGTATCTGTTTGACCAGATCGCGGGCCCGCTTGCCGGCCATCAACGTTTCCTGCAGCAAATCATTCACCGGGACGCCGGCCGGGACATCTTCGATAGCCAGTTCCGTGTTGCCGATGATCGCCGCCAGGATATTGTTGAAGTCGTGGGCAATACCGCCGGCCAACACCCCGACGGCCTCCATCTTCTGGGCCTGGCGCAGTTCGGCTTCCATTTGTTTGCGTTTGGTGATGTCGTTGATGATGACTAGTAAATACTCGTCCAGAGGAACGGTATATACTTCACAATGTCTGACGTTGCCGCCTTTGATGGTAACATCCCACTCCAGCATGTCGATTTCGGATTGATCGCGCGCCGCTTTGGCAATTGCCGCAGTGCGTTTTGTCTGGACCTGTTTACGGTAGATTGCATCGGGAAAATAGGTCTGCCACCATTTGGCGGCGGTATCGATTTGCTGTGACGTGTAGCCGAACAGTTCGGCGAATTTGGCGTTGTGAAAATGGATCGTGTGCGCTGAATCGGTAATGATGGTCGGCAGCGGTGATTTTTCAATCATGGTCCGGAAGCGGTTTTCACTTTGACGCAATTCTGCTTCGATTTGCTTTTGATGCTTGATGCGGGCGGTTAATTCTGCTGTGCGTTCGGCAACCAGACCTTCCAGATTCTGAACCATCCGGTACAATGTCAGGTGGGTCCGCACACGCGAAAGTACTTCATGGCGTTGAAACGGTTTGGTGATAAAATCGACGCCTCCGACTTCAAAGCCTTTTACTTTGGCGTGTTCATCATGCAATGCACTGATAAAAATGACCGGGATCAGTCTGGTCCGGTCATCGGCTTTTAGCTGCTCGCAAACCGTGTAGCCGTCCATGTCCGGCATGCGCACGTCGAGCAGGATCAACTCAGGTGGTTTGGCCTGGATACTGCGCAAGGCCACCTCACCGCTGCTGGCGGGCCGTACGCCGTAACCGGCTTCTTGCAACAGATCCTTGAGCAACTTGAGGCTCTGGGGCGTGTCATCCACGATCAGAATTTCGCCGCTGGCGCCGTTGCCGGATTTAACTTGTTTCATCGGGTAATATTCCTGTCATAGGATCCAAGATGGTCATCATTTCGGCGTACCGCAACTCCGTGACCATACTTTCCAGTTGGTGTGCCAGGTCTTTATCGTGTGCTGCAATCTGCGCCGTTGCCTGTCGGCACTGCGCTTCGTCAAGCAATAGAACGGCTTGTTGTAAGGTTTTGATCAGTTCGGGGGGCAACTTTTGCAGGCCCGCCTTCAATTTGGTGCCATGAATCCTGGTTTTGGGGGCATTGCCGGCGGCATGCCGGAAACGAACACCCAGTTGTTTAGCCAGGGCTTCAAAGATTTCGCCGTCGCGGTAGGGTTTGCGAATAAAATCGTCGCACCCGGCGTCCAGTATGTCGCGGCGTTCTTCTTCCAGCGCATGCGCGGTAATCGCCACCACTTTGCAGCGCGAGCCCTCTTCGGTCTGTTTGATGCGCCGGGTGGCTTCCATGCCGTCCATCTCCGGCATACGGATGTCCATCCAGATCAGATGCGGGTGCCAGGATTCAAACAGGGCCACCGCCTCCCGGCCATTGACCGCTTCACGGATTTCAAAACCGAGCGGGGCCAGCAGGTTGTGGAGCAGGCGGCGGTTTTCCGGCTGGTCTTCGGCGATGAGCAGACGAAACTGTTGTTGTCCGTCTGCCAAACCGATGACGTGTTCGAACAGTTGGTCTTCGGTCTCATTGTCAAGGTCCGGCCTGACTACCACAGGAATTTCAAAATAAAATTCGGAGCCTTGCCCATAGATGCTATCGACGCCTATCCGGCCGTCCATGAGCTCGATGTACTGTTTGCAGATTGCCAGTCCCAATCCGGTACCGGTGGCAACGGAGGCGCTGTGCACGATCTGGTGAAAGGGTAGAAAAATCCGATTCATATCGGCTTCGCGAATACCGATGCCGGTGTCTTGCACGACAAAGCGCAAGCGTATGTTCTGTGGCGAGGTTTGTTTGGCAACGTTGACCTGCAGGCGGATATGGCCTTTGGGGCAATACTTGACCGCATTGGCGATCAGGTTGATCAGAACCTGGCGCAATTTGACCGCATCGGCCGATACGATCTGCGGCAGATCGTCGGGGGCTTCCAGGATAAAACGTAAGTTCTTTTTGTCCACCTGCACCGCCATGAGCGATTCAATTTCATGTAAAAACAGGTTCAGGTTCACGTCCGAATACTCCATGGCAATGTGACCGGCCTCAATTTTGGAGATATCCAGAATATTGTTGATGAGATTCAACAGGTGTTCACCGCTGCTTGAAATGATGTTCAAATTCTCCATCTGGGTATCGGTGATGTTCGGTCCCTTGCGCATGAGTTTGGAAAAACCGAGAATAGCATTGAGCGGTGTGCGCAGTTCATGGCTCATGTTGGTTAGAAATACGGTTTTGGCGCGATTGGCCGCCTCGGCCTGCTCGCGGGCCTTGGACGCACGGGTTCGCGCATGATGCATTGCACCGCTCATGAGCGAAATCAAAGTGCCGTTGACGGAAAAGACCGCCATGCCCAGCCAGTCGCTGGGGTCGTTGATAAAGGGCAACTGTGTGGGTGACCAGAATAAGACGGTCAGCACGGTAAGCAGGGTCCCCAGTAAACCGGCGGACAGGCCGCCATAAAGCGAGGCTGCCATTACCGCCGGATAAAAGGTCACCCAGGGGATGCGGGCTTCAAGGGCGCCCAGCGGCCACAGGCGCAGGCTGGCGGCGCCAAGGATCAGTAGTGCGGCCACCACGAAACGCATCCAGAAATAATATTTTGATTTCTGTGGATCTATATGTTGTAAGATTTTTTTTAAAACCGGAACGGCCATCCCGTTGTTTCGGGGCTGGTTTATGGTTGTCATGGGGCACTCGCTGTTTAAATTGGAACAAATTAAAACCAATTCGAAATCGATTTACCGTCAAGCCGGCGCTGTTAAGTTTTGTGCTCAGGACGATTGCGTTCAGATTCAAAAAAAGGAGGGGATTAATTATGTGATAAGTTGAAATGTTAATGGATTTGTCGAAAACTTGCAAGGAGATTGTTGCCGCCCGCAGATGTAACCTGCTGGTGTCGATCCGCAAATGGGCGCCCAAGAGGTCCGTCAAAGGCCGGTGGCATCACCCCAACGTTGCATAAAAACATGGCAAAGAGAGGGTAAGTCGCTGATATGTGGTACTGTATCAGAAAACGAAACCCTATCGACAGATCAAATCTCAGGTGCATTCAAAGGATGGGGGCGATTTTTTACCCTCCGGCTTTTGCAACATTGGGGATCATTCAAGCGCCATTTCCCTGAACATCGCGTGCATGCCCGGTTTGTTGGCAAAAATCTCTTCGCGCGTCAGGCCGTCCAGTTCGTGCGGAAATACCAGCCATTGGTCGGTTTCGTGGATGTAGTAATCGGGCACGATGTCGGTTTCGTTGTTGTTCGGTTTGTACCAGGGGGTGGCGATGCGGATATCTCTGGGCAGGTTGCGGCGCATTTCTTTCTTCAGGGTTTTCAGGATGGCCCGGATGCTGGAGCCGCTGTCGAACACATCGTCGACAATCAGCAGGCCGTCTTCCCAGTTGGCCTGACGGATGACATACTCCAAACCGTGCACGCGCACGCGTTTACTTCTCTTTTTAATGCCGTAGTATGAGGATGTGCGGATGGCGATATGATCGGCTTTGACATCCAGCAGCTCCAGGATTTCCTGCACGGCGATGCCCACCGGAGTGCCGCCCCGCCAAACCCCGATGATAAAACTGGGATGAAACCCGCTTTTGAAAATCTTCAGGCCGAGCCGGAAGGAGTCGTTCAACAGATCCTGGGCGGATAAATATATTTTTTCGTCAGTCATGGTCATCCGGTCGCGTTTGCTTTTGGTTAGTGAAAGTTATCTTGCAGGAAAATGAACTAAAAGTAAAGAGGGGATCAGGACAGTCGCATTTGCAGATTATTAAACCGGCGACTAAATATGCAAACCTTCGTCATGCCGGACTTGATCCGGCATCCAGAATTGACGTTTGATTCCGGCGCGCGCCGGAATCACAATTTTCAAGGTATTTTATTGCCGGGTTAATATTCATCTGGTGGGCACGGCCCACCCTGCCCGCTATTGCCGTTGGGTGGGGTTGTAGACGGGTGGGCCATGCCCACCGGATTGGGCTTTTTATGAAAGCCGCACATATCCCAAACCACCATCGATGGTGATGCGGGTGCCGTCGGGGATTCGGCGGGTCGCGGCAGGGATGCCGACCACTGCCGGCACACCGAGTTCCCGGGCCACGATGGAGCAGTGGTTCAACAGCCCGCCCTCTTCGATCACCATGCCGCTGATGCGCGATAAAATCGGCGTCCAACCGGGATCGGTGTGTTGAGCGATCAGGATATCACCGTCTTCGATGGAATCGACAAAGGGATCCTTGACAATGCGGGCCCGGCCCGAGATATGTCCCGGACTGGTGCCGATTCCGCGCAGGGTGTGCGGGTCTTTTTCGATTTCGCAGTACGGTTGCCCGTCGACATAAAACGGCGCCGGTTCGCTGCCGGCTTGATATTGCCGGTAGCGCGCGTCGGTGCGCCGGCGGGCATCTTCCAGGCCAAGCTGCCCGTCGAGCAGTTGTTCGATTTCCGGCGTGGTCAAAAACAAAATGTGGTCGCCCAGCCCTGAATAGTCGCCGGTTCTAAGAAGCCAGCGGCGGATTTGATACAGGGCTTTGTCTAACAAAAAGCGGGCTTCTTCACGCAAATCCAGGAACCGGCGGGTCAGAATTAATACCGGCTTTTGCGCCAAACAGGCCAGCAGACCGGGCAGGTTGCGTTTCGGTCCCGGGGTGTCGGTCGCGTCCGGCTCGCCGGAAACGTTGAGGGACGGCCGGTTGCCGCCCAGGGCAAGCGATTGCAGCATGCGCAGCACTTCTTCGGGCGCCTCGGCCCAGCGTTTCAGATACAGGGTCCGGTGGCGGCTGCGGCAGCCGTACTGCGCCAGAAACCGGGTCATCTGCGGCCGGATTGCCGCGGGAATATCACGGGCCAATTCCTCGGCGCTCTGGTTTTCGAATTGGGCTTTCAATTGCGGATTGCGCCGGATCAACGCTGCCAGGGCCCGGACTTTACGTTCAATGGTGATGGTCACATTGCGGCCCTGGCAGGACAAAAGGGCCAGGAACCTGGAATGGGGCTGTTGTTGCAGATCGACCACCAGCCACCGGGCGAGCCAGGTCGTCTGGGTGGCGTAGTAGTACGGGAACTGGTTGTAGTTCTGGGTTTCGGCCATTAAGCGCAATGCTTTTTGTACCTTGTCGAAGGCCTGCCGGGCATCGGTGGCGGTTTCGCGGCCCAGGGTGTCCAGGCGCCGGGCCATGCGCCGCCGGAAACCGGCATAGCGCCGCAAGCAGATGACCGGGATTGCGTTCGGTTCACGCATTGCCAGCAACAGTGCCCGTCCTGCCAATCGGATCAGCTTGCTCAAGGAAGGGGTGGGAATCCGGTCGAAATCGATCTGGGGCGGCAGCAAGTCCCGATACTCCGTTGTGCGCAGGGCCGGCGGCACAAAGGTCAACAGGTGACGCAAATTGAGACTGTTTACATATAGGTATCCGTTGATTACCGTGAGGTTGGGCATGCCGGTAACCATGCCGAGCTGCATGCACATGCGCGACATGTCGTAGTGTGGTGCGTTTTTGATCAAGGCGTGCTGCATGAACGGCGTGAGCCGGTCACCCCACAGGTCGTCGGCGATTTTGCGTGTCCAGATCCCTTGCGGTATCCGGGGCTGGGTGTCCAGGGTCGTGATCCGCCGGGCCTGCAACAACCAAAGCTTGTTGTCGCTGTCGATGGCCCATTCGATATCCAGCGGCGTGCCGTCGTAACAGGCTTCCAAACGGCGCACCAGCGATGCGATGGCCCGCCATTGGTCGTCGGCGAGCAGACCGTTTTGCTTTGCCGGCCGTGGCGGGTTCGGTTTTGCCTTTATTTGCACCCGCCCTTGGGGATCGATCGCCGCCCGGTAAGGACTCACGGCGCCGCTGACCAGGTCTTCGGCTAATCCGGCAATTGCCTCGACGATGACATCGGGACTGCCCGGATTCATCGGGTCGCGTCCAAAAGCCACGCCCGAGGCTTTGGCGGCGACCATGGTTTGCAAAATAACGCCCATGGCCGGCTGTTCACCATCTGTTGGCCGGTCCGTCAGGTAGCTTTGCACCGCTTGTCTGTCGATGCTTTGCCAGCACTTTTCAATATTGGTCCGCAGGGTGTTGATTTTTTTGACTTGCAGAAACGAGCAATACTGGCCGGCAAAACTGCGGTCGGCCAGATCTTCAAGCGTGGCCGAGGACCGGACCGACAGGCCGGTTTCAAACAATCCCAACTCTTGTGCGGCAGCCGTAATCGGTTCAAATGCGCCTTGCGGCCATGTGCGCCGGGTTTTAAAATAGTGATGGATTTCGGTGGGGATGGCGACGGCGGTGGGCACGGGAAACCCCTCGCGTCGCGCCTGGGCCAGGGTCGCGAATTTTTGACCGACAGTGGTGGTGTGCAGGGCCTCTTTGTCGGTGAACCGGATGATGGCTAACATGCAACAATTCCAGGGTTCTGGTTTTGGTTGGGTTCCCCCAACGTTGTAACGCAAGGGGTCAGGGCCGCGGAAAAAAATAAAATATCCCAGATTCCGGCCCTTAAACCGGAACGAGATTTTTTATGAATTGCTGCGTACTATTTTCCCAGGAAAACTTCAATGCAAATGCGCGACAGGCGTCGGGATCGAGTCCCAGGGCGTTTTTAACGGCTTGGGCGAGATCTTCGTCAAGGCAGCCGGTTATCCCCTGTCGGACAAGTTCCTTAGGACCGCGCACCGGGTAGGCGGCCACCGGCACGCCGCACGCCATGGCTTCAAGCATGACGATGCCGAAGGTGTCGGTGCGGCTGGGAAACACAAACACATCACCCGATGCGAAGTAACCGGCCAGCTCGGCCCCGCGTTTGGCCCCGACAAATTTAACCCCGGGATACGCGCGGGCCAACATGGGCCGCGCCGGACCGTCACCGACAACCACCTTGGCGCCGGGCACTTTCAACTTCAAAAACGCTTCGATGTTTTTTTCAACCGCCACCCGCCCCACATACAGCAGGACCGGTTGCCGCCCATTTGAATTCGATGCGGGGCGCGGCCGAAACAGATTCGTGTCGACGCCGCGCGGCCACTGGACCATTTTGGACAAGCCGTTGCGCGCCAGTTCGTGTTGCAGCGGCACGGTGGCAATCATGACCCGCGCGGCCGTCGAATGAAACCAGCGCAGAAGTTTGAATACCGACCTGGCCGGGATACCGCTGCGCATTTCAATATACTCGTCAAAACGGGTTGTAAAGGCGCTGGTAAAGTTCAGCCGGTTTTTGCGGCAGTAGTAACGGCCGGCCAAGCCGATGGGACCCTCGGTGACAATGTGAATCGCTTCGGGCTGAAATTGCCGCAGCAATCGCTTCAGGCGGCCGTACGGATTGACGGCCAGTTTGATTTGGGGGTATGTCGGGCAGGCAACCTGTATCGAGTAGCGTTGGGGGTGGATCGCGCATACTTGGTGGCCGGCCCTTTGTAATTGCCGGATGGTATGGTCGACGGTGGTGGTGACGCCGCTGATGTGCGGATACCAGGCATCGGTTAAAATCGCAATTTTCATGAGTTTTGACCGCCGTTGTATTTGCTTGAGGTTGTGGTGTGGATCTTTTTTTAGATCAAGCTCGGTACTGTGCGGCGTTTTAGTTAAGAGGCGATGATGGGCCGGTTAGAATCTTGTCAGTGGGGTTGTTTTTTCCGCGAGCCCTAAAGATCGGCGGTTTTACGACCGAACTGGATTTGCGGCCATTTGGCCAGCCAGCCGAACAGCTTGTGTTTGGCCTCGGCAAGGGGGGGGCGGGAATGCGATTCGACAAACGTTTGCAACAGGTGGAGAAAGCGTTGCGGGCGTTGCAATTGCGGGGCGTGTCCGATCTGGGGCCAAATCACCAGACGGCCCCGGGGCAGCTTTTCGGCGGTTCGGCGCAGCAGCTCGGCCGGAATCAATTGATCGTTCTGTCCGCCGACAATCATCACCGGCAGGTCCAGGTTTTCCAGGCGATCGCGCACGTCCCAGTTTTTCAATGATTCCAGGTGACCCGCGGCGGCGGTGTTGGACATGCGGGCGGCATCCTCAAGCAGGGAATCAAAATCGACGCCGTCGGCGGGGTGCGGCACCATCTGGGCAAGAATTTGACGCAAGATGCTACGATTCATGCCCAACATTTCCGACCACCGGAAAATTCGTTTAACCGACGCATCGCCGCTGGGCAACGGGAGCCCGCCGTTGGCCTGACGAACGATGCTGCGCCCTTCGGCCGGCGCCGGCGCCACCAGGGTCAACGTGTTGACCCGCTGTGGATGGGCCAGGGCAACTTCAAGCGCCACGCAGCCGCCCAGCGAATGGCCCACCAGATGCACGCAATTCAACTCCAGCGCATCCATGAAATGCCGCATATCTTCGGCGTGCTGGGCAATGGTGTAGCCGGATGCCGGTTGCTCGGAGAGTCCGCAGCCGCGCAAATCGGGCGCATAGGCGCAATAGCGGCCGGGCATTAAATCCATAACCGGCTGCCACCAGCGCCAGGTGGCAAAATTGCCGTGCACAAATAGTAAAACATGCTTGCCACGGCCTTCGGCAGCGTAATACATTTCCAACTCCGGTGTTTTTACAAACGGCATCGTTGCGGCTCCTTCGGTGCAGCGAGTGAACAGTCACATTGTAAACGGTATTTTCGAGCAAGTGTCCATCCGGAAATAGCATCTTTGGGTTCAGGACAAGGCCGCAGCCCAAAGATGCTATTTCCGAATGGACACCTGCAAGGATCACACCGGTTCGTACCTTATTTTGTTATCGGATAACAACCTGAAATCATGATTTTTTCCGGGGGCATGACGAAAAAATGCGTTTTGTCGCTTGGCGGCAGTGTTTTTTTGTGAACGAAAATTACATTTTTTGTGGCCGCACCAGACCGTGTTGGTGGGCCAGGCCCACCGGGTGGCACCACATCAAAAGATGACAGACGACACTCGAAAAAAAAGTAAATGGCCCCCTGCCGGCCGACAATCGGATGCGCCGGCCAAGATTCAGATGGAGCGCGCCCTGGCCGGTCCTTTGTTCATGCTGTCGGCGGCCGTGCTGTTTACGCTGCTGACGATTCTGATTAAACTGATGGGGCCGGCCTACTCGGTCTGGCACATCGGTTTTTTCAGGTGTTTTGGCGGCGCCGTTGTTCTGCTGGCGCTTTTCGGACGACGCAAAAATCCTTACCAGGGCTACAATGTGCCCTTGTTGATCCTGCGTGGCGGCACCGGTTCAATCGCTTTTGTCTGTCTGGTGAGCGCCCTGCGAATGCTGCCGGTTTCCACCGCTATGGTCATCTTCTACTCTTTTCCGGCTTTTTCAGCCCTGTTCTCATTCTGGTTGCATGATGAGCGGATCGGTCGCATGGAAATGGTTTGTATGGCCATCGTTCTGGGCGGGGTGGCGATTCTGTTCGATTTCGAACTGTCCGGTAATCTGTGGGGGCGTATTCTGGCGTTGGCCGGGGGCGCGTTTGCCGGACTGACTGTCACCTTGATTCGATCCTTGCGGGCGCACAACGGGCCGGTGATTATCTACCTGTATTTTTGCACCATGGGCACGTTGGTGACGACGCCGTTCTTTCTGGCCCAACCGGTCTGGCCGGCGACGCCCGTGGAGTGGGCCATGGTGTTGGGGATCGTCTTTTCTTCGGTTACGGCCCAACTGTTGATGAATCAGGGGTTTTTCTACTGCCGGGGCTGGGAGGGCGGTGTGCTGATGTCCGGCGAAGTTGTCCTCACGGCCTTGATCGGCATCTTGTTTTTGGGTGATCCGGTGTCCTGGCGGTTTTGGATCGGCGGCGTGTTGATCTTCGGCAGTGTCGTGACCCTCAACCGTCTGAAAGCGGGCACGAAATAGAAATCGATTGAAAACAGATGTGAGGTTTTATGACGCCACCTGTCCGGCCACCGAGGGCCGTTGATAAACTGCGAGCGCGCTTGCGCAACCCCGAATTGCTGGTGATGGCTGCCTGCTTCGACGCGTTGTCCGCCAAATTGATTGAACAGGCCGGTTTCGAAGCCACCTTCATGAGCGGTTTCGGTGTGGCGGCTGCCCGCCTGGGCCTGCCGGATACCGGCTTGATTTCCTATGGCGAAATGTGCGACCAGGGCCGCTCGATTTGTGAAGCCGTTGACATTCCGGTGCTCGGTGACGGCGATACCGGCTTCGGCAATGCCCTGAACATCCAGCGGACGGTTAACGGGTATTGCCGGGCCGGGTTTGCCTGCGTGATGATCGAGGACCAGGTGATGCCCAAGCGGTGCGGGCATACCCGTGGCAAGCTGGTCGTGGACCGCACCGAAGCGGTGGCCCGCATCAAGGCCGCCGTCGACGCCCGCGAGCAGGGCGCCGACATCCTGATCATGGCCCGCACTGATGCCCGGGCGATTCACGGTCTGCAAGAGGCCATTGATCGCTGCAACGCGTTTGTCGACGCCGGGGCGGATATAACTTTTTTGGAGGCGCCGCAATCCGAGGCCGACATGCGGGCCTGTTGCCGGCAGGTACCCGGCCCCAAAATGGCCAATTTGCTGGAGCAGGGCCAAACCCCGGTGCTGCCGCACGACCAGTTGCAGCAAATGGGCTACGCCATTGCGGTTTATCCGCTGACGTTGCTCAATGTGGCGGTTGGCGCCATGCAGCGGGCGCTGGCGCAATTGCAACAGGGCCGGCCGGTGCCGGGTATGATCGACTTTCGCCGCCTGCAAACCATTGTCGGTTTCGATGCGTATGATGCGCAATTGAGCCGCTTACAACCTGATCCTGAAAAAGAGTGAGTCATGCAGAATTTAACCGAACAGATTCACAGCCGTCGCTTCATTCTGACCGAGGGTGCCGTTATCGAAGCATTGCGCCGCGAGGAGCAGATTGCCTTGCATCCACGCCTGGAAAATGCCTTGCTGCTTTACGAGCCGGCCGGCCGCAAGGCCCTGACAACCGTTTACAACCGCTATATCGCCATCGCCCACGAAGCCGATGTGCCGATTATGATCGCCACGCCGACGTGGCGGGCAAATCATTTTCGTTTGCACGAAGCCGGAATCGACGCGGATGTCAATGGTGATGCAGTGCGCTTCATGCGCCGGCTCAAACGGCAATGGGGTGATTGGGCCTCAAACATCTGGATCGGCGGTTTGATTGGATGTCAAAACGATTGCTACCGGCCGCAGCAGGGCTTGGACGTGCAAGACGCCTGCAGCATGCACGATTGGCAGATCGGGCGCCTGGTCGAGGCCGGCATCGATTATATCCTGGCGGCAACCTTGCCGGCGCTGCCCGAGGCCGTTGGAATCGCTCGTGCCGCCCGGTCTTTTGCAACGCCGTACATCATCAGCTTCGTGATTAACCGCGAAGGAACCCTGCTCGACGGTACGTCCCTGGACCGAGCCACGGCCACCATCGATGATGGCGGGCCGCCGTTGCCGGCCGGTTATATGATCAACTGTGCCTACCCATCCTTTTTAAAACCGAAGTCCCTGTCCGCGGCGGTCAAAGACCGGCTGATTGGATTTCAGGGCAATGCGTCGTCACTGGACCATGACGCGCTGGACCACTCCCCGACCCTGCGGGCCGACCCGGTATCCGATTGGGGTGCGCACATGCTTGACCTGCATCGGCATTGCGGCCTGACGGTGCTGGGCGGTTGCTGCGGCACGACCGGCGCGCACCTGCGATATCTTGTTCAACATCTGGATATCGACTGATATCATTGGATATCCGCGTGCCGATTTGCGCCGGCGTTCTCATTGGGAACTTTCAGGACACCCCAATTTAGGAACACACCGCCCCAATTTTTCTGCCGTTGATTTTATCAAAAATGCAACATGTTGATATTGTTCATAAAATAAAAAAATTTATTTTGTGCACGCCGATTGCAATATCCAATTGACGAGTTAATCATCTATCTTTCTCCTTTTGTTGGGGTCATTGAAGGTTGGCTCCGACATTTTGCCCCCCTTTACCTTCCTGCATGACGGCGGCTGCAAAGCCGCCGTTTCCTTTTGGGGAAACCTATTCGCTAGTGCCTATTCGGAAATATTAAACCGGCGACTAAATACGCAGGCCTTCGTCATGCCGGACTTGATCCGGCATCCAGAATTGACGCTTGATTCCGGCGCTCGCCGGAATCACAATTTTAATTTTAAAAGTATTTTATTGCCGGGTTAATAATTAAGAATTGCGGATGAAGCCGTTTATAAATGGCAGCATACCTCAATTCTTAATTTTGAATTCATAATTCTTAATTGTAGTTCTTGATTGTAGAATTAATGCCACATAATCGGGAAGTTATTTTCCTAGTTTTTACTTTCGCTGAAATCGGCAGTTTCATAACTTATTGAAAATTCTGCCTGAAAGGCGACCTGCCACAAACAGTCGTTCCCGCACGGATTTTGCAGGTTCGTTTGAGAATTACACACCTCGGTTGTCTGCCCCTCCAAATCAAAGGATCACTTCCAACCGCCGTTAGCCTCTCATTGCCACGCGTTACACTTCTTCGTGTAAATCTTTTTTTATTTTCAAACGAAAGGAGGGCGTATGAAAAAACTGCCGGCAGTTTGGTTGGTGACGTTTTTGCTGTGCTGCACGGTCGGGATAGGCCATGCAACGCTTATCGACCGTGGCGGGGGGATGATCTACAGCACGGATTTGGACGTCACCTGGTTGCAGGATGCAAACTATGTGCGTACGTCAGGGTATGATAGCGATGGCCTGATGACCTGGGACGAAGCGTCTGCCTGGGCTGCGGGGCTCAAATTCGGCGGCTATGATGATTGGCGGCTGCCGACCTTTGATCCCGCGAATCCGAATGCGCGCACCAATCCTTCGCCGTTGCATGAGATGGGCTATCTGAGTTACGGCGAATTGGGCAATCCGGGTATGGGCGGGGCTGATCTGGTGAATGTCGGTCCCTTCATCAACCTGCTGCCCGATGCAGCCAACTACGTTGAACCGTGGTATTGGTCGGGCACACAAGGGTCGGTGAATCCGGCGGGTACCGCCTGGCGGTTTGACTTCGGCTGCGGGTGATGGGACGCACATGATAAAGCCGTGAGCTTTTATGCATGGGCCGTCCGTGACGGCGATGTCGCCTCCGTACCCGAACCGGCGTTGACGCTTTTATTGGGCCTCGGCCTGATAAGTCTGGTGGTACTGGGAAGACAGAAGAGGATTCTTCAAACAGTGGTTTAGGATTCGATTCCATTTATTTAAAAAAAAAGCAGGGCCGTTGGGCGCTGCTTTTTTTTGCACATCCATCAGAGGGATTTGATCTCCCGGATCAAATCGGTCACCATTTGCTTGGCGTCCCCGAACAGCATCATGGTCGATTGAGCGTAAAACAGGTCATTGTCGATGCCTGCAAAGCCGGGGCTTAAACTTCGTTTGATCACCATTGCGCTACGGGCCTCGTTCACCTTCAGCGTCGGCATGCCAAAAAGAGGGCTATCCGGTTTGCAACAGGCCGCCTCATGGTTGGTGACATCATTGGCGCCCACCACCAGGGCAACATCGGTGTTTTTGAAATCATCGTTGATGGCGTCCATTTCCAGCAACAGATCATAGGAGACATTGGCTTCGGCCAGCAGGACATTCATGTGGCCGGGCATGCGGCCGGCCACCGGGTGGATGGCGTAGCGCACTTCGATGCCCCGGTTCGCCAGCAGATCAGCCAACTCCTGCAACGCATGCTGGGCTTGCGCCACTGCCAGGCCGTAGCCCGGAATGATGATTACCGATTTGGCGGTATCCATGACCATGGCGGCTTCCTCGGCCGAATACCGCGTGACCTGGCGGGGTTCCTCGCCGCTGCCCTCGCTCCCGGCGGGCAGCGCACCCACGCCGGCGAACAGCACGTTGCCCAGGCTGCGGTTCATGGCCTGGCACATGATGCGGGTCAAAATAAGACCCGAGGCCCCCACCAGCGCACCGCTGATGATCAGCACCGGATTGCTGAGCACAAATCCGGTCGCGGCGGCGGCAACTCCGGAATAAGAATTCAACAGCGAAATGATCACCGGCATGTTGGCCCCGCCCACCGGCAGCACCATGATCACGCCGTAAAGGGCCGCCAGCACCAGGACCATCGGCATCCAGACCGCGCTGCCGGGATCGAGTAGTGCAAGGGCGCCGCAGGTCAGCACTGCGGCCAGCACCACAGCGTTCAGGACCTTGGGCATCGGCAGGCGCCCGGCGGCCTTGCGCAGGCGGCCCTGCAGTTTGGCAAAGGCGATCAGGCTGCCGGTAAAGGTGGCCGTGCCGACCAGCAGACTGATGATGGTGGTGATTGCAATTGCAACATCGATCCGCGTTGGACCGGCCTGCCTGTATCCGGCAAAGGCCACCAGCGCCGACGCAATACCGCCCAGGCCGTTGAACAGGGCCACCATTTGCGGCATGGCGGTCATTTGGATCTTTTTGGCGGCCACAAGTCCCAATGCCGCCCCAACGATCATACCTGCGATGATGAACGTAAAATCGAGGATTTGTTTATCCAGCAGGGTCACGACAATTGCGATCAGCATGCCGCTCATGGCGGCCAGGTTGCCCGAACGAGCGGTTTTGGGCGATCCAAGACGTTTCAGTCCGATGATAAACAGGGTCGCGGCGATCAAATAGGCGATTTGCGTCACGAGAATCCTCTTCTTCTATTTACGCGTCTCAGGTTTTTTTTTGAACATCTCCAACATCCGGTCGGTAACCATGAAGCCGCCCACCACATTCACGGTGGCGCAGATAACGGCCAACATGCCCAGCAGTTTGGCGACCATGCCGTCACCGCCCCCCGCGATGAGCAGGGCGCCGACCAGGGTGATGCCGGAAATGGCATTGGAGCCCGACATCAGCGGCGTGTGCAGCAGCGGCGGTACCTTGGTAATGACTTCAAAACCGACGAAGACCGCCAGTACGAAGATGTAAACAGCGGTGATTAAATTGGCGTCCATTATGCGTTTCCTTTGGTTTTTAAGGCTTCGTCCACCAGGGCGTTTTTGATCTGGCCGTCGTGGACCAGGCAGGTGCTTTGCGTAATTTCATCCTTAAAGTCAAACCCCCCGGTCTGATACAAGTGGGTAAAGAGATTGCTGATGTTTTTGGCGTACATCTGGCTGGCATGGACCGGCACCAGGGAGGGCAGATTACCGGCGCCGATAATCGTGACATCATGCGCCGTCACGGTCCGGTTCAATTCGGTAAGGGCGCAATTGCCGCCTTGTTCGGTGGCCAGATCGACGATCACCGCGCCGGCGCGCATCAACCGCACCATTTCGGCGGTGATCAGCTCAGGGGCCGGTTTGCCGAAGATCTGGGCGGTGGTGATGACGATATCGACTTTGGGCAGTCGCTGGGCAATGACATCCTGCTCCTGTTTGAGAAAGGCGTCCGACTGCTGCTTGGCGTAGCCGCCTTCGGTTTCGGTATCTTCCGGCATCGGCATCTCGACAAACCGGGCGCCCAGGCTCTCGACCTGTTCCTTGACCACCGGACGCGGATCGAACGCCTCAACAGCGGCCCCCAGCCGTTTGGCCGTGGCAATGGCTTGCAGGCCGGCCACACCGGCGCCCAGCACCAGTACGTTGGCCGGGGTGATGGTTCCGGCGGCGGTCATTAAGAGCGGCATGAATTTAGCGATCTGGTCCGCCGCCAGTAAAACCGCCTTGTAGCCGGCCACCGTGGCCATGGCGCTGAGCGCATCCATGCTTTGGGCACGGGTGATCCGCGGCACCATCTCCATTGAAAAAACCGTCATGTTCATGCGGGCCATGGCGCGGATTGTATCCACATCCGTAAAGGGCGACAAAAAACCGATGTAGTGCCCCCCGGCTTTCAATAGCGCCAGTTCGTCCGGAGTGCGCGGCGGCTGTACTTTCAGAAGAACTTCGGCCCGGTCGCAAACCGCTGCGGCGGATGGAAGAACTTCGGTACCGCTTTGGCGAAATGCTTCATCGTCGGCAAAGGATGTCTGGCCGGCGCCGGATTGCACGTAGACGGCATGATTGTCCTGCACCAGATGTTTGACGATGGAAGGTACAAGCGCGACGCGCTTTTCATAGGGAGCAATCTCCTTTAAAATCCCGATCTTCAATGTTACCTCCTGGCTTCCACAGGTCTGTAGCGAAGCAGTGATTTGCGAATGAGAGTCGCAGGCGCCGCATTTAACTGCGCCGAACCCGCGTGCAATTCAGCATATCGTTCCAGAGCTGCGATGGATTTCCGGATGGGTGCTGGTAGCGTCAGGCAGAATGGTTGATGCTTTAGGGCCGCGGAAAAAATAGAATATCCCAAAGTACGTTCGTATTTGGGACATTCTATTTTTTCCGCGGCCCTTAAAACCTATTCATTCATTTCGTGAAATTCAACCAATAGTTACATTTTTTGCACGATGAATACCTTTTTTTCACTCCTGGCGTATGTTTTTGTGCAGGCATGGGTGGTGCGCGCCAGGCACGCAACGCGTCCGTTGAAGACGCCCGAAACCCCTGCTCGCGCCCATCCGGAAATAGTAGATTTTGGTTCCCGGCAAGGCCCGAATATTTTTAAAACCGTAGGCATAGCAAGCTATTCCGGGGATTTTAAAAATATGAGAACGCCGTCAGGGACCAAAAGATGCTATTTGCGGATGGGCCCCTGCTGAATCGCATCCTGGAATCAGGAGGCACAGGTCGACGTCGAAAGCCGTCGGCCCGTTTTTTTAGTGGCAAGGAATTTGCTCGGAAATGCGGGATAGCTATAGATTTTTTGGGGACGTTGCTATTGCTGAATTTAAATGAGTCTTGTGGTTTTAAAAAGGAGGGGAAAATGAATCAGTACATTGTTAGGGGGGTGGCGCTGCTTTTGGTCCTGAGCGCCTTGACCGTGTTTACAGCCTGCAGCAAAAAAGCGATTCGGACCGATACCGCCGGTACGGCCACCGTGGACACCACCGTTGGTGAAGGGACCGACTTGTCAACCGGCCCGGCCGGCACACCCGGCGATTACAGTGAAGAGAACCTGGACGAACAATCGCTCGACACCACGCCGCAAGTCGTTCGTGCCACCATACCGGCTGAAAAGATGTCCCAGGAAGACATCTATTTCGACTTCGACAGTTACAGCCTGCAGCCGCAAGCGCAGTTGATTCTCAAAGCCAAAGCCGAGTGGCTGCTCGCCAATCCCCGGGCCGATGTGTTGATCGAGGGGCACTGTGATGAGCGCGGCACCAGCGAGTACAATATCGCCCTGGGCGATCGCCGGGCCGAGACCTGCAAGGCGTTTCTCGTGCGAATGGGGATCCCGCAAGCCCGGCTGCAGACCGTCAGCTATGGCGAAGAACGGCCTTTGATCGCGGGACACAGCGAGAGTGCCTGGGCCAAAAATCGACGGGCGCATTTTAAAATCAGATAAACTTTATAAAATATTGCTTCCGTGCCGGACCGCAAATCCGGCACGGTCGGTCTTTGGTGTTTATCCGAAAAGATGCTATTGCCGGATGGGCACGCGCTAGTGTCCATCCGGAATTAGCATCTTTGGGCCCCTGGCGGCGTTCTCGCATTTTTAAAATCCTCGACATAGCGCGCTATGCCTGCGGTTTTAAAAATGCTCGGGCCTTGCCAGGAGCCAAAATCTAC
>JANQIE010000191.1 GCA_028282295.1 Desulfobacterales bacterium | reverse complement strand
TCAGGCCAAACAGAAAATTTCCAAGAAGGCATCGTGTGAAACAACACAGATTCTTTTACGAATACAAAACCGTGGCATAAAGAAACGGCATTGAGGTTACAGTGACTATTTTTCCTTCAACCAAAAATCCGCATTGTTTCGCTGAGCGGTGAAAGGCAGGTCGACCATGAGCGCAAAAGCAATTGAATTGGCACAACAGTTAAAGCAATTCAACGGTCAAGTCATCGAGTTTGTGCAAAACTGCACCGACGAGAACTGGCAGCGCATTTGTCCCTGGGAAGACTGGCCGGTGGGCGTCGTGGCCCGTCACATCGCCGCCGGGCATTTCGAGGTCATCGAGCTGGTGAAAATGATGCTCAACGGTGAGCCGCTACCGCCCCTGAGCGAAAAGAACGTGATCGACATGGGCAATCAACATGCGCAGGAACATGCCGCCTGTACCCGCGATGAAGTCCTGACACTGTTACAAACCAATGGCGACAAAATGGTCACCTTTGTTTCGGAACTTAACGACGACGACCTGGCGACAACCGGTCAAATGCCGCTCATCGAAGGCGACTTTACCGCTGCCGGCCTCCTGGAGGCGGTCATTCTGCATTCCGGCGGCCATCATTTTGCAAATATGCAGAAAACCATGGCCGGTGCGGATTGAGTCGCCGACACCTGATATCTTGCCTACGACAGCGTGGTATTCTCTTGTGTATTGAACCGCATTACGCTATAATCAGCATTTAAACTGTTTCCCGGAAAACCATTCTGACATGCGGACAGGCGAAGAGGACTGCACGGTGTTCAAAGATTGTAAGGTTTGTGGTTTTGTGTGGCCGGATATTGATGACTTTTTAACCGACCCCACTATTGAAATCATCGGTTACATGCCGCTATTCGACGACCTTAATAACGGCCTGCTGTTGTTCAACCACGCCTGCCGCGGCACTTTTTCCTGCTATGTCGGGGTTTTTCGCCACCTTTACAATGGTCCGGTTTTCATGGAACGAAAAACCGGCACAACCGATTGCCCCGGCTACTGCCTGCATAAAAGCAATCTGAGCCCCTGCCCCGCCGAATGCCACTGCGCCTATGTCCGCGATACCATCCAGATCATCCGGCAATGGCCCAAACGAGGTCTTGATGATACGGCCAGGACCGGATAATCCCCGGCCGGTAGTCACCTAGTTGCACCCATTCCATTCGTGTTTAATTTAGAACTACAACCGCTCTTTCACCCCACGGCAACGCTGAGGCGTCAAGGAGGTGATAGTATGATCTTGAATGAAACACCGCAAATTCATGAAGAGTGCCTGGAAGAATGTGACATGGAACACGAAGCGTGTAAGTTTGAGCAGGATAGCAAAAAACAGTGCCGTGATATTTTGGCGGTTTGTGAACGCAATTGCGACTTCGATTACGAATCGTGAGGAAACGATTCGGCTGCAAAAAGCGGTTCGTACCCCAATTAGACATTGACGATGTCGACACACTTTAAAGGGATGCTTTGCAAGCATCCTTTTTTTTATGTCCAACCCGGCACCGGACCGCAAGATTCGGGTTGAGCCGCCCGGCAATATTTCCTATTCTCAGGCCACCAACCGAATAGCCACAACCGACTGAAAGGAAACCGACCATGCCGAACCACAATCAATTATGCCGGGACTATGCGCGGATCGAACAGGCCATCCAGTACCTTGAAAAAAGTTTTCATCGTCAGCCGCCCCTGGCGGAAATCGCGGCTGGGGTGAATTTAAGTGAATTTCATTTCCAACGGCTGTTCAGCAATTGGGTCGGCATCAGCCCCAAACGGTTTTTACAATACCTGACCAAGGAATACGCCAAAAAATTGATCGAGGATTCGGATTCGATCCTCAATGCCGCCTATGATGCCGGGTTGTCCGGGCCGAGCCGGCTGCACGATCTGTTTGTGTCGTGCGAAGCCGTGACACCGGGCCAGTACAAGCAAAAAGGGGCCGGCCTCACCATCACCCACGGCATCCATCCCACACTGTTCGGCGAGTGCCTGTTGGCAAAGACGAAGCGGGGAATCTGCTATTTGAGCTTTCTAAAGGACCGCAGCCCGGCGGAACTTATCACGGATTTGGCGCACCAGTGGCCCAAGGCCGAACTGATTGAGCGACCTGAAAGCGTTGCCCCCTATATTGAAAAAATATTCAGCTTTACGCAAAATGCGCAACCAGCCCCCCTGCACCTGTTCGTCAAGGGAACCAATTTTCAAATCAAGGTCTGGGAGGCGCTGATCAAAATCCCGCTGGGCCGGGCCGTCACCTACGAGGACATCGCCCGGCATATCGGCATGCCCAAAGCCGCCCGCGCCGTGGGCAATGCCGTGGGCAGCAACCCGATTCCGTTTCTGATCCCCTGTCATCGGGTGATCCGCAAAATGGGGCAATTCGGCAACTATGGCGGCGGGACGGCGCGCAAAAAGGCGATGCTCGGCTGGGAAGCCGCCCTGGTAGCCGCACCGGCGTGACGCTCAACAACTCACGGCTTGTCATCAAGGGCAATGTGAGATATGGGATGACGAAACTTTTTTTACCGCAATCCGTAAAAGGAAACGCTTAATGATCACACTCGTCGACTATGGTGCCGGCAATGTCCGCAGCGTTGTCAATGCCATCGAAAGCCTGGGAGAATCCGTTAAGATCGCAGCTTCTAGCGAAGATATCCTTGCGGCCGAAAAACTGGTCTTTCCCGGTGTCGGGGCATTCGGCAATATGATCGAAATCCTCAACGCCAAACAATACATCGACCCGTTGCGGGCCTATCTGCATTCCGGCCGCCCGTTTTATGCCATTTGCCTGGGCCTTCAGGCCCTGTTCGAAACCAGTGAAGAGGCGCCGGGGCTCAAGGGCCTGGGATATTTACCCGGCATGGTCAAACGCTTTGATATCGACCTGGCGGTGCCCCATATCGGCTGGAACGGAATCACGATCAAGCAACCGTCACGGATTTTCAACGGTTTTCAGGGGGATGAAAAGGTCTACTTTGTCCATTCCTACTACGTCGCCCCCGCCGACAATGACGCCGTGCTGACAACCACAAATTACGGCATCGAGTTTGTGAGCAGCATTCAGAAGGACAACATCATCGCCACCCAGTTTCACCCCGAGAAAAGCGGCGCGGCCGGCCGGCGTATTCTGTCCAATTTTCTCGATCTGGCGGCCGCAGCCTCACAACCGGTGCAGTTGCAGCCAAAAACCCGGCTGGCAAAACGGATTATCGCCTGCCTGGATGTCAGGGCCAATGACCGGGGTGATCTGGTTGTGACCAAAGGCGATCAGTATGATGTGCGGGAAGCAGGCCAGGTGCGCAACCTGGGCAAACCGGTGGATCTGGCCCGGCGCTACTACCGGGAAGGCGCGGATGAAATCACGTTCCTGAATATCACCGGTTTCAGGGATTTTCCGTTGGAAGACATGCCGATGATCGAGGTTCTCAAACAGACCTCCCGCGAAGTATTTGTACCGCTTACCATCGGCGGCGGCATCCGGGACTACACCGACAAAAACGGTAAGCACTACTCGGCTTTGGAAGTGGCGGCCGAGTACTTTCGCTCCGGCGCCGATAAAATCTCCATCGGCAGTGATGCCGTAGCCATCGTTGAAGACTATTTGAAGACCGGCCGGGCCACCGGTCGCAGCGCCATCGAAGAGATCTCCCGTGTGTACGGCGCCCAGGCGGTGGTCATCTCAGTCGATCCGCGCCGGGTTTACATCGCTTCTGCGGACGACGTCCCGCAGCAGGTGATCCCCACCGGTTTGCCGGGTCCCAATGGCGAGCAGTTTTGCTGGTACCAGTGCACCATCAAAGGCGGCCGGGAAGGCCGGAATGTTGACGCGATCACCCTGGCGCAGGTTTGCGAAAAACTGGGCGCCGGCGAAATTCTACTCAACTGCATCGACCGCGACGGCACCAACAGCGGCTTCGACATCGAACTGATCAACGCGGTAAAAAACGCCGTCACCATTCCGGTCATCGCCTCCAGCGGGGCCGGCTGCGCCGAGCACTTTCTTGAAGTCTTCGCCCAAACCAACGCCGAGTCAGCCCTGGCCGCCGGCATCTTTCACCGGCGCGAAGTCCCCATCGGTGCGGTCAAAACCTACCTGCGGGACAAAGTCGAAATCAGGCCCTGTTTTCAAAAAACGAATAGTTAGTGCCCATCCGGAAATAGTAGATTTTGGTTCCTGGCAAGGCCCGCGCATTTTTAAAACCGCAGGCATAGCAAGCTACTGCCGCAAGAACGTGAATGGCTCCGCCATTATTCTAAAAATGCGAGAACGCCGCCAGGGGCCAAAAGATGCTATTTCCGGATGGGCACGAGTTAGGGCTCGCGCAAAAATGATTTCACATTTCAGGCGCCCGGCTTCAGGTCCGGCCAAATAGATTTGCATTCCCCCCGACTTCATAGTATACGGAAAAAATCAATCATACCGATCTCACATCACCCGAGTCCTTATTTTCAACGCGCCTTTAACTTGCCAACACAACACAGGCGCGTTTATCGATCCAGCATTCTTCACATGCAAGTTCGGTCCCGATATCTCTTTACACCAAACAGATACGCCCTTTAAATCTTCTGCCAGGTCATTTAAAAGGCGGGGTCATGTCCAATACAGTCAATAGAAAACGCACGTCAAAAACCATTGCTGCGATCCGGGAGCATCTCGGGCGCCGCATTCGTAAAAACAATACCGCAAGCCACACAAAGATCTTTCCGGCGGACTACCGCCCTGTTTACAAGAGCCCTGAAAAGCTGAATAAATGCCGCCTGTTACTGGACGCCGTGGGCGAAGAGACCTTGCGCAAGGTGGTCAACGACTATTTGACGTTGCTGGACACATCGGCCTCGGTCTATGAAAAAACCGGCGAGTATGCCATCGGCATCACCACTTCTGCCTGGTGTCGTCTGCTCGCAACCGCCTCCTTCAGGCTATGTGAAACCGAAGATGTAGGCGAAGCGCTCGCCAGCGGCAAATGGCTTTGCCATGAATCATGCTGGCATGACGCCGCCAAAAAGGCGATCGCCGACAAACAGCCGGTGGATACCGCTTGTGTTGGCGGTTTGCGGGTACATGCCGTTCCAATTCTGGCCGATCAATCCGTGGTCGGCGCCATTAATTTCGGTTACGGCGCCCCGCCGACCACCCCGGCAAAACTAAAGGCCCTGGCGCGCCAATTCGACCTCCCCTACGCCCGGCTTGCTCAGGCCGCCCGTGCCTATCGCCGCCGCCCCGATCATTTTGTCGATATGGCCAAACGCCAATCGCATTCGGCGGCCAATCTGATCGGCGCAATCGTCGGCCGCAAAAAAGCCGAGGACGCCTTACAAAAAAGCGAGCAGCGGTTCCGGTCGATTTTCGAACAGGTCAACATCGGGATGGCTCAAGTCATGTCGCGGACCGGCCGTTTTTTGCGGGTAAATCAAAAATTCAGTGAAATTCTGGGCTACAGCCAAACCGATCTGACCGATATGACGTATGTCCAGATCACGCATCCCGACGATGTCCCCCAAGACCGCGAGTTGATGCGTTTACTTCTGACCAGGCAAATCCGGCGGTTTCGGCGCAAAAAGCGCTTCTTCCACAAAAACGGCTCGGTCGTCTGGGTGCAGCTATCCATCTCGCCGCTATGGGCGGAAGGTGAAGCGCCGACCACCCATGTAACCGTGATGGAAGATATCAGCGAACGAATCCAGGCCCAGGAAGCACTGGCGGAAAGCGAAAGACGCTTCAGGGCCTTGATGGAACAATCACCGGTATCGTTGGAGATCTATCGCCCCGACGGTTTGCTTTTACAGGCCAATCCGGCCTGGGAACGTCTGTGGGGTGTCAAGGCGCCCAACTTTGTGCGGCGGTTTAATATTATGCACCACCCCGGCATAAAAAAAACACCCCAATTCGCATCGATTCAAAAGGCGTTCAATGGCGAAGCAGTGTTCATCGCTGAAGATGTCTTCGACCTGAAACTCGATGCGGCCCCCCGTTTCAAACGTATTCTGCGAACACATTTATACCCGATCAAAAACACCCAGAACAAAATCGCCAATGTGGTCATCGCACACGAAGATATCACCACGCAAAAAAAGATGGCGGCCGCCCTGCGCTCCAGTCAGGCCAATTACCAGGAGTTGTTCAACGCCGAACCGGATGCGATCATCATCGTCGATGCGGGCACCATGCAGATCATCGAAGCCAACCGCTCCGCCGCCCGGCTCTACGGCTATACCGCTACCGAAATCCGTGCCCTGCAGGCGCCGCAATTATCCGCCGAACCAGACAAAAGCATTGCCCACATTCAAAGCGTCCACTTGAGAAAAAACACCCCCGGCACGGCGGGTGCGGTGCGGCGCATGCATCTTAAAAAGGACGGCACCGTGTTTCCCGTGGAGATAACCACCGGCACCTATACTTTGGAAAACCGTGATCTGATTTGTGCCATCATCCGCGATATCTCCCAACGGCACACGGCACAAACGGCTTTGGCGGCGGAAAAGGAACGCCTGGCCACCACCCTGCGCAGCATCGGTGAAGGAGTGATCGCCACCGATGCCACGGGCCGCATCACCATCTTGAATGCCGCGGCCGAAAACCTGACCGCCTGGCGCCAGGAGCAGGCCATTGGCCGGCCGGTGGAGGAGGTGCTTCATATTATTGATAAAACCACCGGTGAGCGCCGCAACAACCCGGTGCAACAGGTTCTTCAGGGCGCCGGCAGCATCAGACTCGATCGCAATACCAACATGATCAGCCGCACCGGCCACGCATGCGCCATCGCAACGGTCGGCGCACCAATTCTGAATGCCGCCAACGAAACCATCGGCGCGGTTTTGGTTTTTCGTGACATAACCGTCAAACGGCGCATGGCGCGCGAGCTGGCAAAAATCCAAAAACTGGAATCACTCGGCGTTTTGGCAGGAGGAATTGCCCACGATTTCAACAACTTCTTGACGGCCATTATCGGACACGTCTCTTTGGCCCGTTGGGATGCACAGGACGGGAAAAATATCAACGGCTGCCTGGCGCAGATCGAAAACGCATCCCAGCGGGCCAAAGCGCTGACGCAGCAGTTGCTGACATTCGCCAGGGGTGGCGAACCGGTCAAAACCCTGGTGGACATCGGGCAAATCATCAAGGATACCGTCAAATTCGCTCTCAGCGGCACCAACGTGAACTGCCGCTATGATCTGGCGCCGAACCTCAAACCGATCGAAATCGACCGGGGCCAAATCGAACAGGTCCTCAACAACCTGATTATCAACGCCACCCAGGCCATGCCCGCAGGGGGTGAAATCCGCATTATCGCCCGCAATCACACCCTGACAATGGACAATCCGTATCTTCTTGAACCCGGCATTTACCTTTATCTGAAAATCGCCGACACCGGCAGCGGAATCGCGTCGGAACACATCGGCAAAGTATTTGATCCGTATTTTTCCACCAAGACCCAAGGCAGCGGCCTGGGCTTGACCGTGGCCTACGCCATTATCGAAAAGCACAAGGGGCGCATTACCATCGAGTCCGAACAGCGAACCGGCACGTCATTGCATATTTTTTTACCCACCGGGAAACGTGCGCCGCAAACGGCGGCCCCACCGCATGAAAAAGGAAAGCCAACCGGCCGCAACCGGATTCTGATCATGGATGATGAGGACTATATTCGCGAAATCGCGACAAAAATGTTAACCCGCCTTGGGTATCGGGTCACCACGGCGTGTCATGGCGAACAAGCCCTCGAATTATATCGCCAGGCCATGGTATCCGAAAAAAAATTTGACGCCGTCATTACCGACCTGACCGTGCCCGGCGGCATGGGCGGCAAGGAAACGATCCGCGGCTTGCGGCAAATCGATCCGGATGCAGTCGTGTTGGTGTCCAGCGGCTATTCCCAGGATCCCATCATGGCCGACTACCGCCGGTACGGATTCAAAGGCGTCATTCAAAAACCTTACAGTCTTGACGAAATCGACCGAGTGTTAAAAGAAAGCCTGCTGATTGAGCGCCTGCATGGATAGTTTGCGTCCATCCGGTAATAGCAGCCAGGGCGGGCCGTGCCCACCAACCCGATGACTTCCAAACGCGGGACCTATAGAATGCAAAAACGCGCAAATCTTGACATAAAGCCGCAGTTTTGCGATAGTTTTCAATTGAGGGCTGATATATTTTTCTCTTTGCTGTAACAAAAAGCGAAACTATGCCATTACGTTTGTTGATCTGCAACACGGCGATCGCGTCAACGTTTTTACTCCTTTTCTCTCTCCGGTTTATCTTAGCGCCGCATACAACCGACACAGCTTGTGAACGATACGCCAAACCATGGAGTCTCAGGGCCGCGCACGGACCGCCAAACCATTAGAGAGCTTTCAATGACCGTTTCCTTGAATGGAATGGATAGTAGCGAGTCGAAAACCGTCATGGTGGTCGACGATGTAACCGCCAACCTGCAATTTATCTCATTTTGTCTGCAACAATGCGGCTTTAAGGTGATAACGGTCTGCGACGGCGCCAGCGCTTTGATGGAAGTGGAAAAGGCCCCCCCCGACCTGATTTTGCTGGATGTCATGATGCCGGCCATCGACGGCTTCGAAGTTTGTCGCCGCCTGAAAGCCGACACCAAATGGCGGGATATTCCGGTAATCTTCATGACCGCCAAAACCGGCACCGAAGACAAAGTCCGCGCCTTCGGCCTGGGCGCCGTGGACTACATCTCCAAGCCCTTCCAGCGCGAAGAGATCATCGCCCGCGTGACCACCCACCTGCACCTGTATTCGATGAAACAAAACCTGGAGCAAAAGGTACGTGAACGGACCCACGCGCTGACCACGGTCAATCAAAAACTCAGACAGCAAATCGTTGAACGCGAACGAGTGGAAAAAGCCCTGCGCGAAAGCGAACAACGCTTTCGCGCACTGGTGACCCAAGCCGCCGATGCCATGATCCTGCACGATATGAACGGCCAACTGTTGGACGTTAACGAAAGGACGTGTGAAGGGCTGGGGTATGCACGCGATGAACTGCTGCAAATGAACATCGCCGACATCGAAGTTGATGCTTCCGGCAACCTGGCAACACCCCCTGCCTGGAGCGATTTACCACGGCGGCAGCCCCGAACCCTGGAGAGCCTTTACAAACACAAGAACGGAAGGCGCTTTCCCGTGGAAATTCGCATGACGCGGTTGCGAATAGAAAACCAGGATACCATTTTCGCCCTGGCGCGCGATATCAGTGAACGCAAAACCAAAGAGGCCCAGCTCCACGGCCGCAATCGCGAACTGGCGCTGTTGAACCGGATCATTGCCGCCTCGGCCAATGAAAACCGGATCGAAAAAATCCTGGACATCGCCTGCCGCGAACTGGCCGTCACATTTAAACTGCCCCAATCGGCGGCACTTTTATGGCATAACGAGGCCAAGGAGTTGGAAGCAGTAGCGGAATATATCACACCGGATGTGACCGCCTTTACCGAACAACGCTCCATTTTGAACAAAGTTGCCCGGGTGCGGGACAATGCGTCCATCTTGAACCCGCCCAACCCGATCAAACCCCTGTCGTGGGATAAAATCGTCGACCATGCCGACTACGATGTCATCGGCGATCTATTTGAGGACCGGGGCGCCCGCACCCTGCTGCTGCTCCCCCTGGCCCAACAGGACAAGCTCAGCGGCTACCTGGTGCTGGAGTCATTTGTGCAGCAGGATTTCAACGCCGAACAGATCCGCCTGGCCAAAAGCGTGGCCGACCAGGTATCCGGCGTGCTGGCGCGCATCCGGGTTGAAATCGAACGGCTCCGCCTGGAAGACCAGTACTACCAGGCGCAAAAAATGGAAGCGCTCGGCAAATTAACCGGCGGTGTGGCCCATGACTTCAACAACATCCTGACCATCATCCTGGGGGCCAGCGACCTGTTGCGACATCGCTACGGCCCGGATACGGCACCTTACAACAATATCAAACAGATTTACGAAGCGGCCGGCCGCGCCGCAGGATTGGTCAGCCAACTGATGGCCTTCAGCCGCCAGCAGGTCCTGCAACCGACGGTGTTAAACCTGAACGTTATTGTTAGAAATTTCGAAATCATGCTGGCCCGCGTTATCGGCGAAGACATTGAAATGGTCACCAAACTCGATCCCAAGCTGAAGCAGGTTACCGCCGATCCGGGGCAGATCGAACAAGTGCTGATGAACCTGGCCGTCAACGCCCGCGACGCCATGCCGCAGGGTGGTAAACTCACGATCGAAACCGCCAATGTCCATTTGGGCCCCGATTACATGCAGCAACATGTGGACGTGATACCGGGCGACTATGTCATGATATCGATCAGCGATTCAGGTGTAGGGATCCCGGCAGAGCGGCAAAAAAGAATTTTTGATCCGTTTTACACCACCAAACCCAAAGGGGAAGGCACCGGCCTGGGCCTTTCAACTGTGCATGGCATTGTCAAACAAAGCGGCGGACATATCTGGGTTTATAGCGAGGCAGGGCACGGCACGGTCTTCAAAATCTATCTGCCGCATAGCGATGCGCCCACTGAGCAAGACAATGCCGACGACGATCAACTGGCAGCCGTCATGGGGTCGGAAACGCTGTTGGTCGTTGAAGATGAAAAAATCCTGCAAGAGATGATCGAAACCATCCTGTCACGCTTTGGCTACCAGGTGATCCTGGCCGATTGCGGCGAACACGCCGACCAGGTGTGTGCCGCGCATGACGGTCCCATCGACCTGCTGTTGACCGATGTGGTCATCCCCGGCGGCGAAAACGGGGTGCAACTGGCGCAGCGGCTGTCGACCAACTACCCCCAAATGAAAGTCATTTTCATGTCCGGCTACACGGAAAGTGCCATCGTGCATCATGGCGTTTCGGAATCGGACGCCGCTTTTCTCCAGAAACCCTTCCTGCCCGAAGCCCTCGCCCAAAAGGTCCGCAGTGTGTTGGATTGCAACGGCGGATAATGTCAACACGCTCAAACAGGTAAACATCCCTTAGCTTGTGCCCAAAACAGATGCTATTTTCGGATGAACACGGCTTGATGGTATGGTTTGACATCCATATCCGGCGCAGGTCGCACACCGGTTTGGGCGGTCGACACCGGTACTTTTTTAAACTCCGGACGCCCCGCAGTGGGGCGGGTGCTGAACAAAAAAATCAAAACCAGCACCAGAGCCGCCAATCCGATGGCGACCGGCAACCACTTTTTACGATGAAAAACCGCCGGCCAATACCGCTTCATTCTTTCCAGAGGCGCTAACAGACGAGCTCGGGTGTCGCCCGTTGGGGCTAAAGCCGGTGCTTGCGAGGCGATGAGGGGGGCCGCCGGCACCTGCCCGGTATGCGGCGGCAGGCTCATCAACTGGCCGCAACCACGGCAGCGTGCCTGAACCGTACCCGGAGAAATTTTGTGATAATCGATTTCATGAATTTTCCGGCAATCGTTGCATTGCACCCGAAGCTTGCCGGGTAGTGGTGGTTTTGGTTGCAACGCTGCCGGATAGGACGGCAGGGACTGCCTGCAGTTCAGGCATGCAATGGCCGGCGGATACTCGGCCGATGGATCGTGATAGACCTTGAAAAACTTGCTGCAGTTGGGACATCTGACAATCATGGGTTCGCCTTGAAAGCCGGCTGTACAAACCGGTTTGTGAACCAAACATGCAATTGGGGCGTATTTACAAAGTATACCCTAATTATAAAAAAAACCCAAATTTTTCACAGCGCAAGACACCGCTAAAGCACTGTATCCGCCGCATCACGGCGATTTACATCAGCGTGATGCTTGCCCTTAAGCAACACGCGTCTTGTCCACCCACCCCCCTTTCCCCTCAAAAAAAATCAAATACACGGTCAACCGATTCGATCCGGCTGCGTTTGACATGGGTAAAAACAACTGAAAGGAGTTTTTAAATGAAAAAAATGACTATCGTAATCAGTGCCATCGTAATCGGAATGATGATTACCAACACCGCCATGGCCGGACGCGTGGGCAAACGTCAGGTCCGTCAGCAAAAACGGATTCATCAAGGTGTGAAAAGCGGGGAGTTGACCGGCCGGGAAGCTTATCGGCTGGAACGGGAGCAGCACCGCCTGCAACGCGCCAAACGGCGCGCCTGGAGCGACGGTGAGTTGACCAACCGCGAGAAACTGCGCCTGGAACACAAACAAAACAAAGCCAGCCGCCATATCCGCAGAGCCAAGCATAACGACCGCAAGCGCAACTAAGCGCCTGATCGTACCGGCGGCCGGCGCCACAAAGACCGTCAGGAACTTGAGGTGTCGCCGGTCGCCGGGGGCAAAAAATGCAACAGCCGCTCCCGCCAAAGCGTCTCATTGCGCACACAGACATCCTGCCCGGTCTCGCGCAACGCAATCACCTCACCGAAATCCTCGGGGGCCATCGATTCACAGGCTTGGGCCGACCATTTTTCAAACGCCGGATCTACCGCGATAAAAGCCTTGAAACGTTCCGCGTCGACTGCCACGGCACAGCCCATTTCCGGCATAACGATGGTATCGATCTTTTTCGTCGGCTCATAGACATAGTAAGCGATCATTCTCTGCTCCTTTCCCCAGGCCAGCCACTAAAAAAAGCTGCCAAACAAAACGCCCTTCCAAACCGCCGATCGGTTGACGGCGTTCAACCCCGCATGATAGATTTTTTCACAATCCTTGCAACCCCAAAAACCCGCTTCCCAACCACGGAGACGGCAGCCATGAAACTGCGCACCTGTGTGTCGCCCCAAGGCCGGTTTGTATACGGTGTCCACAACCCTGCATTTGAGGTGGTCAATCTGAGACAACACGACCATATCGCCCCCCTGGGCTCACTTAATGACCGCGGCCCGCTCACCAACCGGGACAATTTCCCGCCCGGCGATGTCCGCGCCGAACAAACCGATGCGGTGTTTGAAATTCCCAACCCGTTTCCCTTCCGCGGCACCACCTACATCGGCCAATCATGGGCCGACAACACCGCCCGCCGGCCGGAACAAATCGCCCTGCCTCCCCGTCCCGAGGTGTCTCTGTCGGCCACCCTCAGCACCTGGGCCCGCGACCACGCCATAGCGCCCGACGCGCTAGGTCCCCTGTCGGCCACCCTGCCGGAGCCCCTGCAAATCGCCCTGGCCGTCACCAGCACCGATCCGCAGGACCTGACCCGACTGGCCGAAAATGCCTGTCGGTTTGAATACGACCCCGCAACCGGCCGGCCCGTGGGATTGCAATACCATCAGGACAAACAGGGCCGCATCCGGCCCCATTTTTTGAACAAACATCTTTTCAAGGCCGTGGCCAACAACCCGTTTCTGCCCGACGACTACAAAGAGGTGATGGTTTTGCGGCCCGGTGTGCAGGGGGCCAGCGAAATTGTCGGCGACTACGGCGACAGCAGTGCAACAAGCCATGTGTTCGAGTACCTGCGGTGCAACAGTTACATCGCGGGCGGACACTATGCCGCCAACATGGCGCCGGATGCCGTCCGTTACCGCACCGAAGATTTAAAACCGGCGGATGTGACCGGCATGCGTCACCTGTATTATCAACGTACCTATGTGCGGCTGGCCGCCATGTTGGATCCGGCCGCCGAATTTACCCGCCACCCCTTGACCACCGATGCCCTGGAACTTTTGCGCCGGCAACTGACATCAACCCTGCAGACTGCGGACACACAAGCCCTGCCCTACAACAGTACGCTGTGGGGCTGGAATTTCGGCTTCGACTACGCTCCGAGCGGCTACCGCCTGCATGCCTCCCATCAACAGGTGCATCAACAATATGCCATGATCCCGCGCCGGGTCGCAACCGGCAAGCCTTCCGACACCGCCCCGGACACACTGCCGGCATATGCCTGCGGCGATCTGATCGCCGATTTCATCAAAGCCTACCGTGCCGAAACCGGCCGGCCTTTTTTTGACGCCTACCTTCTGGCCATACAGAACAACCACCGCATGGACGGGCAAGCAAAGGGCCCCCACAGCCTCATCGTGCATGCCGACGACCGGGTTGTTCTGTTCGTGCCCAAGGCCCAGACTTCGCAGTGGGAACTGCAACTGATGCCGCTGACGCCGGTAGGCAATATTGTGGAAGCCGACACGGCCATGCGCGCCTCACTGGACAAGGCCATCTACACCGCCATCACGGTGTTGGGCGCCATGGGGGCCCGCATGGTCACCAGCATTGAATTTTCCAAACGGATTGACGCCGGGGCCACCGGGCAGCATCTTTTATACAGCATTTTGCCGCGCCTGCCCGAATCACCGGGCGCCTTTAGTGAGGCGCAGTTGCGCTGGATCAACGGGCACTATCCCGAGGACTTTGCCGCGGCCTGCCGACGCAAACTGGCGACACTTTAGGGCTCGCGCAAAAATAACACCGATTTTTTGAACAGGAAACACCCATGCACATTCAAATCTCGGAACTGACCGGACAAGTCCGGACCAACTGCGACATTTCCGATGCCCAATATGCCGGGCTTTACTCGATCTGCGGTTTGGCGCTACGCCTGCGCGACCTCTACAAATGGCAGCACCGCTTGCCGCCTTGGGAAGAAAAACACTCGGATGAAATTCTGGATTGGATCGGCCGCAAGGAAACGCACTGGGAAACACTCGGCGACCGGGAGTTTACCCCCATCGAGATCAACGGCCGCGCCTTTGACCCGTTCGACACCCGCGCCATCAACACCATCCTGACACCGTCGAGCCTGTTTTATGGCGCCGGTTACGCGCGTGGTCTGAAGCCGACCTTTTTCCTGGCGACCCTTGATACCGTCAAAACAGAACACGGCCATCCGGTCAACATCCTGGGCCATGAACTGGCCCGCGACCTGTTGACCCTGCCCGCCTTGACCCAGGACGGCCAAGTGGTCCTGCGGCGCGATGCCGCCGGTTTCTACTTTTGGGACCAAATGTTTTACATCACCAAATCCGCCCGGCCGGCCCTTGAAATCGCCCTGACCCACAGTGGGGTTACCGGCCGCAACCCGACAACCCTGCAACAGAACCTGTTCAAGCTGCTGGCGATCCAGCAGCCGACCTACATCCGCCATGAAATCGGCGAGCTCAACGACACAACCTTTGCGCCCGAAATCTGGCAGGAAATAATCGCTGCTTTTCCGCACACCGCCGCTGAATTGATCACGCGCACAGTCAAAGATATCCTGGCCGACACGCACCCGGACGGCCCCCTGCACCACATCAGCCACAACCGGGATGTCGCCCGGCTCGCTTTTTATGTCGCTTTTCAGCAAGGACTGGCCAAAACCGTGTTTCCTCAAATTCGGGACGCCTTTGACGCGCTGATCAAAACCGATGACTGGCAAATTATTGATCAAACCGTGGCAAGCGGCTATGCCCGAGCCCGTGATTGGGCTCAAACCATCAGCCGTATCTACATGGAAGGTAAACAAAAGCAAAACTTGGCCGCGGCGCAAAAACAGATCGAAGACTATCTACTCCCTCCCAAAAAAGGAACCGCATGACTGACAAACGACCGCTACGGACTATCCCCAAGGAAGAAGCAGTATTTCGACTGGACGGCGAGGGCCGTTGGCACAACCGGCACGGCGTCTTTGAACACCCCAGGATCATCGCGTTTTTTCATGCCGCAATTCGATGGGATGACAAAGGATTTTATCTGTATCAGGAAACCGGCGACTATATCGAAAAAGTCTACTTTCCCTACCAGGATACCGCGCTGTTCGTCTTTGACGTCGAAATCAAAGACACCGGCATGCTGCGGCTTAATACCGGCCGGCGCGTCCCGCTTGAACCGTCACGCCTGTTGCTGGTCAAGGAGCGATTATATCAAAGGCTCGACGATGAGGCCGGTGACCTGGTGATCAAATTCACCGAGCGCAGCCTGATGAAACTTGCCGGCCATCTGCAGGAAACCGGCAACCGTTTCCAGTTGGTATTAAATCGACACCATTACCCGATACCCGAGTATGCATCCCTTTCCGATGCCCCCGGGTGAAGATAAGCCGGGGTCAGGAGTCGGCTGTGGCCAGCCACTTGATTTTGGTCCAGGATTTGCGCGCCGACAGCAATTGCAGCGTGTGACGCCCCACTTGGAAACCGGACCGGGCCGTCTTCAAATCAAAGGTATGCTGATAAGGATAGTGGGGGTCCAACGCCAGCAAGTAGACATCGAAGCTTAACTTGTTGCGCTGAACGCCGCGATAAACGAGTTTGACCTGGCCGATCTGTTTGGCCTGCCCGGCCTGTAACGTAATGTGATCGCCCGGTGCAAGTGCCGCAGGAGGTTGGGGGGCCGCATGGGCGGTTGCCGTCCACGAGGAATCGGTTTTTCCGGTGGCCCCTAAAAACAGGTAGTAGAGCATCGATCCGAGAAAGACAATGCAAACCGCGAAGAACAAAAATCCAGGTAGGTGATGGTGTTTAAATTTCTTCATGTTAAATTCAACCTTTACAAACGAAATATCCGAATAGTCGCAGGCAGGATGCCGAATCAAAAAAAATACAATGCCTTATTTCAAAGCGATTCGCAAGCAGAAACTGGTCGCTTAATGCCGTTACGCCAATGCGAAAATTCCGGACTCCCAACATCAATCGGCACCCGGCACGCATTGGTTGAATTTGGAATCCAAATATTAAACCGGCGACTAAATACCTAAGCCTTCGTCATGCCGGACTTGATCCGGCATCCAGAATTGACGCTTGATTCCGGCGCTCACCGGAATCACGATTTTAAGGTATTTTATTGCCGGGTTAATATTGTGCGCCTTTGTCCCGCCGGGCAAGTGATCATTTGACACCATGCCCGCTCGGCGGTATGTAGGCATACAACAGGGCCCAATCGAAAAACAGTAACCATGGCGCTATATTTCGGAATGGGCACCAACTGAAATCGATTCGCTAGTGCCCATCCGGAAATAGTAGATTTTGGTTCCCGGCAAGGCCCGAGCACTTTCAAAACCGCAGGCATAGCATGGCCGCCAGGGGCCCAAAGATGCTATTTCCGGATGGGCACTCGCTATCCTGATTCAACGACCAGCGCGAGCCACCACCTCTTCAAGCATGCACCGGTGGCCCCGGTAACCAAACCGTAAAGGAGCACTCATGCTAAATCCAACCTTTTCCGGTCGCCGCCGATGGGCCGCCGGACTCGTCCTGGCAGGCCTTATCGTGCTTTTCCCCGGCTGCCAGACCGCCTACTACAAAACCATGGAAAAAATCGGCTTTGAAAAACGCGATATCCTGGTCAAACGCGTAAAACGAGCCAATGACGCCCAAACCGATACCAAGGAACAATTCCAGTCGGCCCTGCAACGGTTCAAGTCGGTGGTCGCCTTTGAGGGCGGCGAACTGGAAGAAAAATACGAAACCCTGAAGGATGAATTCGAGCGCTGCGAAGACCGCGCCGAACAGGTCCACGACCGCATCGCAGCGGTTCAGGATGTGGCCGATGATCTGTTCAAGGAATGGCAGGCCGAATTAAAAACCTACACCAACGCCAATTTGCGCCGCGCCAGCCAGCACCAATACGATCAGACCCGCCGTCGCTACGCCCGTTTGCTCGCGGCCATGAAGCGCGCCGAATCCAAAATCGAACCGGTGTTGAACGCCTTTCGCGATCAGGTGCTGTTCCTGAAACACAATTTAAACGCCCGGGCCATCGCGTCGCTGCAAAGCGAAGTGCGCGCCATTGAGGGCGATGTAGCCGGATTGATCAAAGACATGGAAGCCGCCATCGCCGAAGCCGACGGGTTTATCCGCACCATGCAGCAAAGTTAGTGTCATAAATTTTCGCAACTTTATTTTAAGGAGACATCAAAATGCGCAAACTGTTTTATTCAATCCTTGCACTGGTATTCATGGCGGGCCTGACCGGCTGTACCCAGGAAACCCAGAACAAAATCGGACGTTCCCTGCAAAACTGGACCGGCACCGACGGCGTATTGGAAATTTACGCCGGAGAAAAACTAGTGCGCCGCTTCATCAAAATCGATAAACTGTCGACCGCCTACGGCACCGATGACGGCAAGCCACGCCCCTACCGGTTTGGCTACGGGTTCCTGGACCGCAATTTCAACATGCAAAAGGACCCGGCCGAACGCAAAGTCTATTTTGAGTTCAGTGACTATGCCACCAGTTACATCTTTTTTGAAAACCCGAGTTAGTGTTATCTGAAGCAGCACTGCACCTTGACCGATTCAAGTGACCGGCACCATGACCCGTTTTAAATACCATCGCCTGAAAAACGCCATGCTGATCGGCAATGGTTTAGCCAATCTGGTCGGCGTCCAGATCGTCGATATCATCAGCCGCCTCAGCATCGTAAAATTACAGCCCGATACGCAGGCCATGGCCGAGCGTATCGATGCTGTCTACGTCCCGGTTTCCTTCAGCCTGATCGGTCTGATCACCTATCTTTATGAAAGACCCATTCGGCGGCTGCTGGGCGACATTTACCACAGCCGCGCCACCGAAGCGCGTCTCGCCCTGAAGGCGCGGCAACGGCTGCTGAACGAGCCGTTCTTTTTAATCGGGGTCAACATGACCTGTTGGCTCACCGCCTCCATCGTCTACCCCTCCATTCTTCACGCAACCGGCAGCCTCCACATCCCCCTGGCCCGAATATTCATCCAAACCAACCTTGTGGGCCTGACCACGTGTATCGTTGCGTTTTTCATCCTGGAACACGTGCTGCAAAAACGACTGGCGCAGCATGTCTTCCCTCACGGCGGTCTGGCCTCTTTGCCCAACACCTTGCGCATAAAAATCCGCACCCGCTTGGGGGCCATGCTCTTTGCCTGCAACCTGATCCCTTTCATCGCCGTGCTGGCAATTCTAAGCGGCACCTACCGGTTAAACACGGATGCCGAACAACTGCTGGACATGCTGCGCACATCACTGCTCACGAACACACTGATTTTCATGGTGACCGGTGTCTTTGTGACCATCCTGGTGACCAGCAACCTGACCCAACCGTTCAGGGAGATCGTGGCGGTCCTGCAAGGCATCCGCAACGGCACCCTGAACCGCAAAGTACGGGTGACCACCAGTGATGAAATCGGCTACACCGGCGATGTGATCAATGAAATGACCGAAGGACTGCAGGAGCGTGACAAGATGCGCCAGTCCCTTGCCTTGGCGCGCGAAATCCAGCAGAGTTTACTGCCGAACCAGGCCCCTTGCTTCAACGGCCTCGACATCGCCGGACGCAGTATTTACTGCGATCAGACCGGTGGGGATTATTTCGACTTCTTCGATCTGAGTCGACGCGAGGACGGCAGCGTGGGGCTGGTGGTGGGTGATGTGGCCGGGCACGGCGTTTCCTCGGCCCTGCTCATGGCCACGGTCCGGGCCTTTCTGCGGCTCCGGTCGTATCTGCCGGGCAGCCTGGCCGAGGTCGTGGGCGACGTCAACCGGCAACTGGCCGCCGATGTAGGCCGGTCCGGCCAGTTCATGACCCTTTACTACATGGTCATCAATCCGGCCAAACGCTCCCTGCGCTGGGTGCGCGCCGGCCATGACGCCGCCATCCTGTACGACCCGCAACAAGATCACTTTGAAGAACTGTTCGGCACCGGCCTGGCGTTGGGGGTCGATGAGACCTTTGAATATGTCGAAGCCGCCAAAAACGGCCTGCGCGAAGGACAAGTCATCGTTATCGGCACCGACGGCATCTGGGAAGCCCACGATAGACACGGCCGAATGTTCGGCAAAAAAGCGCTCTATGATATCATCCGCGAGCGCCACACCAGCCCCGCCGCTGAAATCGTCGACGCCGTCATCGAGGCCCTGAACCGCTTCCAGAACGACTACCAGTCGGAAGATGACGTCACATTGGTTGTTATCAGGTTATCTGGTCCTCTCGACCGCAGTCAGCAATAAATCTATTTTGTTTTGAGCATCGTCGACGATATGCACATTGTCCGGATTGTTGCGGTCTCCCCAAGCGCCGTATGATCGGCATGTATATTCGACCGTTTTTTCCAACATTTTTAAACTTCTTGCCTTAAATTCGTCTCGATTGAGTAAATACTCAACAAGATTCATTCTGAGCCGCCAAATATCACGCAACATGCATGACCGCTCGTGCGACATTTTTATAGTACTTTCCCTGCATGAAACTGCCTTCATAAAAATGGAATAAACCGAATCGCTTTCAACAGCCCTTAGTTCATCGGCACTGCCATAAATGAAAAGATGCAGTCCCTTGACACCTTCCGGCAACATGTAAAGCATTTCAAACCAATGGAAGGCGCACCAGGAGTTTTCTAGATTAAAACCTTTCTTGCGGACTATCAACTCGATTGCTTTACTTAGTGCCTGAACGAAACCCCCTGTTTTTACTGGCCCGGGGCTATCAATGAAGGGCTTTCATTAATTGGTTGGTATTTATGTCGTAGCCAAGAAAACTA
>JANQIE010000177.1 GCA_028282295.1 Desulfobacterales bacterium | reverse complement strand
TATTATACAGGCCTTCGAGCCCGATGCTTACAAAAACAAAATTACTACCGGCTATAACCAATTGAAATTATTTGATTCTTAACCGGACACTAATGATTTTCGATAATTTCAAATGTAGCACAATGGCCGCAAATTGCCGCATGAAAGACCTCTACACTTGAATCTTTTTCCACCGGTAGCCATACAGCGCCCGAAAATTTGGTCGGAGTGAGGCTGTTGCCGTTTTGAGATATCCATTCGCGGTTAACAGCCAACAATATCTGCCAGCAGACGACCTTCAAAACTCTTTTTCGCATCCAATTGATTTCATTCCTGGTTTTGCCGGCACTTTCCATAACCGCAATGGTCGCTTTCCGTGCCTCAAGTAAAAGGTGCTGGATATCGACGACATCCTGCGATACGATTGCTTTAGCCACATCGACCGGCGTTGTAATATTTATCTCCTTTTTTTGCCTAAAAACCCGACTGATCTCTTCGACCAATGGTTCCAATCTTTGATCATTAAGTATCGTAGTGATGTTCTCACGTATCGTCTTGGTTAGATTGGCGGCGATGGTTGGTGCTGGCGCCGATTTTTGATTTGATGTGGTCGGAGTTGGCCGAGTTGATGTACCTGGCTGTTTTATAGTCTGAAAATTTGGGGATATTGGCGCTTCCGATATTTTGGTCGTGTCGTGTGTCAGTTCTTCATTGTTTGGTATGGCGGGTTTTTCATTCAGCTTGGAATTCTCATCCGCAGAGGGAACACGATCTGACGGGCTGATTCTTATATCGGATGTTTCGCCGGGTTCGCCGTTTTTGATCGATGAATCTCTGGCCGGCAATTCGATATCATAATAAGCCAATGGATTTTCGCCCGGCCCCTGGGTCCAAATGGCATGGGGTTTCCAGGCACCGTTGATTTCGGTGCGACATCGGGTATTTACAACCAGTTGTTTATCGGTATACTCGATCAGATTGTATTGCAGCGGATGACCGGGTTCCCAGTCTTTAACTGGAGCGCCGAAGGTGCCGGCACCGACGATTTCTAATTTGCGTCCGTTGGCAGGGTGATCGTAACGAAATAGATTGCTGTTGGCTTTGTGCAAATGGCCATGAAAACAAACGCTGAAACCGTTGAGAGCCAAGCGCTCCATAATGCCGTAATCGGTTATTCGATCTTCGCTTCGGCTGGTTAACGGATGGTGCCAAACTGCGAATTTACGGCAGTTGGTATATTGCGGTTCGCGATTGATCGTATTCAGGGCTTCCGTCAATGCTTCCGAGTTGATATCGGCCCTAGCTGTAAAGTGGTGATCCACTTGCCAGGCCGAATTAAGACCAAGAATCAATAGATTGAGTTTTTCAAGGTGGTGGATAATCCCTTGTTGTTCATATTCAAGAGGGTACGGCTTGCCTTTGATATCACGGTAAAAGTCACTGAAAAACTTAAAACGGTCTTTGTAATGATCATCGTTTATCGGCGAAATGACCTTATTATTCGCATCAAATAGGCTACGGACAATCTTTCTAAGCCCCTTCTTTTTTTCATTAACTCGATCATACGCTTTTTCGGAAAAAGCCCAATTCAAATCGTGATTGCCGGGAACGATAACCAAGTTATCAAAATCGACACTGAAATCATGGCAAACTTCTTCGAAAAAAAACAAGGCTGCTTTATATTCGTCTTCCTCAGAAAAATTGGCCACGTCACCCGAAACAATGATTGCATCAAGCTTATCACATTTAAGTTCGTGCCTAAGGTCATCGGTCAGTTGCCCATGCCAGTTTTTGGCATCAGCTTTAGTCCCAAAGTGAAGATCTGAAAGATGTAGAATACGCGTGAGCTTCGGCATGTCACCTCCATATTTAATTTCGCAATTGAAAAGAAGATGAAACTATCGAGCTGCAAAATATATGTTCTTAGAATTGACAGTTGCGGAACTTTTTCACAAAATGCCATAGCAAACCCACTGTTTTCAAACAACATATTTATTTGGAAACGGTTTGTTTTCCGTTTCCATTTTAATTATAGGAACTTTTGCAGGTGGGATATTGGCTTGATTCTCACAGATTGCGGCTTATGGTAGCTACGCTACTTTTGGGCCAAGATGGATATGCCATCCGGAAGACACAGGCGCTATTAGGTCACAGCGGTGTTCGAACGACAATGGTTTATACTCATGTGGTGAGAAAAAACCTGGGGGGAGTCAAAAGCCCGTTTGATAAGAAGCAAAGGGGTCTATTTAGTGTCTGAACAAAAACTCCTATTTTGAAATCATGGTTTAATAAATTCAGGTAGTTAGAATCCAAAAAGGTTGATTTTTTGCATTTTTGCGAAATGAAGATTCGTCTTTCAAGAAGACATTATAAAAGCATAAAGAATGTTAAAGGCCCATCAAATAAGGATTTGCATTTTTAATGCTATAAAAAGTACTTCACATGTACTAAAATCTTCGCCCTGCAAATTGACCATAACCAATTAATATTGTAAATAAATAACACTATTCGTTCGGGCACTATTTAATACAAACCTTGCGGACATTGATCAGGTCGCAATGGCCTATAAAAATCTTCTCGATGCCGTCTTGTTTCAGTGTCAGCATGCCGTCATTAACGGCCTGCTTGCGGATGATTGCCATCGGTTCCTTGTTCTGAATCAAACGCTTCATGTCATCGGTCCCGATCAGCAATTCATGAATCGCCATTCGTCCCCGGTAACCGGTGTTGCTGCAAAACTCGCAACCATTCGCACGATAAAGGGTCAAGTCCTTGCTGTAGGGCGTGTTGATTGTCTGATCAAATAGTTCATCGTTATCAAACTCGCGCTTGAGTTCTTCGTATTCACGCTCGGTGGGATTAAAGGCTTTTTTGCATTCCTTGCACAATGTGCGCACCAGACGCTGGGCCAACACGCATAAGATGGCGTCGGCAAAATTGAAGGGATCCATCCCCATATCGAGCAAACGGGTGATGCTTTCCGGCGCGCTGTTGGTATGCAGTGTCGATAGGACCAGATGACCGGTCAGCGACGCTTCGATACCGATATGGGTGGTTTCCTGGTCACGCATCTCGCCCACCATGATCACGTCCGGGTCGGCGCGTAAAAAAGAGCGCATGGCCGCTGCAAAGGTAAATCCGATCTTCGGTTTGACCTGGACCTGACGCAGACCGGCCTGGGTGATTTCAACCGGATCCTCGGCGGTCCATATTTTGGTTTCGGTCTTGTTGATGTGGGCCATGGCCGAGTGCAGCGTGGTGGTTTTACCGGAGCCGGTGGGGCCGCACACGAAAATGATGCCGTAGGGCTGGGTGATGACACTTAAAAATCCGTCCAGATTGCGCCTGGAAAAGCCCATTTTTTCAATGGGAATCGGCTCACCGGCAGCCAGAATACGTAAGACAACGTCCTCCAGGGCCCCCTGGGTGGGGATGGTGGCGACACGCAGTTCGATGTCCTTGCCGCCGTATTTTTTAAATTTGATTTTGCCGTCCTGGGGCAGCCGTCGTTCGGCAATGTCCAGGTCCGACATGATTTTGATTCGCGATACCACCGCGTTGCGGTAGTTGTAGGGGATGGTCTGATAAACGTAGCAGTTGCCGTCCACGCGGATTCGCACCTGGGTGTTCTGTTTGCCGGAATAAGGCTCGATATGAATATCCGACGCGCCGCGGGCGTGGGCATCCAGGATGATCTTGTTGACCAATTGGACCACGGCGCTGGCCTCTTCATCCAGCCCGCTCTCGGCTTCTTCGATCTCTTCAGCTTCATCCTGCAACTGCGACAAAATGTCGTCGATGGCCGCCAGCTCTTTTTCATCCTGGGTGAACAGGGTGATCATCTGCTGGACATCTTCGGCCAGGGAAACGCAAAACTGAATCTGCTTGCCCGGAAACAGGGTTTTGATGGTGTCGACCCGTTGTAAATCACCGGGATTGTCGGTGGTGATCACGATATCGCCGCCTTCGTTGCGCAACGGCACCCAGATGTTGTTGCGCATGAACGGGACTTTCAGATTGACGATCAGCTCGCCGGGGATCGGCAGATTGGGATGGTACTCGACAAAATTGACATTGTAAAACTTGCTGAGTGATTTGCCCACATCCTTTTTGGGTATTTTGAAGTCCTTGATCAGCACGTTTTCAACCGGTTCCTTGCGGCTGCGGGCATCGGAAATCGCTTTGTCGAGTTCTTTCTGGGTCAGGATATGGTTTTCCAACAAGTACTCGAATTTGGATTTACCCCGGGCCTTGGCGACCCGTTTCTGATTGTAGAGTGCAATGCCCAGAATCTTGGCCAGCTCGGCCGCCGAGCGTTCATCGGTTTGGGTGAAGCCACCGTTTTTACTGTTCAACACCTGCATGGCGCCCAACAGGTATTTGTCAAAAACAACCGGATAAACTAATGCCTGGCGGGTACTGAAACCGGTTTTACGATCCCAGCTATCGTCAAATTTGAGTTTGCGGTCAAGGGCCTTGAGTTCTTCCTTGTCATGGACGTTTTTGATGTTGAGCGGCTTTTGCTTGAAGGCGGCCAATCCCACCAGACTCGACGTGGACAGGGGCAGTCGGATTTCGTCGATTTCAGCGCCGCTTTTAAACCGTGAAATCAGCTCGCGTTTGATGCCGTCAATATAAAAAACGGTAAAGCGTTCGGCGTTGAAAATGGATGTGATATCGTCCTGCAGAATGCCAAGGGTTTCATCCAGGTTCTTGGCGGCGTTTAAATGATTGCCGATTTCCTGGAGTTTCGTGCGGTAGGCCACCTCGCTTTCGAGGTGTTGGACATCGGGAGTTTTATCGGTTGCCTTGCTTAACATTTGGTTTTATCCAATGTGTCTAAGTTAGTGTCCATCCGCAAATAGCATCTTTTGGCCCAGGCCGGCGTTCTCACGAATTTAAAATAATGGCGCAGCCATTCATGTTCTTGCAACGTAGCTTTTGCTACGCCTGCGGTTTCAAATTCGCTGCGGCCTTGGCCTGGACCAGAATCTACTATTTCCGGATGGACACAAGTTAACGGTTATAACGCCTGTTAAACGCTCTTGATGTTTTGCAATTTTTACGCCGAACAGGTCAAGGTTTGAAATGTACTGGCGTCCAACCGGAACTGGTCGAAATCATAGTATTTTCAAAAATATGCGCCGCACGAAGGGCGATATTTTTCCGCGGCCCTCAGTCCGCCCCGGCATCGCCGCCGGATCTGAAGTAGCCGACGATTTTCTTAACACCACCGATGATCAAAATCCCCCCGATAAGAAAGAAACAGAATCTGACGAAAAACATGGAGTCGGCAAATTGCCCGGCCGCTTCCAACCGCTGGACAACAGAAGGAATTTTAAAAAAAACGGCAATCCCCATCAATGTCAAGGCCGCACCCCATACGAGCTGAATCGTGTTTTTGGAACCTGTCATTTTGGTCTCCGCTTCAGCCAAACGGATCGATCCGCTCGTTAGACGTATCGGCAGTTTGGGCTTAAAACGTAAATGATTATTTTTTCAGTTAGTGCCCAAAGGCGTGAACGCGCTTCAAAATATTGACACCCGATTGTCAATATCGCCAAACCGCGTCATCAAGATCCCACGTCAAGCAAATGGGGTTGTTACATATTATACAGCTTATCCCCGCCGATCACCGTGACGTTATTGTCCGCCAGGATCTTCAAAGCACGGGCAATGTCCTCGAAACGAAATATCATCACCGCGTCATCGCCGCTCTGCTGAACAAAGGCATACATGTATTCCACATTGAGCCCGTTTGCCTGCAACACCTTTAAGATGAAATGCAGTCCTCCGGGACGGTCCGACACCTTGGCCGCCACAACTTCAGTCTTGCTGACCGTAAAGCCCTGGTTCTTCAACGCGCGCATCGCTTTGTGGTTGTCGTCCACAATCAGGCGCAAGACACCAAAATCGCTGGTATCGGCCACGGCCAGGGCGCGGATGTTCACATCGACTTCGGCCAGTATCGCCGTCACTTCGGCCAGCCGGCCGGCTTTGTTTTCCAGAAACACGGAAATTTGCTCAGGATTCATCCTCATCTCCTTTAAATGCAATGATGCCTATCTTCATAGCTTGCGCTTGTCGATCACCCGCACCGCTTTGCCCTCACTGCGCGGAATCGACTTGGGCTCAACCAGTTTGACCCGCGCCGAGACCCCCAGGTAGTCCTTGATGTTCTTTGCGATGGTATCGCTCATCTCCTGGAGTTGTTTGACTTCATCGGAAAAATGGTTTTCCCCGACTTCCACTTTCACAGTGAGCGCATCCAGACTTCCTTCCCGGTCCACCACCAGTTGATAATGCGGCTCGGTATAATCCATTTCCATCAATACACTTTCGATCTGCGACGGAAACACATTGACACCGCGTATGATAAGCATATCATCGGTGCGCCCGCTGATGCGCGTCATGCGCACATGCGTTCTTCCGCACACGCACGGTTGCGGGTTGAGTGCGCTGATGTCGCGGGTGCGGTAGCGGATGATCGGGAAGGCTTCTTTTGAAAGCGAAGTAAAGACCAGTTCACCGGTTTTGCCGTTTGGAAGTACTTCCCCGGACTGCGGATCGATAATTTCCGGCAGAAAATGATCTTCGAAAATATGCAACCCCTGCTTGGCCTCATAACATTCGATGGCCACGCCGGGACCGATGACTTCACTCAGCCCGTAGATATCGACCGCGTTGATTTGCAACTTGCGTTCAATTTCCTGGCGCATGCTTTCCGACCAGGGCTCCGCGCCGAATATGCCGTACTTGAAATTCAAATCGCCGAACGAGATGCCCATCTCGTCGGCCACTTCGGCCAAATGCAGGGTGTAGGAGGGCGTGGCGGTGAGAATGGTCGGACCAAAATCCTTCATGATCACAATTTGCCGTTTGGTGTTGCCGCCCGACACCGGAATAACCGACGCCCCCAGCCGCTCGGCACCGTAATGAACGCCCAGTCCGCCGGTAAACAGCCCATAGCCGTAAGCGTTGTGAATCATATCGCCGCGTGTGGCGCCGCCGGCCATCAAGGAGCGGGCCATCAACAACGACCAGGTTTTTACGTCCCTGGCGGTGTAACCGACCACCGTGGGTTGACCGGTGGTGCCGGAGGACGCGTGAATACGCACCACATTGTCCATGGGGGCGGCAAACATGCCGAAGGGATAGTTTTCGCGCAAATCTTGTTTGGTCGTAAACGGCACTTTGCCCAGATCGTCAAGACTGCGGATATCGGCCGGCGTGATACCGGCCTGTTCAAATTTATCCCGGTAAAATGGCACCGTCGCGTAAACACGTTCCAGCGTCGCCTGCAGGCGTTTGAGTTGAATCGCCTGAAGGGCTTCCCTCGGCATGGTCTCGTACTCAATGTCGTAAATCATTGCCCGGATCTCCTTCGTTTTACCGCACCATTACTCGTTCAAACGCCCCTTGAATTCAGCGGGTCTTTTTTCCAGAAAGGCGGTGGTTCCCTCCTTGGCGTCGTCACTGGCCATGCACAGTGCAAAGGCATCCCTTTCAATTTCACAGCCGGTTGCCAAGTCAACATCCAACCCTTTATTAATCGCTTGTTTGGCCGCCCGCAAGGAAACTTTGCCTTTTTGCGCCATCAGAGCCGCGGTTTTCAGTACTTCGTCCATGAGGGCGTCGGCCGGGCACACCTTGTTGACCAATCCGATGTCCCGGGCTTCATCCGCCTTGACCATGCGACCGGTGAAAATCAATTCCTTGGCCCGGTTGCGGCCGATGAGCCGGGCCAGGCGCTGGGTTCCGCCGAAACCGGGAATCAACCCCAAATTAATTTCAGGCAGGCCGAACATCGCGCTGTCCGCGGCGTAAATAAAATCACATGCCAGCGCCATTTCACTGCCCCCTCCCAAGGCGTAGCCGTTCACGGCGGCGATAACCGGAATCGGCAGGTGCTGCAGGCGGTTGATGACATCCTGGCCAAGTTTTGCGAAGTACTTGCCCTGCAAAGCATTGAGCGTTGCCAACTCCGTGATGTCCGCACCGGCCACAAACGCCTTTTCACCGGCGCCGGTCAACACCAGTACGCGCCAATCCTCATTGCCCGCGATGACGTCCAAAAGGCCGGCCAACTCCTGCAACAATTCCTGATTCAGTGCGTTGAGCGCCTTGGGACGATTGAACGTGATCGTCGCAATCTGGTTTTGTTCCTCAAACAGCAAGTGTTTATAAGTGGGCATGTTCCTCCTCCTTTTTATAGTTAGCATCCACCCGGAAATAGCATCTTTTGGCCCGGACCGGCGTTCTCACGAATTTGAAATAATGGCGCAGCCATTCATGTTCTTGCGGCGTAGCCTTGCTGCGCCTGCGGTTTCAAATCCGCTGCGGCCTTGGCCTGAACTAAAATCTACTATTTCCGAATGGACACTAGTTCGTGCCCATCCGGAAACGGCATGGACGATACGTAATTCGCGTATTCCAGCTCGTGCTCATCCGGAAATAGCTCAATCCGGTGGGCGCGGCCCACAATTCTACGCGACGGCTCGACGGCAATAACAGGTGGACCGTGCCCACCGGGTGATTCGGGTTCCGCGGCCCCTATAGGAATCACCCCTTGCGGGACGGCGTTGGCTCCTTATTGACAAATGCGGACGGGTTGGTATCGCGGATATATTTTTTAATACCCTGGACGATCCCCTTGCAAAGATGTTCCTGATAGGCGGGGTTCACCAGACGACGGCATTCACGCGGATTGCTGATGAAAGAGGTCTCGATCAAAACCGCCGGCATGTGCGCACCCAGCAGCACGTAAAAAGGCGCTTTCTTCACACCCTTGTTTTTGATGCGGCTGTACTTGGTTTTCATATGACGATAAAGGCGGGACTGGATATAACCGGCCAGACGACTCGATTCATTCACCTTGGCGTTGTGCATCAGGTCATTCAAAATAGCCTGCAGATCGCTGATGTTTTTGGTGGAGGTTGCATTCTCGCGCGCGGCGACCATGATGGCCTCATCATCGGTGGCCAGATTCAGGAAATAGGTTTCGATGCCGAAAGCGCGTGAATCGCGGTGGGAGTTGGTGTGAATCGAAATAAACAGGTCGGCGTTCTTGGTGTTGGCAATGGCGGTCCGCTCTTCCAGCGTCAGGTAGCGGTCGCTGTTGCGGGTCATGATCACCTCGCAGCCCAACTCAGTGCGAATCTTACGCGCCAACCGCTGGGCAATGCTCAGCACCACCTTCTTTTCATGAACCCCCTTCAAATAGCCCGGCGCCCCGTAATCACGCCCACCATGACCGGCATCGACCACGATGCGCCGCACCCCCAAAGCCAGTTGCTTGGCCAAGGCGCCGGCGGGCAGTTTTTCCTTGCGCCCGGCAACCACCGGCGGACGCTTCGGTTTTGTGGCCGGGCGACCATTTTCGCCCCACACATCAATGACGATCCGGAACGGATTTTTCAGCGGAAATATTTTATAGGTTTTAAACGACTTGATATCGACGACCACGCGCACCGTCTCTTTTTGATACTGACCGGCGCGGGCGTCACTCAACAAATTGTCGTTGATCGGAATCAGTTTTTGAATGTTCTCGCCCAAACGGCTGTCGCTCAGATCGATATACAAGCGCTGGGGTTTTTTTAGTTGGGGATCTTTTTTTAGCAGCCGGTGACTGAAGGTGGTTTCATCGTCGGCGTCGATGACAATCCGGGTATAATTGGGATTGGACCAGTACCGCAGGCCGCTGACCGTAACCGTTTGGCCGGGCTTGCGTTTTACTTTCGCGCGTGGTGCGGCATAGGCGTTTTGCTTTTCCCGGATAAGCTGTTGAATCGAGTCTTTTTTAGGCGTCCGGGCGACTTTTTTCGGTTTCACCCGGGCGGGCTTTTTCCGGGCGACCGGTTTGCGCACCTTTTTAGAGGGAGATTTTCCGGTCAACAATTGGGCCGCTTTTTTAGAACGGTAGCGGTATTTACTTCGCGGGTAACGCTTTTGCAACCGCTGGAAAATGTCGAGTGCTTCCCGTTTGTCGGCTTGGCGCAGGGAGATGCGGTAAAGTTCGCCGTAAAGCTTGCCGGTCATGTACATGCCGGCGGGCGCCCAGGGGTCGGAAGGTTTTTTTGTATAAACCGCCTTGAACTTGGCGATGCAGGCCAGCCAGTTTTCCCGGTACTTTTTTTTACGCGGACTTTTGATGAGCTTTTTGTAAGCCGCCTCGGCCCGGAAATACTGTGTTTTCGCCGAAACAGCCAGCGCCGGATCAGCACCTAAAAAAAAAGGGACGATCGCAAAAAAGCAAAGCGGTATGAGGAACTTGTAATGTCGCATATTTTATAAAAGGCGTCGGGACCTGAAATCGCCAACCGGTGAACGGCTGCTTTGGATTTACCGCCGTGGCGCGGTCAATGCGCTCTATCGGGTAATAGCTACCTTGAAAAACCGGTTATTGTCAACGCCCGTCAAGGCTGTCATCAGGGCAATCGCATTTGGAAATTTGGAGAACAAAAAAAGGTTATTATCGTTTTTATTCTGGACCCCGGCTTTCGCCGGGGTGACGCGAATAACATACCACTTTACCCGCCCCCCCTGACCGCGTGCTCGGCTGCTCCGGGAGTCCGAAATAAAAGCAAAAAAACATCT
>JANQIE010000174.1 GCA_028282295.1 Desulfobacterales bacterium | reverse complement strand
CCGCGATTAAATGTGCGTAGCGCATGCGAATCGCGGCGAGGCGCCGCTCCCACAGGAACGCTACCCGGCTTTTTTTTGAAAATGACATTGTTCTGAGATGAAAAACACCTTTGCAACCCTATCCGACCGGACCGAGTTTATCCTGATAATCGGTATCGGCTTCGGCTATTTCATTTTCAGCAGTTTGACCAACGCGGTTTCGGCCTTTCAAGGTGACGGCGGCAGTGTCCGCATCCTATCGGACGCGGACCTGATCAACATTGTCGTCTATGAGCTGATCGCCCTGGGCGTCATCTTTCAGATCCTCAGGATGCGCGGCTGGCGTCTGCGGGACTTCAATCCGCACATCTCGTTGCAACTGACGGCGGCCGGGATGGTTTTGGCGTTCGGTTTTTATGTGGGCTATGTTTTCCTGCTGGCGCTGCTGGCATCTATTTTCGAATTTTTACTTGAAGCCGCGGGCAGTCAGGCGATCAAGGCCGACGCCCTGTCGTTGCCGGCGATTGTGGCGGTCTCCATCATCAACCCGGTTTACGAAGAAGGGCTGGTGGTCGGGTATGTCGTTGCCGCGCTGAAAGAGCGCAAGGGGCTGCCCTTTGCGATCAACATGAGCGTGCTGCTCCGGGTGCTTTATCATCTGGACCAGGGGCCGCTGGCGCTTGTGGGAGCGGTTTTGCTGGGGCTTTTGTTTGTGATGGTGTATGTGCGGTGGCAGCGGCTGTGGCCGCTGGTGTGCGCCCATGCGGTTTTGGATTTTCTGGGTCTGTCGAACCTGTGACGGCCGGTTGAGCAACTTGTACGGAGAGTTTTATGAACAATCTTGCGGATGGATTTTTGTGGTATCTGGCATTTATTTTCTCTACGGTGGTGCATGAAGCGGCCCATGCCTTGGCCGCCTATAAACTCGGTGACGCCACCGCCTACCATGGCGGTCAAGTGTCCCTCGACCCGCGGCCGCATATCAAACGCGAGCCCATGGGGACGGTTGTTGTGCCGCTGGTTTCATTTCTGGCGGGCGGCTGGATGATCGGCTGGGCCAGCACGCCGTACAATCGCAATTGGTCCCGCATGTATCCGGCGCGCAGCGCCTGGATGTCCCTGGCCGGTCCGGCTTCCAACCTGATCCTGGTTGTGCTCGCCGCGGCGTTGATTCATGTCGGGATCCAGATGGATCTGTTTCTACCGGGGCAATTCAGTTTCAGCCGGATCGTGGTGACCAATGAGACCGGTATCGTCGCCGGGGCCGCTAAACTGGTCAGTATTTTATTTGCCTTGAACCTGCTCTTGTGCCTTTTTAACTTGTTGCCGTTACCGCCGCTGGACGGCAGCGGTGCGATTGCATTGCTGCTCAATGAACGCAAGGCGGTGCGCTATCTCGATTTCATTGAAAACCCGGCCTTTACGTTTGTCGGCATTTTCCTGGCGTGGCAGTTGTTCGGCCGGATTTTTTATCCGGTGTTTTATTTCAGTGTCGATCTGTTTTTCGGGTGACCGGGAACTAGCGCTTGAAGGCGTTGTAATAGTGCATCACCTTTTCGACGTAGTTTTTCGTCTCTTTGAAAGGCGGTATCGCCTGATAGCGCTCGACCGCCGAGGGGCCGGCGTTGTACGCGGCCAGGGCCAGGGTGATTTTGCCGTTGAAACGCCGAAGCAGTTGTTTGAAATAGGTGCTCCCGGCCATGATGTTTTCATAGGGATCAAAGGGATCCCGCACCCTGAACAGCTCGCAGTTGGCCGGCATGAGCTGCATCAATCCCATGGCCCCTTTGTGCGACACGGCTTGGGGGTCATAATTCGATTCGGTCTTGATCATGGCTTTTAACAGGGATGAATCGACGCCGTGCCGGTTGGCCGCCTCGGAAATGATATCGTCATACAGGCTGTTGCGTGCCTGTTTGGTGCGCACCGGACGGCGCTTTTTTTCAGGCAGGTAGAGTTTGTAATCGGACGAGGTGGGGGCATTGGTGAAATGCATGACCCCGTGGTTGTCGATGTAGCAGTAAATATCGGCCGTGGCCGGCAGGACGAGGCCGCCGATCAGGGCAACGGTCACTAGAATGCGGATATGGATGCGGTTTGGTTTCAATTCGAGACGAACCCCTTTTTCGTTGCTAGACACAGGCTGCAATTTTCAGACCGGTATGCCGCAGGATTTCACAAGTAAAATCAGACACAGCACCAAATTTGCATCACCCCTTGATTATAAAACTATTTCGGCTGATAATGTCAAATTATTTAGATCCGGTCATCCTATCCGGATCAACCGTTTGATCGCGTTGGAATTTTGTTTGTCATGTCAACTCCCCATTCCCCGACTGCCGGCGCCAAGCCGCCCTTTTGGCGCGTCAAACCCCTGGCCGACATGACTCCCGCAGAATGGGAGTCGCTGTGCGACGGCTGCGGCCGGTGCTGTCTACAAAAATTTGAAAACAAAAAAACCGGCCGGGTCTATTTCACCCGGGTGGCCTGTTTTCTGCTGGACCTGGAAACCGGCCGCTGCAAAGCCTACCACGAACGCACCCGGATGGTGCCGAGCTGCCTGGTTTTGAACGCCGCCATGGTGCCCAAGCTGCGCTGGCTGCCGGAAAGCTGTGCCTATCGCCGCCTGGCCGCGGGCCAGGATTTGAAATGGTGGCATCCGCTGGTGTCGGGCGATCTTGCGACCGTGCGGCAGGTCGGCATTTCCGTCCACGGCAAGGTGCTGTCCGAAGAATATGTCCACCCGGACGACCTGGAGTACTACATCGTCAAAGGATGGCGGTAGAATAGTGCGAAATCTTCGTTCGGATATCCTGCGCGGCCGGGCGTGTTTTGTTGGCGGCGCGAATTTTTCAAAAAGTAAATCTGTGTCTTGAAATTTAGATTCCGGCAGTGTATAGATGGGAGAAATTCGAATCGCAGGGCGCCGGATTGCCTCGCCACACAGCGCTTCGGTGCAAATCGGAAGCGGTTCTTTTACGACAAGACCACCCGTCTGCCTTTGAGGTCACGAAACGCATCCACGCGTGAAGCCAGCCTCGAATTATGTCCTTTCCTTTAATTAGACGACATCTTGAAATGTAGCAGCAATATTGACCGGTAACTCTTATGCAGCTGAAAAGGAAGGTGTATCATGAAAAAAGCAATCACGACGCTACTCCTGTTGACGACGTTCTGTGTGTTTCACTCCCTGGCCGCAGCGGATGTTTTGCGTGGAAAACGTATCTTCCGGCAAGGTCACGCCCCCGGTCGCCTGATGATCAAGTTAAAGCGTCAGGCGGCGTTGCAGATGTTTTCCAGTATTCGAACTAATCGCGCCGGGCGTGTACTTTCCGGTCTGTCTTCCCTGGATTCACTTCATCGGCGCCACAGAATCAGACGGATGTTCAGGTCGCACAAGCGGCTCAGGCGGCTTCAAATGGCGCAACGGCTCGGCAGTGAACGCTGGTATGTTTTGGAAGTCGACCCGAATGCCGATATCGAGCGTCTGGCGGCGGCGTATCGGCTCAATCGGCACGTGGCCGTTGCCAAGCCCGATTATCTTCTCTACCGCACCGAGGTGCCCAACGATCCCAATTACCTGTCCAATTGGGGCCACAACAACACCGGGCAGTTGCGCGATTACTGCTGGGGTTGCGGCGGCCATGCGGCCGGTGTTCCGGTGGGAACCCCCGGTTTTGACGCCAGTGCCGAATTTGCCTGGGATCAGGGGTTCGGTGATTCGAATGTGATTATTGCGATTATCGATTCGGGTGTCGATACCGGCCACCCGGATTTGAATCTGGTTGCCGGGTACGACTTTGGCGACAATGACGGCAACCCGGATGACAACAGCGCGTTTGCGGGGCACGGTACGGCCTGTGCGGGGGTGGCGGCGGCCATCAGCGACAACTACCGGGGTGTTGTCGGCATCGCCGGCGGCAGCCGGGTCATGCCGTTGAAAGTGGCGAACAGCCAGGGGTTCATGTATGCTTCCACGGTGGCCGATGCGCTTTATTACGCGGCCGACAACGGGGCTGATGTGGCCAGCATGAGCCTGGGCGCACCCATCACCGGTGATCCTCAGGTCGATCCGGCGTTGGAGTATGCGTATGAAGCCGGTGTCACGATTTTCGCTTCCGCCGGCAATGCGAATCACAATGCCATCGATTATCCCGCCAGAAGCCCTTATGTCATTGCCGTGGGCGCGGCCTCCCCCTGTGGTGATCGCAAGCGCAGCAGCAGTGATTCATCCGAGGTGAATCCGGGCGTGGTCGCCGATCCCAGAGGCTACACCTGTGACGGGGAAAGATGGTGGGGCTCCAGTTACGGTTCAACCGTACAGGATGCCTACGATGCGATCGATGTCCTGGCACCGACGATACTGCCGACCACCGACATTACGGGCGCCGGCGGTTACGACTCCGGCGACTACTACCTGTGGTTCAGCGGCACTTCCTGCGCCACACCTTACGCCGCCGGCGTGGCCGCCCTGATCAAGGCGCATAATCCGGACTGGACACCGGCGCAGATTCGTGAACGTCTGGTCGCCACAGCCACCGATATCCGGAATGCGGAATCGGCCGTGGGCTGGGATCGTTACAGTGGATACGGTTTGGTGAATGCGGCCTTGGCGGTTGGCGAGGTCAACACACCGCCGGTGGCCGAAGCCAATGGGCCATACAGCGGCGACGCCGACAGCGCGATCGTTTTTTCCAGTGCCGGATCAAACGACCCGGACGGCGCCATTGTCGCATACTGGTGGGATTTTGGCGACGGATACACCAGCACGGCCGCCAACCCCTCACACGTATACGCCAGCGGCGGCACGTATGAGGTCAGCCTGACAGTGACCGATGAAGACGGTGTCCAGGCGACCGACACAACCAGCGCCACCGTTATCGCGAGCCTAAGCCACATCACCGAAGAAAGCGAACCGAACAATAATGCCAGTGGCGCCAATGGGTCCCTGGGCATCGGTGTTGACGTGTCCGGATATCTTTCGCGTTACACGACCGACTGGTTCTATATTGATGTGACGTCCGCCGGGCCGATTGAGATTGTTCTGAACAGCATTTATTGGAGCGATCTGGACTGGTTTCTCTACGACGCCAACATGACTGAGTTGGCGCGCGGTTACACAACGAGCAATCCCGAACGCGGCGGCTACTATGTCACCAAACCCGGACGATACTATCTTGAAGTGGACGGTTACTGGTGGGCCAGCGGCGCCTACACGCTGACGGTAACGCGCTAACCCGGCCCACGCGGGGCATGACGACCAAGGGGCGGAGAATAAACAACTTGTTCTTCGCCCCCTGCCAGATTTGGGGACGATCTCAAAATCACACCGGCTGGCGGCACCTGCCTTAAGCAGGCGTGCCGTGAAAATGGGATGTGAGCCACTTGGAAGTTTTGACGCCGGCTGTTCATTTTTTAACACATTTTTGATCTGTTTTCGTTTGGCCCTTATTGTTTTCTAATATTCAGCGGTTAATTTGAGCCGGAAACAGATCGCGTATCCGAATTCCGGCCTGATTGAAGGACGTGGTCCGGTCGGTAAGATGATACGCGCTACCACCGGTTGCGCGGCATTGCGGGCCGCGAATCCTTAATTAAAAAAAGAAATGCTCCCGGTTCGACCGGTTTCGGTGGAATTCCTTGGCCTGTGAATTGCTACATCTTGGTGCATACGGAATTAAATTCGCTAGTGTCCGTCCGGTAAGCGCGTAAACGTTACCAAATCCGCATGGGCACTCGTTAGAGGATGAAGCAGCCAATGTCAAAGCGTGTTCGCCTATTTTGGGTTTTAGGGTTGATGATCGGATTTTGTGCGGGAGGGGGCCCGGCCGCCGGTGCGCAATCCAACACCTTGTTCCCGGTGCACCCCAGCATTCGCGCCAATGTCGAGTTTTGGACCAAGGTTTACACGAAGTATGACACCACCCAGGGGATTGTCCACGACCGGCGCAAACCGCAAATTATTTACGAAATCATACCGATGAAAGATCGGCAGTTGCCCGGTGCGCGTAAAATCAACCGTAAGCGGACCAAAGCGGTCAAAAAACGCTACAAGGCGATTTTAAACCGTCTGGGACGGGGACGCAAACCGCAAAACGCCACCGAAGGATGGGTGAAAACCCTGTTCGGACCGGATGCCACGCCCCTTGATTTTCGCGAAGCCGCTCGCAACCTGCGGGTGCAACTGGGTCAAAAGGACCAGTTTCGCAAGGGGCTTATTCGATCCGGTGCCTATCTGAAACAGATCAAGCAGATCTTTAGAGGGTTTGACCTGCCCACGGACTTGTCTTATCTACCCCATGTGGAGTCTTCCTTTAACTACAGGGCCTACAGTAAATTCGGCGCCGCCGGCATCTGGCAATTTACCCGCGGCACCGGCCGGCGCTATATGACCGTGAACTACACCGTCGACGAGCGGCGCGATCCGATTTTGGCCAGCTATGCCGCAGCAAGGCTGCTGAAGAGAAATTATGAGGTCCTGGGGTCCTGGCCCATGGCGATAACCGCGTATAACCACGGGACCACCGGTATGCTGCGGGCCCAGCGGGCCGAGGGGCATTACGAGGCCATTTTCAACAAGTACAACGGCCGGGCTTTCGGGTTTGCATCGCGAAATTTCTACTCCGAGTTTTTAGCGGCGCGGGCCATCGCCAAAAACTATGAACATTATTTCGGCAAATTGGCCTTGCGCATGCCGCTGCAGCGGCACACGGTTAAACTGCCCGGTTATGTGGCGATTCAGGATCTCAGCCGTCATTTTCGCACTGACATTGAAACCTTGAAGCGATTGAATCCGGCACTGCGGGCGCCGGTTTTTCGGGGACAAAAATACGTGCCCCGGAACTATCAGCTAAAGCTGCCCACCAACATTTCCACCGATCCCGAATACCTGGCCGCCGCCATCCCGCAGTCGATGCTCAAAGCCCAACAGAAGCATAGTCGTTTTTATCGTGTGCAGCGGGGTGATACCGCGGCCGTGATTGCTCGCAAACACCGGGTTAAACTCAGCGATTTGATGCTGGCCAACCGGTTGAACCGCAAGGCCACGATTTATGTGGGACAGAATCTGCGGATTCCGCTGCCCGGTGAAAAAATATTGACAGCATCCTTGAAGAAGTCGCTGCAAAGCGCCGTGGCTGCCAAGCCCAGGCCCAAACCAAAACCCAAGCAACCGATAAAAACCGCCGCGAACGCTGATATCCTGACCGCATCGCTACAGCCGGTTGTCATCCCGCCGGTCTCGCCCCCGAAAAAGGCCCCTTCCGAGCCTGTCGGCGGCGCCGCATCGGAATCACCGTTCGTCGGAACACCACCTAAAGCCAAAGCCTTTTCTGCAGCGATAAAGGTGCCTGTACCGGCTCGAGAGCCGCGTCCCGCCCCCATGAAAAAGGTGCCGGCGCCCCCTGTCGTGGTGCCGGAACCCTATTCCGTGGAACCATCGCTGAGCGCCAAACCGGCGCCCGTTACAATACCTCCGCCGGCCCTTGCTCCGACCACGGTGCCATTGCTGGAGCGCACCCCACCGGCGGCACCGCCGTTAACCGACGAACCGGCCGAAAAAAAGAAAACTTCCGAGCTGCCGGTGTCCGCCGCCCCGTCGGTCAATCCGGCAGTGGTCATCGGCAACCTTCAGGTGGAGCGGGAATATACCGTCAAAAAGAAAACGATCGGGATCATTCGGGTGGAGCCCGAAGAGACCCTGGGTCATTACGCGGATTGGTTGAAGATTCCCACCTGGCGGATTCGGCGGCTCAACGGTTTCAAATACGGCCGGCCGATCCACCTGGGTCAGCGCATCAAGGTCCCCTTCGGCAAAACATCAAAAGCGTTGTTTGAAGAACGGCGGTACGAATACCACCAGGAGATCGAAGAGGATTTTTTCAATGCGTACCGCGTCGACAAGATAAAGGCGTACACCATCAAGAAGGGTGACAGTATCTGGGCCTTGTGTCTGGACACCTTTGAAGTCCCGGTTTGGCTGGTCCGTAAATTCAATGCGGCCGAGGACTTGTATCGCTTGCACCCCTCGCATACCCTGAAGATCCCCGTCGTCGAAAAGCTGCCCGACGAGAACGGCGCCGCCGATCCCCGTGCCGCCGCCACCTCCGCTGATCAATAAGGCTGCCGGGCGTCCCGTCCGAAACTTGACCCGTGGCGACCAAGCGGCTTATAACCCCAAAACACCATTTGCAGTTCTGTTCACCTTAGCCGGAGGCGAAAGATGCTTTTTAAATCCCAGGAACGTACGATCCATTTCGGGCTGTTGCTCATGCGGTTGGGTATCGGCAGTGTGCTTTTGTACCAGGCGGTTCCGAAGATGGTCAAAGGCAGCGCCCGCTGGGCGGCCGTCGGCGCCGATTTCAGGTTTTTATACGCCCAACTGCCCGTGGAAGCGGTGGGGTTGGCGGTGTTGCTCATCATGGTACTCGGCGGCCTGTGTATGCTGTCGGGTTATTTTTTCCGGTTGGCCAGCTTTTTTCTGGCGCTGTTGTCCGGGCTTTATTTTATGCGATTCATGAAAAGTGGTTATATCACTTTGCCCTTGTACGCCGCTCAGATGGCCTTCGTCTTCGCCGGCTTTATCTACTGCGGTCCGGGGCGCTATGCCGTTGCGGTCAAACTTGAGAAAAAGGGCGGCTGACGCGCGGCCTTGGATTTGCGCGAACCGCGGCCCTGAAATTTAAACGTGGCAGGTGTCCGGATGGGCACTTGCAAGAAGGGAAAAAGCCGATGCCTCTAACCCGTCCAACCCGCGAAGATGCCTGGGCACTTTTAAACCGCTACAACCAAAACGATAGTTTGATCAAGCATGCCTTGGCGGTGGAAGCCGTCATGCGCCACTTTGCCGCCCGTTTCGGCGAAGACCTGGATAAATGGGGCATCATCGGTTTGATTCACGATCTGGACTATGAGCAGTTTCCAGAGCAACACTGTCGCAAAACCGAGCAGATCCTGCGCACTGCAAGCTGGCCCGAGGATTATATCCGCGCTGTGGTCAGCCATGGATGGGGCATCTGCACCGAAGTAAAACCCGAGCAGCGCATGGAACAGGTACTTTACACTATTGATGAACTCACCGGGTTGATTGCCGCTGCGGTATTGGTGCGGCCTTCCAAAAGTATTTTGGATCTTACAGCCAAATCGGTGAAGAAAAAGTGGAAAGACAAACGGTTTGCGGCCGGCGTTGACCGCGCCATTATCGACAACGGCGCGGCGATGCTCGGCATGGATCGTACCGAGCTGATTAATGAAACCATTGCCGGTATGCAGTCCGTGGCCGAAGCCATTGGCCTGAAGGGGGCGGTGTGACACGCACGGTCGAAAATAACAGTTTACCTTTTTCGCCGGTCATGAGCGGTTGTCCATGGCCCTGATTCAATATCCCCGCAAGACCACACCGGCGCAGCAGCGTCGCCTGGTGACCATCGGGTGCGTGGTCGTCGCGGGTGGACTGGCGCTGTTGTTCGCGGGGCCTCAAATTTTGCCCCGTCTGTATCAAAATCCGATTGCGGCAACTATTTTCGCGGTGGTGGCGGTGCTGGTGGGGCTGCTCATGGCGGCGGTCGGATTGAGCGGCCTGCGGCTGTTGGCGCACTGGAAGGTCAAGGAATGGGACGTCCAAAGCCGGGTCGCCGATGCGCAAACCGGTGCACCGCTTCAGCGGGGCGATCTCGTTGCGCTTCGCCTTACGTTGGAAGCTCGGCGTGCGGTTCAATTGCACCAGGCCACGTGCCGTTTGCTGGTCGGCCAAAAACGCACCCCGGCGGCCCAACGGACCAAACGCCTGTACGCCCAATCCAGCGCCGATCCCTCGATCAACGGTCGCATCCTGGAAGCGGGCACAACGGTTACGGTCCGGTTTGACCATCGGCTGCCGGCCGACCTGCCGGTCAGTTCCGATGTGTGCTCCTGGACGGTGACGGTGTTGCTGAAAGCGCGCGGCGCGCCGGATTTTTTGCAGGAAAATAAATTGTCGGTGCACGCGTGAGGACGGTTTTGATTGACTGGCGGATCGATTTTGATAAAATAGTCAAGTTTCTGAGGTTATTAAAAAAAACCGGTTTTTGGAGATACCGTTTTCGTATCCGGGTTCCCTTTCCAACCGCTCATTTTGGCGGGGTGTGGCAGGAACCGTAAACTTGCGAGGAGATGTTATGCCGGAGACCATGCCCACAGAACTATATTTAGGCCAAATTCGCAAAATGCCGCTGTTTTTCTTTTTGAACGAAGAGGAGATCAAAGGCCTTCTGCCGCATATTGAAGTTGTATTTTATCGGAAAGACGAGAAAATAGTGTCCCAGGGCGATGCCGCCCGTTTTTTGTTCACGGTGCTCGACGGCCGGGTGTACATCTCCTTGCACGGCCGCCGGGACGAGGAGTTTATTTGCACCATCAAAGCCGGCGGTGTTTTCGGCGAAGCGGCCATTTTCATGGGCGAAATGCGCACCGCCAGCGTCACCAGTCCGGAGGAAACCACGGTCATGCGGATTCACCGCAAGGCCGTGCTGGCCTTCATCAAAAAGCATCCCCGGGGCGGCAACAAGATCCTGATGCTGGTTATCCAGAGCCTGATCCATAAATTGCGCGATGCCAACCAGGAATTGGCTTTGGAGAAACAGGCCCGCATGGATCTGGAAAATCTTGAAGGCCCGATTCATGATTTTGTCCACGGCCCGGACAATTCGCAATAATCCGATGCCTCCGGTTTGAACAATCCATGTCGTCTCCCCTACCTGTTAATCATGACGTGATCATCGTTGGCGGCGGGCCGGCCGGTGCCACCGCCGCGTGGTGTCTGGCCCGGGGCGGTTTGCGGGTGCTCGTGTTAGATCGCAGCACCTTTCCGCGGCCCAAGTTGTGTGCAGGATTGCTGACCTGGAAAACCATCGACCTTCTGCGTACGGTTTTTGGTCTGGATTTAACCCGGCTCAGGCAGCAGGGGCTCATCGACTACGCTTGCCGTGACTATGCCATTTACAATCGTACAAATCGGATCGTGCGCGGGCGCTTGGCGTTTGCCTTTCATCGGGTCGATCGGCGTACGTATGATCACTTCTGGCTCCAAAGGGCGGCGCGGGCAGGGGCCCGGCTGGCCTTGGGGGTGGGTGTGGCCCGCATCGAGCCCGAAGGCCCGCGGGTTGTCACCACCTGCGGACAAGAATTGCGGGCCCGGTTTATCATCGGGGCCGACGGTGTTCACAGCCTTGTCCGCCGATCCCTGATCGCCGCCGGTTATCTGCCCGATACTTGGCAGCAGGGGCTGGCTACGGCCCTTGAAGTCGAAGTGCCCCGTGACGGCCATCCGGGCCTGGCCACGATGCCGACACTTTACTTCGGGTTTATTCCCTGGGGGTATGCCTGGTCGTTTCCAGGGTCGGACCGTCATGTGCTCGGGATCTGCGGGCTTAATCATCGCGCCGCCCCTTGTTTTCGTCGCTATTTGGGCGCCTTTCTGCGCGCCTTGAATCTGCCGGAGTGTGTGCTCCACAAAGCGCAAGGCTTCCCGCTGCCCTACGGCAATTATCTTAGCCGTGTCAATCACGGTGCGCTACTGCTGGCGGGTGATGCGGCCGGACTGGCCGATCCATTGTTGGGGGAAGGCATCTACTATGCCCACGCGAGCGGCCGGCTCGCCGCCCAAGCCATCCTGCAGGCGGGAACCGCCCCTGAATGCGCCGCCGGTTTGTATCAAGGCTGGTTGAATCGGAGTCTGCTGCGGGAACTCAGGTGGGCCAAGGTCTATCGTACCCTGGTGTTCACCGTGCTGCGCATCGGCGATTACCGCGCCCTGGCAATGGCCATTCGTTTGGCCCAAGCCCGCATCGAAGCGATTATTCAGGGGCGACGCCGGTTCAGCCGGGGCATTTTGTTTTGAATTAAGAATTCGGATAGTTATCAGGGTTCAGTTGTCAGTCGCCAGTGTGCCTTTACTGAACACTGATAACTATCCGAATTTCAGGGCGATGTCGATTTAATTTCCGCCTCTATCTGTTGGCATAATTTGTAAATGCTTGTGACATGCGTTTGTTTTTTTAGTGATTCAAAAGCCTGGGCGGCATGCAGCAGGACATCGATGGCCTGATCGCCCATCCCTTCTTTCCCGGCCAGTAGTTGGCCCAGCGTTAAGCCGGCAACGGCGATGCCTTCCGCGTATTTCAGGGTGCCATAGAGCCGGTAACTTTCCTTTAATTCGTCAATAATGGTTTGTTCCTCGGAGTTGTTCGTTTTTTTGCGACCAAGACGTATTTGGGCACATCTTAAACGGATATGGGCGATGGTGTCCAAATCGTTGATCATTTTGGCGGTCGGTAGTCGTTCTTCGATATGAATTCGTAGCGCGGCATCGGTATTGCCCCGCTGTACGAGGATGTCGGCGATTTGGCCCATGGTAATGGCGCGTTCGCGTCCATCGCCGAGTTGTTCAAAGCTCGGCAGTAATTCTTCCTGCAGGATTTGCAGGGCCTCGTCGGTCTGTCCGTTGAGCACGAGAATGTCGGCGATCTTACCCATTGTCAGGGCCCGTGAATGTTCATCGCCCAGTCGCTCGTAGATGGGAAGCTGTTCTTGGCGCCGAATGCGCAAGGCTTCTGCGGTCTCGCCGCGTTGAACGAGAATATCGGCGATTTTGCCCATGGTGACGGCGCGTGATCGGTCATCTTCGGCCTGCTCGAAAAGCTTGATCGCCGATCTTAGCGCTTTCAGAGCCCTTTCATGGTCTTCAACCATCAGCCGGACGGTGGCATGGGTTGCCGTGATTTGCGCCAGCGCCACTTTGTCATCGGATTTGAGGGCGAGCCCCCGCTCAAGCAGATCGATTTGCAATTTGGTTTCTCCGGCATGCTCGGCACAATTGGACATGAGCAGGATAAACCGTGGATCGGGTGGAAAGTTTTCAGCGTCTAGTTTTGCCAAGGTCGGTTTTAGTAATTCCAGGGCGGCTTCAGCCTTGCGTTCGACGTTGAATAGATGGCTGCCGGCGGCAAGGGCGGTTTGTTCAAGGACGCGCGCTGCCGCACCGCCTTTCAACCCGATACGCGCGGCGACCTGGCTGCGCCAATCCGGCGGAAAGTTACCGTTTGGTTTTTGCCATGCGTCGACCAGCAGCGGGAACGCGGCGGCGGCCAGGGCGGCCTGTTCGTTTGCGGTGAGTTCGGGCTTGACGAGCGGCCGGGCCAACGGATTTACCGCCAGATGGGTGACTGTGTCGATGCGGCCCCAGGTGTCGATCAGACCAAGGCCCATCAGCCGGTCAATGATGCCTTCGGGCGCCTCGACGCCTGCGGTCCGGCCGACTGCCTCCAAGGCGCTTTGGGGCACGGGAAAGCCTTCGGCGAACAGGGTGGCGGCCCGCAGTTGCCTGGCCTCGGTGTTTGTGATGGCGTTGGCATAGGTTTCAATGGAAATGTGCCGGAAAAACGCATCCGCCGCGCTTGCTTTAGAAGGTACCCGGCCCGAAGTCCGCCAATCCAACACCGCTTTCAGGGCGTTTTCGGCGGTTGTGAATTCTCCGGCCAGAAGTGGGCGGCAGAGCATTTTCTGCAGGCCCGGATTCCCTCCGGCTACGGCCAGGATCTGCCTGACGAGTTCGTTTTCCCGGTCATGATCGATATTTTGGTTGCGTTTCACGGCGTGTCGGGCCGCCTTCCATTGCTTGATCCGTTCTCGATGATCCATGGGGGGTAACTGGATCGGTATCAGCAACGTTGCCAGATCCCGGCCGTTGTCGTCGCGTAGCGTAAACCGATAGCGGCTTGTCAGCAGCAGCTTTGATGTTGTTTCCAGCCGGTCGAATGCTTGCAGGATGCCGGTCAGGGCGCGGCGCCAGGCTTCTGGTGTTTCAGGTGCGTCTTTGATCGGTGTCAGATCCCGGCCCGGTTCGGGAGGGGCGAGCACTTGTTCAAGGTCATCGATGATCAGCAGGATCGGTTTCTGGTCGAAAGGGCCGGTGAGCAGTGCTTTCAGGGCGTCACCAAATTTTTCGCCGCCGGGGGTGATCCGGTGGCGCCATAAGGCGGCCCACCGGCTGCGGTCTTGAACCGGTAGCGGCGCCAGTAACCGGTCGAAAATGGCCGGGGCATCATAGCGGGTGTGGATAACCACGGTGTTGTGATCGGGCATTCGATTGGCAACGCGGGCGGCCAGGCTTGATTTGCCGATGCTGCCCATGCCGTAAAGAAGCACGCCGGCGCTTTTGGTGGCGTGTAAAGCGCCGATGATTTTTTGGGCCTCCCGTCGTCGCCCCACAAACTCCTGGCCCGCGGCCACCGGTATTTTTTGATGGGCTTTGTCGAGAAATTCCTTGTAACCGGCGTCTTTGCGCAGTTTGCGTTTGGGTTGGCGCGGGTCGCACAAAGGCTTGTTGCCATGGGTGCTGGTATAGACCCGCGCCATGTGCCAATGTCTGCCGGTGTGGGCATCGCAACGGTTTTTGTTCAGTACGGCCTGCCTGGCGATGGCGGCCGCGTAGGGCACCGAATGAAACCGCGCCAGTTCCGCGTAGAAGGTATGCGCAAATTGGGTGGCGTCCAGATCGTAAACCGATCCGTCCCAGCCTAATGCGTTGGCCACGCCTGCTTTGATCAGGGCCTGGACAAAGGGTTCCAGCCCGACGGCTTTCTGGAGGGCGGTGCGGTTTTGGGGCTTCTGAGCCGTGCGGCAGGCCGCGAGAACGACCAGTGGTGCTTTGTTTTTCCCCAGGGTATCGGCTAACGCGTCCGGCGTGGTTTCGGATTTGGCGCCTTCGGGTGTTTCCAGAGCCAGGACCGGCCCTTTGTCGGGATGAAAATCGCCATGGCAGCAAAGATGGATCACTTCAATGGGACCTTGCCGGTTCAGCCTGGCCTTGAGAATATCCCGGCAACCGCTTTCCTCCACAAAAAGATGTAGCGGCAGACTTGCTGTGGCCCGGAGGATCGCGGCTTCCTCGGCCTCGTAGTCGAGTTCCCGCACGCCCCAGGGGGCGGCGGCCATGAACATCACGGCCAGGTCACGATGGATCGGGGCCGGCGGATCACTTCGCAGAGGCAGCTCAATGTTGCGATGAACGATGTAGGTCTTTTGCCGGTCGGCCGCCAGGTAGTCTTTCTGGTAGGCCAGGATTTCCCACGGCAGGTTGAGCAAGGCGTTGGCGGCCTTTGAATTCGGATTGTCCACGCTGATTTCGAGTTGCCGATGGTTTGGGCTGTTGGCCCAACCGGAGGCCCACCCTTCGGCATCGAGCCAGGCGAACATTTCGGTGCCCAGGGCGATGAGCCGGGATGAATCGCCGGCGCGGGCGCTACGGTCGTATCTTTTCGCCCAGTCGGTCATTTGGGCTAAAGTTTCTTCGGAGAATTTGATTCGTATTTCGTTGGTGGAATCGTTTTCGAGGCGGCCTAAAATGTCAGCGCCGGCGACGGTAATGGTTGCCAGCATGCGCAGTCTCCTTTGGCGACATCGGATTGTCGAAAATCAGGGAATTGGAGTTTTGAGTTACCGTGGGAAACGCGGCCGGTAATGTGAAATAGCACCACGGTCAGACGTCGTCTGTATCGTTAGATCCGGGCGCTTAAAATGTGAAATAGTTTTTTCGTGAGCCCCTTAGCACCGGGTCAGGGCGGTTTCATCAGCCAGCATTTCCTGCAGTCGCCGCACGTGTCCTTTTTCTTCCTTGATAATCAGGTTGAGCTGTTCGGCGGTCAGCGGGTTGTCGATGAACGGGAGTAGCATTTCGTAAAACAGGATGGTGTCATTTTCAAGCTCGATGGCTGCGTTAAACACATCCTGAAACTGCTCCAGCGCTGCAAAATCGACGTCGTCCAGTGAAAAGCTTTGACCGCCCATGAGGTTCTCGATGAAGGCCGGGTCGATCTCCTGGACTGCCGAAGTCTGTGTTTCTTCCGGCAGGCGTGCCCCCAGATCGCGAAACCATTGGGCATGTTCGAGTTCCTGGTCGACCAGCCATTGCATTAGCTCCTTAAACGCCGGTCTGGTTGTTTTGGCTTTGGCTTGCTGATATGCTGTCGCGCCGTTTTGTTCGATCCGAATGGCAATGTCGATTAATTCTTTAATGGTAAACACACAGATTCCTTTCCAAGGTCAATGCCGTTAAATTAAAGTTTTAGGAGCGGCGTCCCGCCGCGATTAGAATAACTTTGTTGCACTTAAATTTGAATCGCGGCGCAACGCCGCGCCTACATTTGAGTCAACTGTACGAAGGGCTTAAGTTAACGGCATTGCAGTTAAGGTTGTTTTAGAACTTTTGTATTCATAGCATTGTCGACCGGCGCATGCAAATTCATTTGCGGGCTTGTTCGCAATCCGCAAGGTTGATCGTATTGAACGGACCTGCGCGGATGCTTATTTTGCATGCAAAGGGGGCAATGCCGACGATGATGATTAGTATTGGCGTCAAAGATGACTTGAAATTTAATCGCATCCCCTATTGTCAAAGAGCGTTATCCATGTAACCGATTTTTTCGCCCGGGGGGGGACCGAAGGGAGACATTAAATGCGAATTCATGTGGATCAAATTCAAGAAGAGGGACTCGAGCTGGCCTTCGAAGAATCGTTTGAGCAGTTTCCTGTGTTGGCCCAACTCAAAGCTGAAGGCGAGTGTGATTTTCCAAAGCCCCTGCAAATCGTGTTGGCATTGCGGCGCCTTGATAGTCTGTATGAAATGCAGGGCGAATTCACGACCATCGTCAAGCTGGCATGCTGCCGGTGCCTGAATGATTTTGAAATGCCGCTGAGTGCGGTGTTTACACTCATCTACTCGCCGATTCCTGTGTTTACCGACAGCGTCGGTTCAAATGAAGTGATTGAGCTTACCGATCAGGACGTTGAACTGGTAATGTTCGACGGCAATGAAATCGATACCGGTTCCGCGTTGCAGGAGCAGGTGGTTTTAGCATTGCCTTACCAACCGTTGTGCCGGCAAACCTGCAAGGGGCTGTGCAGCACCTGCGGGTCGGATTTGAATGTGAAGCCCTGCCGCTGCCGTGAAAAAGCGGTCGATCCCCGGCTGGCGATTTTGCAGCGGTTGAAGTCGCCTTAGGGTTCGCACAAAAATAATATCACATCTGGGACCTCAGATCGGGCCAAGATGACCTGAAGCCGGGCGCCTAAAATGTGAATTTTTTTTTGGGCGAGCCCTAAGATGCGCTAGTTGCGTGACGTTGATCGGATCAATCATTAACCTGCGCCTGTTCGGTCTTACTTAATCATATTGTTCAAGAAAGTCCGGACGTGTCGTGAGCCGATTTTTATCAGGTAGTCGAATGTAGTATCCCGCGAGTTTAACGCTTTTTTATGTTTGGCAAACTTTACTATCGAACATCCCTTCTTTCACCTGTACGGAATACCAGGCATCTTGTATGGTATTCGTTTTAAACGCGACGATTTGTGTTTTTGCAGGTTGCTGCAGTTTGAGGTTCAGGTATTTCGAATTATTAATTCAGGATTTTCCTTAATCAAATCTTGCTTCGCTTACCATTTTTTTGCAAATTTGACGGAACATGTCGCGAATAGGTGTGATGCTGCCACCACGACCATGCTTTTTTCCGGATGAACGCTAACTCGTGTCCATCCGGAAATAGCATCTTTTGGTCCAGGCCCGCGTTCTCACGAATTTGCAATCCTCGACGTAGCCTTGCTACGCCTGCGGTTTCAAATTCGCTGCGGCCTTGGCCTGAACCAAAATCTACTATTTCCGGATGGGCAC
>JANQIE010000293.1 GCA_028282295.1 Desulfobacterales bacterium | reverse complement strand
CGCGATTCGCGTGCGCTACGCACATTTAATCGCGGCGAGGCGCCGCTCCTGCCAGCATCTAAGGTATCGGCGGCTAACATACTGGTTCACTCGCGATTTTTCAACAGTCGCTGTGAGCTTGTGCCCATCCATAGCATCTTTTGGCCCTGGCGCTTTCGATGGCCGCAGCCACACGGGCCGCAAGCCCCGTCCGCTACCAGAGACGTTGCCCAAGCATTGGTTGTCGTCGGCCAGACCGCCCTCCGGACCCCAAATTGATGTATTTTTATTTTATCCTGCATTGATTCCAATTTAACGCCCGTCTATAGTTGATTGCGTGCATCAAATCCAATAGTGTTTTTTTTTATTGATACCATTTGTGTCTTAAACGAAAAGGACTGAATCCCATTGCTCAAACAAGTAATTACGGCTGTCTGTGTTCTCATCGCCGCCGGTATGATCGGCAACATGTTTTTGGCCGAGTTAAAAAAAGCGCGTCTGGCCGGTAAACCCTGGCACGCCCCCTATCAGACCCTGCCGGGAATTGTTGTAATTCTGGTCATTGTATTGTTCCCTTTTTTGGTTTGGTTGCTGAGCCGTTAGGGCCGCGGCCCTTGCATACCTGCGATCATCAAACCAACGACAACAAAGGAGGTCACATGCTAAACTTCAACCTGTCACCTGAACAGATTGAACTGCGGGATCAAACCCGCCGCTTCGCATTGGAGGAAATTTTGCCGGTGGCCTGGGAGTATGACGCCCGCGATGAGCTTCCCCTTTTTATTCTCAAAAAGGCGTTTGAGGCCGGAATCATGAACGGCGACATTCCCAAGGCTTACGGCGGCAAGGGCCGTGGCGCCCTGGAAAGCGCCCTGCTGACGGAGGAAATCGCAGCGGTGTGTCCGGGCTTGGCGACCTCTATTTTCGACAACTCGTTGGGCATGGAGCCGATCATGCTGTGCCGCAATGAACCGCTCAAACAAAAGATCCTGTCCGAGATTGCGGCCGATTTCAAACTGATTTGTTTCGCCACTTCCGAGCCGGTGATGGGCAGCGATGTGTCGGGAATTCGGTGTCTGGCCCGGCCCGACGGCGACGACTATATTCTCAACGGCACCAAATACTGGATTACCAACGGCGGTATTGCCGACTACATTACGGTTTTTGCCACCGTCGATCCTAAAAAGGCCCATGAAGGGATCTGCGCTTTTCTGGTCGACCGCAACTGGAAAGGGGTCTCCGTCGGCCGGCATATTCCCAAACTGGGGCAGCGTTGCTCCAACACCGCCGGGATCAACTTCAAGGATGTGCGCGTGCCCAAGGCAAATGTTGTCGCACCACCGGGTGAGGGCTTTGTCCTGGCCATGCAGACCTTTTCCCGCACTCGGCCGATCATCGGCTCATTTGCGGTGGGGGCGGCCCGTTCGGCCATGGAACTGGCGGTCGACTACGCCAAGAAGCGCCGCACGTTCGGCGTTAAAATCGCCAATAACCAAGCCATCCAGTTCAAGATTGCTGAGATGTATCAAAAGGTGGAGACCGCGCGGCTGTTGACCTGGAAAGCAGCCTGGGAAGCCGACAGTGGCCAGGACCCCACCGTGACGGCATCGATCGCCAAGTTTTACGCCACCGAGGCGGCGATGGAAGTGGTTGAGGAAGCGTTGCAGATTTTCGGCGGCTACGGTTATACGCGCCTTTATCCCATCGAAAAGTTGTACCGCGACACCCGATTGTTCAAAATTTACGAAGGCACCAGTGAAATCCAACGCATCATCGTGTCGGGCTTCGTGCTGCATGGATACCAGCCGTCCTTGCCGCCGCTGGAAGATTTTCCGATGCTGACAGGGATCGATTTTGCCGTGCCGGACGGCGTTGTCGATCCAAAAATCAAGGGCTGGCGTTGTCGCATGTGCGGCTATATTCACACGGCCGACGAACCGCCAAAGGAATGCCCCTACTGCTATTTCCCGCAAACCGCCTTCAAGCAGGTTTGGCCGCAAACCTTCGGGACAGAGCAATACAAATCAAAGCCGCCGCCCAAATGAGCGTAACGCAAGGGCCGCTTAATGCTATTTACGGATGGATAGTTGCCACCGGCACGATTGGCGTGAATCGGGCTATTTAGTTTTTATTTGGATTTCTTCTTGAAATTGTTTGCCCTTGAAAATATCGCTGAGTTTAATTAGATTACGCGGCATGGGACGTGTATTCGATTTTTACGATGCAAGGGCTTACGATGAGTGGTTGAACAGAACCTGCAATCGGTTTGCCTTGGACATGGAAAAACGGTTGATGCTCGACATGCTTCAACCCCAGGGGGGCGAGCGCGTCCTGGATATCGGCTGCGGCACCGGTGCCGGTTTTCAACCCCTGATCGATCTGGGGGTGCAGGTCAGCGGCCTGGATGCTTCGCCGTACATGCTCGATATTGCCAAAGAAAAAATAAAAAACCGGACCGATCTGCACCGCGGTATCGCCGAAGACCTGCCTTTTGACGATAACGCCTTCAACTATGCCTTGCTGAATACGACCTTGGAATTTGTCGACGATCCGAAAAAGGCAATCGCCGAGGCTTGCCGGGTGGCTAAGGATAAATTGTTCATCGGTGTGCTGAACCGGTATGCCGTGCGCGGGATGCAAATTCGCCTGCAAGGGTTGTTCAACAAAACTTTATTTAATCACGCGCAATTTTACAGTGTCTGGGAACTAAAACAGATTATCCGCAAACTGGTCGGCGATGTGCCGATCGTCTGGCGCACTGTTTGTCAATTGCCGGGCAACCCGGGACAGATCGGCCGCAAGATCGAACAATCCGGCCTGGTCCAGCGATGCCCGCTGGGCGCTTATGTAGGCATGCTCATCACGTTGACCCCCAGGTTTCGAACCAAAACGCTGCCGCTCAGATATCGCGCCAAACGGACCAGCAGTGCCGCCATATCCTGAACGTCCAACTGCACCAGCCTGATTATTCATGAAAAACAATTTCACCGCCCAGTGTAGCGAGTCCGACACCATCAAAGCCTTGCGCCGCAAGATCGCCCGCCTGGAGCAACAGCAACGACAATGGCAGGCGGATGAAGCCAAACTGCGCCGGCAAGAAGAACTGTTGCGTCTGTTTGTGGAACACACCCCGGCGCCGGTGGCTATGTTCGACACCCAAATGTGCTATATCGCCTGCAGCCGGCGCTGGCGCAAAGACCACAACCTGATGGATACCGATCCGACCGGCCGTTGTCACTATGAACTCATTGCGGATATCCCCGAGCACTGGAAGGATGAACATCGTCGTTGTTTGGCAGGCGAGGTCATCCAGTCGGATGGGGAACTGTTCCACCGGGCCGACGGCCGGACCGACTGGATTCGGCGCCGCTTGTACAACTGGCGGGGGGCGGACGGTGAAATCGGTGGCATCATCCTTTATTCCGAAATTGTCACCGAGCAGAAAAAGATGCAGCAGGCGTTGCAGAACAGCGAAGCCCGCTACCGCAGTGTGTTTGAAAACGCCGGCACCGCCACTTTGATCATCGAACCGGATATGACCATTTCCATGGTCAATGCCAAGGCGGTCGAACTGTCCGGGTATACCCGCCAAGAGATCGAAGGCCGCATGGTGACTACCGATTTCGTCATCCCCGAGGACCGGCCACGCATCACGAGCTACCACACCCTGCGCCGCAGTCCCAATGCTTCCAAAATCCCGGATGAATACGAAATTACATTGATCGACAACGCCGGAGTGACCAAGGATGTGGTGATCAAAATCGCCATGATTCCCGGCACCCAGAAGAGCATCGCCTCCTTGACCGATATTACCATGCGCAAGCAGGCCGAAAGGGCTTTGCATCGCAGTGAGGAAAAGTATCGCACGATTTTGGAAAGCATTGAGGAAGGGTACTTTGAAACCGATTTTGAAGGCAAACTGCTTTTTTTTAATCCGGCCTTGTGTGACATCGTGGGGTATTTTGCGCATGAGCTGCGGGCCATGGATCTGCGTGAACTTGTGTCGCCCAGCGCCGCGCGCAAGATGACCTGGCTGCTCAGCCGTATTTACCGGACCGGGGAAAAAGCCTCGCTCAATGATCTGGAAATTGTAAAAAAGGGGGGCGACAGTGCCTTGCTGGAGGTTTCGGTATCCTTGAAAAAAGACGCCCACAAATACCCCACCGGATTCCGGGGATTTGTGCGCGATATATCGGATCGCTTGCGGGCCGAACAGGAACTGCGACGCATGGAAGCCCAGATGCAGCAGGCCCAGAAACTTGAGTCGCTCGGCACCCTGGCTGGCGGGATTGCGCATGATTTCAACAACCTGTTGATGGGTATTCAGGGCAATGTATCGCTGATCATGCTCAAAACCAACCCCGAGGCCCCCGTGTTTGGCAAACTCAAAAACATCGAGCAGCACATCAACAGCGGTTCGAACCTGACCCGGCAACTGCTTGGATTTGCCCGGGGCGGCAAATATCAGGTCACGCCGGTGAACCCCAATGATCTGGTGCGCAGCACCAGCAACATGTTCGGCCGTACCCGGCGTGAAATCAAGATTCACAGCAACTTGCAAAAGAACGTCAAACAGGTCACCGTCGATGCCGGCCAGATCGAACAGGTGCTGCTCAATGTGTACGTCAACGCCTGGCATGCCATGCCCTGGGGCGGCAACCTGTATTTGTCTACACGCAACGTCCGCCTGAACGAAAATGAAACCCACCCTCATGAGGTCAAGCCGGGCCCCTATGTCGAGATCAGTATCCGCGATGAGGGGGTGGGCATGGACTCGGCCACCATCGCCCGCGTATTCGAGCCTTTTTTCACGACCAAAGAGGTTGGGCGCGGCACCGGCATGGGGTTGGCCTCCGCCTTTGGCATCATCAAAAACCACGCCGGCATCATCCGCATTGAAAGTGAGGTGAATCAGGGCACCACGGTGTTTATCTATCTGGCCGCCTCCAACCGTACCGCCAACGTGGCCACAAGCTCCCAGCCATCACTGCTGAAAGGAACCGAAACGATCTTGTTGGTGGATGATGAAGAATTGGTGCTGGAGGTGGGCCGGTCCATGCTGTCCGAACTGGGCTACACGGTTCACGTGGCCAACGGAGGAAAGCAGGCCATCGCTATCTACGCGGCCGAAAAGGACCGCATCGATTTGGTAATCCTCGATGTGGTCATGCCGGACATGGGCGGCAGCGAGACCTTTGACCGTCTGATATCCATCGATCCGACCGTCAAGGTCCTGCTGTCAACCGGTTACAGCAAGGACGGTCAGGCCAAAAACATCCTGGAACGCGGTTGCGCCGGCTTTTTGCAAAAACCTTACAGCCTGGAAATCCTGTCCCAGAAAATCCGGCAGATCTTTAAATGAGCGTTTAATCCGTTGCATGAATTTGCGAATCATAACAGCGTCGTTCAACATACGACGAGGTCCGCCGATCGAAAACCGCTTCGTTTTCATGAATCCATTTTGGACCGCCCTCCCAGGCCCCGCAGGCCAGCACCACCGGTTCACCCAGGGTGAATTTTTGATGGCAGGCTGCACAGCCTTCTGAGTTGAGCGTATTGAGCTTTTCCAGGTCGATAATCGTTTTTTGTACCATTAGCAGTCTCCTCGTTTTAAGGTGTCGCTTTGACAGTTTAATCTCAACATGAGACCCTGGTTCGGGGCTGTCAAGGCGCCCTCTGCCACGGCTGCCGCCCAACAGATATTAATTAGTGTCCATCCGGAAATGGCATCTTTTGGCCCAGGCCGGCGTTCTCACGAATTTGAAATAATGGCGTAGCCATTCATGTTCTTGCGACGTAGCCTTGGCTACGCCTGCGGTTTCAAATTCGCTGCGGCCTTGGCCTGAGTCAAAATCCACCATTTACGGATGGACACTAATTTGCTTGACACGGCCATCCGGCTTTGCGTGAATAGCAAAAAATGTTTTTTTGCAAAAATAGGTGACTAGGTAGATGGTTCCAATGGCGCTGACCACCGACATGGTATTGGTTTTCGGGGTGATGGCCCTGGCCGTTGTTTTGTTCCTGACCGACCGGATTCGGGTGGATCTGGTGGCCATCCTGGTCATGCTGCTGCTGCCGATCCTGGGGCTTGTGGACGGGGCCGGCGCCTTTCAGGGGCTGGCGAGTAACGCGGTCGTGTCGATCATAGCGGTGATCATCATGGGCCGCGGTCTGGATCATACCGGCGTGATCAGCCGTGTGGTGCGGCCACTGGTGGCCCTGACCGGCAACAACCGTACCCGCATCATCGCGCTCTTGTCGGTCACCGTGGCCTTTATCTCCAGTGTGATGCAAAACATCGGGGCGGCCGCGTTGTTCCTGCCGGCCATCCGGCGCATCAGCCGTCAAAGCCGAATCGCTCCGGCCCGTTTGTTGATGCCGGTCGGATTCGCGGCCATCCTGGGCGGGACCATCACTTTAGTGGGGTCCAGTCCGCTGATCATGCTCAACGATCTTCTGGCGCCCTTTGGCCTGCCGCCCCTGAACCTGTTCAGCGTGACCCCCATCGGCGTGGTGCTCGTGGTGGTCGGCGTCGGGTATTTTGCCTTGTTCGGCAATGCCCTGTTGCCGCAGGTCGCGGACACGCCCGAAGCGTGCGGCCTGGATCAAAACGGCGAATGTCCGGTGCAATACTACGACAAACTGGGACGTCTTGCGGAGATCCGCATTCCGACTCAAAGCCGCCATAAAATCACCGTGGGCGAGTTGAGCGACAGGTATTCGGTTTTCACCATCGCCATGGCCGCCGAACAGGGCAACAAAAAGCTGATCCCACCGCCCTTTAATAAAATTGTCGAACCTGGAGCGGTACTGGCGGTTTACGCCCTGGAAGAAAACCTGGAAAGGGCCGCCGCCGCACTCGACACGCCCCCGGCCACCGACCTGAAGGTCTTCGCCACCGATCTGGCCAGCGAGTACGCCGGTCTGGTGGAAGCCGTTGTGCCACCGCACTCCAAATTTATCGGCCGAACCCTGGGCGAAATCCATTTTAGGCACAACTACCTAGTGGCGCCGCTGGCGTTGTACCGTGAAGACAATGTTTGCTATGCCCACCTGAGCCGGGAAACCCTGCATCCGGGCGAGGGGTTGCTGATGCACGGCCGGTGGGAGCATTTTCAGCGTTTTCGTCAAAAACGAAACCTGATTTTCAGCCACGCCTTTGACCACGAAGTTCTCCACCCCCAAAAGGCCGGGGCCGCCCTGGCCTGCTTTGCGCTGGCGACCCTGCTCGTCTTTGTAACCGATCTGAAACTGGCGGTTTGCCTGATGGTGGGCGCCTTGGGTATGATCCTCACCAAGGTCATCACCATTGATGAAGCATACAGCGGCGTTGACTGGCGCACGGTTTTCCTGCTTGCCGGCCTGATCCCGCTGGGCGTGGCAACCCAAAAGACCGGGGCCGCCGCCTGGCTGGCCCAACACCTGTTGGCCCTGGTCGGTCAGCCGCCCCCGGTGGTGTTGCTGTTTGTCATCGGCCTGGTAGCCACCTTGTTCACCCTGGTGGTCTCCAATGTGGGCGCCACCGTTCTGCTGGTGCCGCTGGTCATCAACCTGGCTCAGCAAATGGGCACAGATCCGCGTCTGGCCGCCCTGATGGTGGGCTTGGCAGCCTCCAATTCCTTTTTACTTCCCACCCACCAGGTCAACGCCCTTTACATGGGACCGGGCCGTTACCGCAGTGTCGATTTCCTCAAAGCCGGCGCCCCCTTGAGCCTGATTTTTCTGCTGGTTGTGACCGGTATGCTGTGGTTGTTTTACTAGGGGCTGTCGAGTATAGACCGGGATCTTCATACCAGCAACCGATGGGTACTGCCGATGGCCTTGATTTGGGCCGGGTTGACATCTGCCCGGGCGGCAAATGCCGGCCAGGCAGCCACGGTCGTAACCACCTCATCGATAACGGCGGCTCGCCGCTTGATATTCATCTGTCTTCCCACTTGCAGTAAATCGGCCTTTTCAAAATCGTCCTGCTTGCCGTTGACGGTCATCTGGTGCCGACTGGTCCACTGCCCGGCCGGATTGTAGGCGAAAATCACGTCATAGGCCGGAGATAGCCGCCAGGTGCCGTCAGGCGCCATGAGAAAAGTGATGTTTTTGGTGTGATCGTCCTGGTTGCGGGCCACGATATTAAACACCATGCGCCTGAATTGCTGTTCGGCATCGCTGTAAGGCAGTCGCAATTGGCGCATGACCTGAAAGGTTTGTTCGTATGAATAGGCGCCGGGCCGGTTGAAATCAAAATGGGCCAGGGCGCACAGGGTTTGCATGTGCCGCTTGTCGCCGGCGGTGGGCCGGTCGAAGCGCCGGGTCATAAAATGGGCCCGTCCGTTTTCTTCCAGCAGCCGGCAGGCCGTCATTTCGATACCGGCGGCCACGGCCATTTTGTGATAGGCATACTCGATGCGGCCGTAACCGGCCGGATCGCTCAGGGTTTGGTCGCCGACCCCGTCCAGTTTCAGAATCCAATGGTCGTAGCCGGCCGGAGCCGCCACCTGCCCTGAGCGCACGGCCTTAGTTTTCGCATTCAGGGCGATGACGACCTTGGGCCGTGCACCACCGGCCGATGTACCCACCCGGATGAGATCGAGCAGGGTCGTCGGCGCGTTTTGATCCAGGTCACCTTTAATTTGAGACCGGGTGCGGGTCACCTCCTGCGCCAACGCCACCAGGGCATCGATTTCCACGGCTACGGATCGATCGACACCTTTATTGATCGCAGGTGCAAATTCCAAGGCGCCCATGGCGCGTTTGCCGGTGTAGCATAAACGTTCCACCGGACTGAAGCTCGCAGGATCGCGCCCCTGGCGCGCCAGCCAGGCATTGATGACCCGGTTGCCGAAATTGTCCGGCAACGCGTCGGCCAACAGACCGGGCAGCCCCCGGAACGCGCGGCGAGGCAGTTCGGGGAAACTGTGCAGCAGGGTGGACCGGCGAGTCGGGGTTAACGGCATCTGCAACGGAGCCGGGTCCAGCCCGGTCTTTAAAAACGCCGGGTCGAATTCAAAGGTGGCGACCTGCCGGTCCGGGTCCCAGGCCACGGCCCCCATCCGATGGCCCCACAAATGAACATAGGCGGTATCGACCCGGGCTACCATTGTGCGTCTCCTTTATCCGGTTTTATTGGGGGTTGCCTGGACGCCCGTTGCCGCTGCCGCCCTTTCATCCGGGCCAGTTGCAAAGGGCTCGGTCCGGGTGGTGGCAAAAAGGCGTCGAGGGCCTCCAGGGCGTTGAGCGCGCGCAGGATTTGAATCAGGCTCAACACGCCAAAGGGCGCCCCGCGTTCAATCTCACTGATGGTGGTGCGGTTCAGGCCGGCGGCGACCGCCAGGTTCTGCTGGGACAGGTTTTTTTCCAGCCGTCTGCGCTTCAGGCGTTGCCCGATTTCCCGCAGGATGGCCGGATCGCTCATACTGTAAATTTCCATTATGCCCTCTAATCCGAACATTATTTGTTAAAAAACGAATCTATGTCGAATATATCCATCAATAAAGCCATAACTATATTTTGTCAACAAACCATTATTTATTGTCGTTAATTTACAACAATAAAGTTAATATAAAACTATATTGACGTTAATAGCCAACACTATAAAACATATTTTACATGCTTGACCCCCTTTACTTAAAAACAGTATAAAGGGCCAATTTTTGATGGACATGCGTCAGGTTGCCAAAACACCCCCAACATCCCCGATCCAAAGGAGTCACAATGAATATTCATTTTGTGCAAGCAAGGGATCTGCCTGATTTATGGTTTCAGGCGGTGCATGATATTTTGGACAAAGGTCGCCGGTTCACCATCGACCGGGGCTCGTATGCCGGTCAAACCCGGCTGGAATATGATTATTTTACCGGCTATGTGCGTCACCCGGGCACCCAACCGCTGTTGCCGGACATCCCCCCGGCCTGCGGCATCCCCAATCCGGTGGAAGAGGGGTATATCTACGGCGGCGACGGCTATGAACGTTCCTACATCGAGTACCTGATGACCGGTGCCAAGGCCGAGGGAGAGTCTTACACCTACGGCGAGCGGCTCACCAGAGCGCCGCTCACCGGCGACAAACGCGACTGGTGGCAGGCGAACAACACCGAAATCATCGACAAGCGCGATGTGGACGGCAAAATCGTGTTCGAGGAAGACGGTTGTCTTTACCTGAACCAGATCGAATGGGCCATTCACACATACAAGAATTTCGGCCACCGTAACAACCAGATGGTGCTGCAGGTGGCCCATCCAACCGACATGACCCTGGTCGACCCGCCGTGTTTGCGGTCCATCGACACGCGCATTCAAGATGAAGCTCTACATTTTGTGATTTACTTCCGCTCCTGGGACCTATGGGGCGGTCTGCCGGCCAACCTGGCGGGCATCCAGAATTTGAAGGAATACATGGCCAATGAAATCGGCGTCAAGGACGGCGAGATGATCGTGGAGAGCAAGGGCCTGCATCTTTATGGCTACGCCGAAGATCTGGCCAAATTGCGCTGTATGCGTCAATGATATCAACTTGCAAAAAACCGGTTAACCGGTACTGTCGGGGCGAAGTACTTCTAAAAGTCGTTTAGCACCACAATGCAACCGATGCAACGATAGAAAAAACCCGATGCGGGGACAGGAGGCGAAACCGAATGAAAAAGATAGCGGTACTGATGGTGGTTGTTTCAACGGCGATGTTAACGGTCTTTATTGCGTGTAAAGGCGGCGGTTTCGGCAAGCCGCGCGCGGACGCCGTGGCGGTTTTGATGCCCACCAGCGACAGCATGGTTGAGGGCGTCGTCGAATTTACCAGGACCAGGGCCGGGATGCGGGTGAGGGTGCAAATCAAAAAACTGACGCCCGGTGTGCACGGATTTCACATTCACACCTACGGCGATTGCCGGGCCGACGATGCGGAGTCGGCCGGAGGTCATTTCAATCCACAGGATACCGCCCACGGCGCACCGGACGCCGAAATACGCCACGTCGGCGATCTGGGCAACATTGAAGCCGATGAGGCCGGTCTGGCCGTTGCCGATTTTGTCGATCCGCACCTTACGCTGGAAGGCCCGACATCGATTATCGGTCGCAGTGTCATTGTGCACGACCGGGCGGACGACTTTCAGTCCCAACCCGCCGGCAACGCGGGTAAGCGCCTGGCCTGCGGGGTGATCGGATGGGCAAGCCGGTAGTGCAGTTGAGAATTTAAAATTAAGAATTAATAATTTAAGGTATCTTATTATTTTTTTGCGAACCCTTAATTGCGAGCCTTTAATAACGATCGTTCTTAATCCAGCCCGCGCCAACGCCGGGCTCAATCGAAAAACAGATACACCTTAACGTTCACCCCAACCCCAAGGAGGACCCATATGAGTAAGACCACCGAAAACCTGAAGGCGGCTTTTGCCGGTGAATCCCAGGCCCGCAACAAATACACTTTTTTCGCCGAAAAGGCCCGCGAGGAAGGGTATCACTACATCGCCAAAATCTTTGAAGAGACGGCCATGAACGAGATGCAGCATGCCAAGGATCATCTGCTTTTGCTTGACGGTATCGGCGACACCTTGACCAACCTGAAAGAGGCCATGGGCGGCGAGGACTATGAAGTAGAAAGCATGTATCCCGGTTTTGCCAAAGAAGCCGAGCAAGAGGGCAACAAGGCGGCAGCCATTGCCTTCAAGCAGGTCGCCCGGATTGAAGCCCACCACCGGGCCCGGTATAAAAGACTGATTGCATTGGTCGAATCCGGGATGGTTTTCAAGCGTGATGAAGCGATTAAATGGAAATGCAGTGTGTGCGGCTACACCCATGAAGGCACCGAGCCACCCAACAAATGCCCCTCCTGCAAAAAACCGAAGGAATATTATGAGCCGGCCAACCTCGATATCTGATCGCCCAAACCACCGCCGACAGGGTTGCTAATCAAAGAAGACGGCGTCTCGACAAAATCGCCGCGTGCATACATCGAGACGCCGCATCCAAACTTGTCGCGCCCAAATCCAAAGTAAGGATTACTATTATTGCCCCGCCGCGCGCAATATTTGTAACCGCAAAACGCGCCGGGTGAATCTTGCAAGAACTGTTTCCTTTAATTTCAAGCACTTAAAATCTGGCATCAAATTTGAAGAAGTTCGGCGGACATAACCATGCGTGGGTGTATATCCGCCTTGCTATAACAGCACGGTTTTTTTCTGAGGTTACGTTGCGGAAATTGCCTCCGCAAACCATGTTCGTACATCCAAAAGGAGGACAAAATGAATATTGTTAGGGGAATATCTGTTTTAATAGTACTAAGTGCCCTGTTTCTGGGGGCGTGCTCCAATGAAACCGCTACCCTGCCCGAAGCGACCGCACCGCAGGACCAGGAAGCTGAGAACATGGCCCAGACCGGCCCAAATACCCTGCCCGGCCAGCAGGCCAAATCGATCATCGGCACCGTGCTGCAAACCGATAAAGGCTTGACCATTTTTGCCGACACGGGCAACTACCTGGTGGCCGGCCAGGATTTATCGGATGTGGTGGGCAAATACGTGAAAGCCACCGGCACGGTAAAGGAGGCTGCCGGTGTTCAGATCATCGAAGTGTCGGCTATTTCGGTGATCCAGGAGTAGAAAAAAATTTACAGGGGGGAGGGAATCGCCGGTATACCGGCTTCCCACCGGGGCGAGGGGGGCATCCCTCGCCCTTTTTTTTATCAGACCAGCGCCTTCCGGTTCCGGATGAACACCTTCTAATTGGGGCACCTTTTTAGAGCCATCATTGGGTGCCCTTTCAATTCGTTACGCTCCTCTTCCAAACTCATATGTTCTTTAAGAAAAAAAACTAAACAGCCATAATACTTCTTATTGCAAATATATTGACTTATATTATTTTCCCTAGCACACTTGGAAAAAACTACAAATTCGTGATGGACCGTTTCGTCCAAATAACTTAGTTTCGGGATATATTCTTTCTTGATCAAATAGGTGCAGTGCACGACAGGAACCTCGAATGTTCCCACCTCTTCCCTTTCTAAATACTTTGTGTAGTTGGATTTATATTTCGCATATCCATTCGCTGTTATATCGGTAAAAAAATTACTATAATTGCTATTTTTATCCGGCATCGCGGTCAGCATCGGCGCAACGATCGGCTTATCTTCCGCAATCATATCCTTTAAGGTACAGGGTTCAATAAAATTATCGCAATCTACAACAAAATAGTAATCACATTTATACTCGATTGTTTTTCGTAAACTCTTGTTACGAATTTCACCCAACACCTTAAACCTTGGCGGACTCCATGTGTGGGGGTTGGTGGTGGTGTCATGCAACAGCACATTTTCATGCGGATCAAACTCTACATGCGCATACGCCCCCTTGTGATCATCCGTCCATTGCGCCAGCACTTCCGTCGTTCCATCACTGTTATTGTTGGTATTGATATACACCACAATCGATTTTTTATCGTAGTCGATATCTTCAATACATTCTAAAAACTTAGGCAGTACGTGCGCTTTGTTTCGCGCCAGAATCGCCAGCAGAACCCTGCCCCCGTTGCCACTTTGTGATGATACCCGCACATTAGATTTCCGGCAGGACTCCAAGAGATTTTCATTGTCATCTACTTTGACATTTTCTGTTTTATCCGCTTTTGCACGCCCCCCAACCTGGTACGCATACACATTACTAAACTCATCCTTGCCCGCACCGATAACCATAACGCGCTTGAGCCCACAACGCCACACGGTCTTTGGTAAAAATTGATTCAATGGCGCCATATCCGGAGACAACGGCCGATAGTCGCCATTAGCCACATCCGCATTATCAACTTTTTGCTGACAATCGTGCGTCAGCAATACGTACTTGGATTTTTGTTGAAGCGCTTCCAGCAACTGGATTACATAGTCATTACATAAATGCTGCAACACATCTTTTACAATACACAGGTCGGCATCCGGCAAAGCCGCCACATCTATCAGGGCGTCTGCGTGAAGAAATTGCCTATCCGCACGATTATATCTTTCCCTGTTAAACGCGATCACCTTTTTTACGCAATCCACGCCCACATATTTCGTAGCATCAAACTCTTTGTGTTCAAACTCCCAAAGACCACAGCCAATATCCGATACGGTCTTTATATCGTTGTTGCTGATATATTGGCGTAATCTCTTTCTATATTCCAGGGTGTTCTCTTCTGTATTTCCGAATCCGGATGATATGGGATACCTCTGATCCTGATAAAGATTTCCCCAAATATTCATATCATGTATGTAAGTAAATATTTCCTCACAATTACTCCGATCCGGCTGCTTCATCACATGCTCCCAAACTGTCACCAAAAACTTATCAACTCAGACCAAGCGTTTCAAATTCATACCCCTATGTAAACAAAATACAAGTATATGCGTTAGTTCGCCAGATCTATTGGCCATAACTCTGCCATTCAATTTTTCAGATACACTGCAGACAATATTAAAATATTCATGGGAACCTGTAAATAGGGGGATCCCTGAATATGGGCCTCGAAATCCCTGAATATCAGACTCGAAATCCCTGAAAATTATTTTGCTGCACTGTGTGGATTTTTCGGACAACTCAAAAAGGTTGATACGCGCCACTAAAAGCTATAGTATCGGGTGGTCCTTATACATTTATAGAACGCATCCCGGTCCGGGGTCATCCAAAACCAAACGCCATTTGCGGATGGGCACGAACTAATCGTTGACGACAAAGAGACAAGTGATTAGGATGAACCTTCGTTGACCAACCTGCAATTCGACCTGGACGAAAACGGCCTTGATCAAGTCAGGCTAAATTTGTTGAGATGGATTCTCCCCTTGCGAGCAATATCAGGCTAAAGAAAAGTTTTTCATCTAATTTTTTTGTTGAAAACCGGCGTGGAGGTTCGAGATAAAAAAGCTGAAATTCGGACCGGATCCCAATGAAACTTATTCTCAACATTCTACTAATTCTGACCTTTTTCGTTACATTTTTTGCCGAAGATCTTCATTTCAAGCTGCGCCCGCCCAGGGCCGGTGAAATGATGCTGATCACCGCCAGGGTCCGGTATGCGTTTGAATTCGACCGTCAAAATGCACTGAGCGACATTCGTAAAAACGCCATCGCACAGTACACTCCCATTTACACCTACCTGCCGGACCGTTTTCGCCAGGCCCGAGCCAAAACCCGTGACCTGTCTGAAATGATCGGTGTTTTCCGGTCCCGCGGTAAAGACGGGAACAAAGGGCTGGCTGCTTATCTGAAATTAAAATTCAATGTCACGGTAACCCCTGCTGCGGCCTCCGAAATAATCCAATATAAAAATCTTAAAAACCTGCTGGATGGTATCCTGACGGTCCAGGAGTCGATTTTCCAAAATAAGATCGTCCCGGCTGAAACCGACTTGACCGGCAAAGAATACGTGGAAATCGCCGCCCCCAACCCAGGCGGCTTCACCCGTTACCATGCCGACGATCTGATGAGCCTGACAGAGGCGCGTTCGACCATGTTGATTCGCATCAAAAAGCTGTTCTGGCAGGTAGACCCCGAGGTGTTGGCGCCGGTTTTAAAAATCGCCGCCGCCAGCCTGGTCCCCAATTTGATGTATAATCACCTGAAGAACAATCAACGCATCGAAAAAATCCTGCAACGCTATCCGACCCAGGCCATTGCCTATCGTCCCGGACAAATTCTGGCGCCTTTCAGGCATGTGTTGGCCCCGGACGATGTGTTAAGGATCAACGCCTACCGGCGGACCGTTCACCAGCAGTTACACGCCAATATTGCCTGGGTGGTGCTGACCGTAATCCTCACCTTAATTCTGTTCAATACGGTGCTGGCACGCACTGCCGGCGCCGCCCCCCGCGGCCGGTCGCAATTGTCGCTTTTTACCGCGGTTTTGATAATCATGCTCATGGTGGGGTGTGGTCTGCTGTGGCTGACACCCCTGCCGGTTTATGGCCTTCCGATAGGCCTCTTGCCTCTGCTGCTCTGCTTTTTAAAAAGGGAACGGATGGCCGCGCTATGGGCCGGGGTTACAGGGGCCGTGCTACTTAGTTTGCTAATCGGCCCCACTTATGAAATCCTGCTGTACCTGCTTTTCGGCGCTGTGACCGCCGCGCTGGCCGGATGCGGCATCAAAAAAAGAATCGCCGTGTTGCGTCCTGCATTGATTGTTGCGGCCGTCAATGCAGTTTTGGTCGTGGCCCTGTCCCTTGATATTAATGTTTTCGTGATGCTGTCGCGCGGCTTGCTCAATGTGCAGACCTCTACCTTAAAAGACACGTTTTCCCCCCAAATGCTGGCCACTGTGGGTTGGGCATTTGCCGGCGGCTTCGCGGCGGCTCCCCTCACCCTGCTGTTGCTGCCGCTGCTGGAGCGAGGCTGGCAGACCGCTTCTTCTTCTAAGCTAAAGCGCTACACCGATCTGCAACACCCCTTACTGCGCGAACTGCAGGCCAAAACGCCGGGCACCTATCAACACACCATGACCGTGGCCTACCTGGCACAAACCGTGGGCGAAGCACTCGGTGCGGATATATTACTGCTGCGGGTGGGCGCTTATTACCACGACATCGGCAAGATCAAACAGCCACAATTGTTTATTGAAAACCAAAACAAGGGCCAAAACCCCCACGACACGCTCAAACCGATCAAAAGCGCCCGCATTATCTTTGATCATGTCACTCAGGGGCTGCGCATCGGCCGGGCCGCCGGCTTGCCGGAAGCGGTTCTGGCCATGATTCAGCAGCATCACGGCACCCAATGTATCGAATTTTTTTACGACAAAGCCTGCAAGGACGATCCCGGCAGTTTTCCCGACCAAACCACGTACCGCTATGCCGGCCCCAAGCCCCAAACCAACGAAGCCGCGATTTTGATGATTGCCGATGCCGTGGAGGCCGCGTCGCGCACCATCGAAAACTCGCGGGCGAAAATCGAAAAAATGGTCCGCCTGATCGTTGAAAAACGGGTTGCCGACGGTCAGTTCGACCAGTGCGACCTGACAACTCGCGACTTACCCGTAATTATCAACGTGTTGGTCGACGCACTCAAAGCCACCCTGCACACCCGCGTGGCCTACCCCTGGCAAAAAGACGAACAGCCCCAACAAGACAAGGAGTGGACGGTTTAGAAGGGCAAAGCACTATGGATTTATATATTACTTTTTTTGGTAAAGCAGAACTGAACGGGAAGGGATTGCTGTATATCGCCAATGGCTTTTCTTTTTTCGAGCGGAAAGAAGATAAAGATTATATTGATCTTTATGTTAATCGCGACAAGCCGGCCAGCTTTATTGAAAAAGAGATATCAAAACATCAACCAGTTGACACGATTTACTGTTCTTTATCGATAGCGCAAGACTTGGAGACGATACGTCCGTTTATCACGGATAAATGGGTCCTGGGAGGACCGCTTGCTTCAGGTTTGATTGCCAGAGGGGTCGATTTGCCGGGCAAAATCATTGCGGGATATTATGAAAAGCACCAGGGTAATGACCGCTTGAGTTGTCAATTTACCCCCTACTTTAGAGATTGGGCCCAAACGGAAGAAAGCTATTTCGTGTCGTTTAACTGCAGTATCGGAAAAGGCTGTTATTGGGGCAAATGCAAATTTTGTGAGTATCGCTATTTCGACAACCAGGGAAAAGCAGACGGCAGAATCAGCTTAAGATCGAATATCGGCGATATCGTGGCACAGCTCCGCCCTTTGCCCGGCGTTGAAATATCAAATGCACATCTTGGCATTCCGGCGATTCCACCCAAAGCGCTCAAACAAATCTTAGAATCAAAACGGGACAAGCAATTTGGTCTATCCACATTCATGCGTGCGGACGATACCATCCTGGATGTTTTAAGAGCCTACAAAGATAATACGATTTGTCAAAACATGTTTGTTGCTATCGGGTGTGAATCCTTATCGCAGTTCGCCCTTGACAAATTAAATAAAGGGACAACGCTTGAAAACACGATAGAGATTGCAAAATTGATCTTGGAAAGGGGCGGCTATGTTACTTATGATATCATGGATCACTATGTCTTTGCCAATCGACAGATGGTCGCCGAAACCCTGGATGCATTGAAAAAGCTGAAAGAGTTTAAATGCGAGTACCCGAAGCAGCGAATTTCATTTTACAATAACGGTGTGACACAGTGGCCGACCAAAGAAGCCGTTAATGAATTCACTGATGACTATTCTCACTTCGATCATTTGGGGTATAAATCATATATCACAAACATTCCGAAAAACTCCGACGCCTTTGAGTGCAATAGACAAATATCTCTTGCGCTGCAAAATTCAGGATTTTGGAACTTCGGCGAACCTTACAAATCTTTAGAACAGGCCTGAACCAAAAGATGCTATTTCCGGATGGGCACTAAATAAATTCCCTCCATCTTTCATGTTTTGAAGAAGGGCTGGCCGGACGGGACGTAGCGCATTCGTTTTTAGGGGGCGAGCAAAAATCTGATGGTAATCAAACGTCAACGTCTCAAAATGCGAATCCACCGCCAGACATTCAAAAGGCCCGACAGGGCATGGGCCACATAGGTCAACGCACAGGCCAATAGTATTCGTCGCGCGGCCGGCACGTCTTCGGGGGGGATATATTTGCCGGTGGTCAACATCGGCAGAGCACGCCGAAAGCTAGCATCGAATTCAACCGGCAGGGTGACCAAATGGATCAGGACGGGCAAACCGATCACTGCCAAGCCGCAGATAAACATAATGGCGCCGGTTGCCGGCACTCGGGTGACAAGTGTAATGAGCGGCATGGCCATCAGCAGCCCCGCACCGATCTTTTCAGCCGTATGGGCCGCGCCGATCCACCGCTGACGGGTCAACATGGGAGTATATCCGGTATGATGCTGGACCGCATGGGCAACCTCATGGGCGGCAGCCACAACCGCGGTCAATGAGCGTCGATTGCTGTTTTGATGGTTCAAACGAACCGTTTTGTTGGTCGGATCATAATGGTTGGGCAGGGCACTGGCTTCCACCCGGATAGCCGACAATGCCATGCGATCAAGAAGCAATTGGGCCAATTCCAACCCCGTGCCGGAAAAGTACTCGCGCCGGTTGTATTTGTTCAACACGTGCCGGGCCCAATACGTGGGGCCGTATAAAACGGCGATTAACACAATCGTGATCAGAACAAACGTCATCGGCTGTCGATTCCCGGCCGGGCTATCCGCCCGCCCGGCCGTTGCGTCGCGGCGAAACGCCGCGACAAGTTCCAGTTACGATTTCACACCCGATTCAATCAGTGAACGTCCTGTCATCTCCGCCGGCTGGGGAATCCCCATCAGGTGTAAAATGGTGGGCGCGAGGTCACCCAATATCCCGGTTTGCAAACGAACATTATCGGCCTGTTGATCCACCAGAATCAAGGGCACCTGATTCAGCGTGTGAGCCGTATGAATATTGCCCCGGCCATCCAGCATCTGCTCGGCATTGCCATGGTCGGCCGTGACCAACAGCACACCGTTTTGCGCGAGCACCGCCTCAACAATTTCACCAACACAACGATCAACGGTTTCGCAGGCTTTGATCGCGGCTTCAAGCACCCCGGTGTGTCCGACCATGTCCATATTGGCAAAGTTAAGGGCAATAAAATCGTATTTACCACTGTTGATCCGCTCAATCACGTTGTCTTTAACTGCAAGGGCACTCATTTGCGGTTTGTGGTCATAGGTAGGAATATCGCGCGGCGACGGAATCAGGCAGCGATCTTCCGAGGGGAAGGGCTTTTCTTCACCGCCGTTAAAAAAATAGGTCACATGGGCGTATTTCTCGGTTTCGGCGATGCGCAGTTGGGTGCAGCCCCGGCTGCTGAGGACCGCGCCTAAAATCTGGTCGAGATGCACCGGCGGATACGCCAACGGCAGATCGAAGCTTTCCTCGTATAGCGCCATGCAGACATAGCCGCCCAATTGCGGCCGGCCGGGGCGCTCGAATCCGTCGAATATGTCGTCGTTCAACGCATGGGTGATCTGTCGCGCCCGGTCGGCTCGAAAGTTAAAAAAGATCACACCGTCACCATCCTGTAAGACGGCCTCCGTTGGTCCGTCATCTGCAGCGATGATGACCGGTTTGACAAACTCATCGGTTTCCCCACGACCGTAAGCATTCTTAACGGCCGCCACCGGATCGTTCTCGCGAACCCCCTCTCCGGCTGTATACAGGCGATAAGCCAGTTCGGTGCGATCCCAGCGTTTGTCACGGTCCATGGCATAGTAACGACCGCAGATGCTACCGATCCGGCAACCGTCAAATGCCTGCAAAAACGAATGCAGATCGGACACAAAACCAAGACCGCTGTCCGGGGGTGTGTCGCGTCCATCCAGAATCACATGGATAAACACTTTTGCAAGCCCCTTGCGCGCCGCCATGTCGATCAACGCTTTTAAATGGTCCATGTGACTATGGACCCCGCCATCGGAAACCAACCCCATCAAATGCAGGGCTTTGTCGCCGGCCTTAGCCGTATCCATCACCTTGCGCAACGCTTTGTTTTCAAAAAAGGCACCATCCTGGATATCGCGGTTAATGCGCACCAGATCCTGATATACCACTCTTCCGGCGCCGATATTCAAATGGCCGACTTCGCTGTTGCCCATTACACCGTTAGGCAGTCCCACCGCCTCGCCCGAGCAAAGCAGGTGGGTGTGCGGGTATTGTTGCAGCAACTTGTCAAGGACGGGAGTATCGGCCAGACGCACGGCGTTGCCTTCTTTGCGGGGGTTGATACCCCAGCCATCCAGAATCATCAACATGTGGGGTCTGCGTTTAGTCATCGTATCACTCCTGATCAGTTAATTGTGCTTCCGTTGCAGGTTCCGGCGCAGGGAGCCGTTTGGCGTCGATCCACAAGCTTTCCAGATCGTAAAAGCGGCGCACCGGTTCATAAAATATATGGATAATCACGTCTCCGTAGTCGAGCAAGACCCAATGCCCCTCCTTGATACCGTCAACACTCAGGGGCAACGTGCCTTTTTGTTTCAATTCCTTTTGCACATGCTCGGCAATGGCCGTTACCTGGCGATTCGATTTGCCACTACAGATGATAAAGTAGTCGGCCACCGACGACAGGGCATTTACATCCAGCGCGATCAGATCATAGGCCTTGCGGCCTAAAATTGCCTGGTAAAACGGATCAAGTGTGGCCTGGGGGGTGGCGGTTGGTTTCGTCATTGATACAATCCTTTGGTTTGAATATAGTGTTCAACGCTCGCGGGGACCAACCCGCGGATGGCTTGGCCGGTTTTGAGCTGACGGCGAATCTGCGTCGATGATACCGCCACCGGGCTTACGGGGCAAACGTGAACCGGTTGTCGCTTGGTGTGCACAAATGCTTGCCGGGTCGCATCAAATTGATATCCGCGATCGATTCGATAATGCAAATAGCCTTGAACACTGGTTTGCAGCGACATCGCGTCCTGTGTCGTTGCATCGGGACGCGACATCACAATGAGCGACACGCGCTCAAAAATCTTTAAAAAGGCTTTCCAGGTATGCATTTCCAAGAATGCATCCAGACCGACGATCAGAAAAAGCCGTTTGTCGTCCTTTGTCGTTTGATTCAAGACCGTCAATGTGTCGATGGTGAAAGACGGACCGCGTCGCCGGGTTTCGATATCGTTGACAATCAGTTCCGGATAAGGCTGCACTGCCAGATTGAGCATCGCCAGCCGGTGCCCCACAGCGGCATGGGCGCCGGCATGTTTGTGGGGCGGACTCGCCGACGGCATCAAGTCAATGCGGGCCAGCCGCATTTGGCGCCCCACCTCGCGGGCGGTGCGAATGTGCCCCCAATGAACCGGATCGAAAGTGCCGCCGAATATGCCGATACGCATGGTTTAGGGATGATCTTCCAAGATCACTAAGTTATCGCGATGAATCACTTCGTCATACGGTTTGGCGCCAAGCGCTTTTTTGATCTGATGCGACTTGAGCCCCCTTATGCGCCGAATCTCCGAGGCGGAGTAGTTGACAAGCCCTTTACCCAACATGTTTGTCTCAGTCTTGATTGCCACCGGGGCACCGACGCCGAAATCGCCCTTTATATCGACGATACCGATAGACAACAGGCTTTTACCCCGCTTCAGAAGCGCCTGGGCAGCACCATCATCCACCTTCAGCTCACCCTGAGCTTTCAGGTTAAAGGCAATCCAGCTTTTACGGCTGGCCAGCTTGACTTGCTTGGGGGCGAAATAAGTTCCCAATGGCTCGCCGGTGAATAATTTGAGCAGAATATCCGCCCGGTTGGCATCGGCGATAATCATCGGCACCCCGGCGCGTGTAACCTTCTTGGCGGCTAGGATCTTGCTCCGCATCCCCCCCGTGCCCAGTTCACCGGGTGATTCGCCGGCCAGTCGTTCAATTCTGGGGCCAATTGTAGTGACTTCTTTGACCAGTTCCGCGTCCGGTACCGAGCGTGGATCCTGGGTGTACAAACCATCGATGTCGGTCAAATTGATCAGCACATCGGCATCCATCAGCAGCGTTATCATGGCCGACAGATGATCGTTGTCGCCGAATTTCAGTTCTTCTACGGCCACCGTGTCGTTCTCGTTGACAATCGGCACCACTTGCCAGCTCAGTAACGTGTTGATCGTATTGCGCGCGTTCAGATAGCGTTTGCGGCTGGCCAATCCGTCGCTGGTCAAGAGGATCTGGGCGACTTTTTTTTGATACCGGGCAAACGCCTTTTCATACTCCAGAATCAGACCGGCCTGCCCCACAGCCGCCGCCGCCTGCCGTTTCGGGATCTGATCCGGTTTGGCAATACCGATTTTTTTGGTACCGCAGGCTACGGCGCCCGAGGAAACCAGGATTACTTCACGGCCGCCGCCGATTAACGAGCAAACCTGTTGGCTGATGGCCCGAATCCGCTTCACGTTCAACCCATTATCCTGGGTAAGGGCGCTGCTGCCGACTTTGACCACGACACGCCTGGCATTGTCTAAAACCGCTTTACGGCTGATCGTTTTCATGTTGATCCAGAAGTTGCAGTGTTCGATGCTTGAGTTGTTCCAAGCCCTTGCCCGTAACAGCGGAAATCGTCAGGATCGACTCCTGGGGCAGCGCATCATGAAACGCGGCGGCGGCTCGACCTGCGCCGGTTAAGTCAAGTTTGTTCAACACGATCAATTGGGGTTTTTGGGCCAGTTGAGGATTGTAGCGCACCAATTCGGCGTTGATGGTGTCATACGCCGCCAACGGCGCCCCGGGGTCCAAGGCTGCCGCGTCAATCAAATGGATCAGAATCCGGGTCCGTTCAACGTGCCGCAGAAACTGAATTCCAAGGCCGGTCCCTTGATGGGCGCCTTCGATCAGGCCGGGGATGTCGGCCACTACAAAAGGTTCGCCCCAGCCGGATTGAACCACACCGAGATTCGGCGTCAAGGTTGTAAAGGGATACGCGGCGATCTTCGGACGTGCCGACGAAATCGCGGCAATAAGCGTCGATTTGCCGGCGTTGGGCAGTCCGACAATACCGACATCGGCCAACAGTTTCAGATCGAGTTTTAAGATTGCGGATTGGCCGGGTTCGCCCGGTTGGGCGAATCGTGGAGCGCGGTTGGTGGATGTTTTAAACCGGGCATTGCCCTGCCCGCCCCGCCCGCCTTGAGCGACAACATACCGGTCACCGGGTTTAACAAGATCAGTAATGACCTCGTCGGTTTCTGTATCGGTGACCAGGGTGCCGGGCGGCACTTCAATGGTTAATGTGTCGCCGCTGCGGCCGGTTTTATTTTTTCCCTGACCGTGCGCCCCGTTGGGGGCCTTGAACTGTTTTTTTGATCGAAATTGATACAGGGTGCGCTTGCTGTCGGCGGCGACCAAAACGATACTGCCGCCGTCACCGCCGTCACCGCCGTCAGGTCCGCCCTTGGGAATGAATTTTTCCCGTCGAAAACTGACACATCCTCTGCCGCCAGAGCCGGCCTGAACGGTAATTGTGGCTTCATCTATAAATTTCACACGGCATAAACACTGACTTTTTTACGATTGCGACCAACACGTTCGTAAGTTACCACGCCGTCGATTTTCGCAAAAAGAGTATAATCCTTGCCCAAACCGACATTCGCGCCCGGATGGATTTTGGTTCCCAGTTGACGTACCAGAATATTGCCGGCCCGCACGGTTTCTCCGCCGTAGCGTTTGACCCCGCGACGCTGGGCATTACTGTCGCGACCGTTTTTTGAACTACCGCCTGCTTTTTTATGTGCCATGGTTGTATCTCCTGTCAGTCCCTATTTCTCGATTTTGTCGATCCGAATCGCCGTGTACAATTGCCGATGCCCTTGTTTGCGGCGAAAGCGTTTGCGGCGTTTGTACTTGAAGACGATGATTTTCCTGGCCTTGCCTTGGGCCACGATTTGCCCCTGAACCGATACGTTCTCAAGCAACGGCCGGCCGATGGCGACGTCTTCACCATCGCCCAGCATCATGACCTTATCGAAAGAAACCGCTTCTCCGACATTGCCGGATAATTTTTCAACTCTGAGTATATCACCTTCCCGGACTTTATATTGCTTTCCGCCGGTTGCTACGACAGCGTACATGGACCGCCCTCCTTCTATATTATCTCGCACAAATAAGCATAAAATCTATGTCCACTCCATCGCCCGCTTGCGACGTTGAGAAAATAATCGTTTCCAGATGGACATTAACTAAAAATAACGCATATTAATAGAAGCGTTTTTTTTGTCAAGAAAAAATTGCCGCATTCCGGCGGTTACCGCCAGTCGACTTTGGGATTTACATCGGCGTGAACCATTAGTATATAAAATTGATCAAAATTGTTTGAATCACCCGGCAACGTTTCACAGCCCCCACAGGTACACCCCCATGAAAATTGTTTCGATTGCAGTAAGCAAAAAAAAAGGGACCACCAAAACATGCGTCACCTCGGCCGAATTGGTTGTCGACCATGGATTGGCCGGTGACGCGCATGCCGGTAACTGGCACCGGCAGATCAGCTTCCTGGCCTCGGAAAGCATCGCCCGGACGCGTGCGCAGGGCTTGGACGTGACGTTCGGTGATTTTGCCGAGAACATTGCCACCAGCGGCATCGACTGGCAAGCGGTGCCGCTGGGAACCCGCTTTCGCTTGGGCTCGGCTGCGGAGGTTGAAATTACGCAAATCGGCAAGGAATGCCACAACCGCTGCGCCATTTACTACAAAGCCGGCGATTGCATTATGCCCAAAGAAGGGGTCTTCGCCAAGGTGCTCAAGGGCGGAACGATTCACACCGACGATCCGATTCAAAAACTTCAAGGGCAAGGGTAACTGAGCTTGGACACCACCTATCCGCACGAGGTTGTCTACTGGGACAAAGGCACCGAACAGGTCATGTCGCGGGGCATAATTCGCGAGGAACCGCTGTCGATCCGCGTTCAAGGCGAACCCTACTCAGTGGTGATGCGCACGCCGGGGGACGAAAAGGCGCATACGGCCGGTTTTTGCCTGGCCGAGGGGCTGATCGAAACACCGGATGATTATACGCACATCGCGGTTTGCGACGGCGCCGAGACCAATGTGGCCACCATCACCTTGACCGATCAGCGCCGAAAGCAAATCAAACCGCTGCTGGAGCGGCGAGGCTTTGTGAGTCAAACCAGTTGCGGCATCTGCGGCAAGGAATTGGCGCAGGATTTGGTTCAAATCACGCAACGGATTCCCGACGGCCCCCCCATCGACTTAAACGCCGCTTACCGCCGGCTCGACAACCTGAAGGATCACCAGCCGCTGTATCGACGGACCCGTGCCGCCCATGCCGCGGCTATCTTTGATCGAGCGCTTGAAGTTTTATCTATCGCCGAAGATGTAGGGCGTCACAATGCCCTGGACAAAGCCGTGGGTAAATTGTTCATCGACCGTCGCCTCGACCGGGCCGCTTTGCTGGTATTGTCCTCGCGGATTAGTTACGAATTGGTGCAAAAAGCCGCCCGGGCACGGATTCCGGTCATTCTGGCCGCCTCGCGCCCAACGGGCCTGGCCATCGACATGGCCGTTCGTTTGAACATAACATTAGCCACCATGGCCAAAAAATCCGGACTGTATGTCTTTTCGGCCCCACACCGGATTTTAAAATCGACGGCCACAGCCTGATACGTCCACCATGCGTACCGTCTCGAAAACCGCACCTTATCGCACACCGGCAACAATTCCATATCCGGTCCCCAAGGGGTTGCCATGCCGCTAAGCAGCATTGCCCTGATCGCGGTGGCATTGGCCATGGACGCGTTCGCTGTTGCCGTCGCCACAGGCTGTTGCCTTAAGACCGTAAATGGCCGCCAGACGTTTCGTCTGGCGTGGCATTTTGGTTTTTTCCAAGCCCTGATGCCGGTGATCGGCTGGGCGACCGGCTTGACCTTTCGCGCGGCCATCGAGCGTTACGACCATTGGATTGCGTTCGCGCTGCTGGTGCTTGTCGGTGGAAAAATGCTCAAAGAGGCTTTTGAACCGAACGACCCAAATCGCTGCCCGCGCGATCCCACCAGGGGGGCGTCGCTGATCATGCTGTCCGTCGCCACCAGCATCGATGCGCTGGCCGTGGGATTGAGCCTCGCGGTATTGCAGATTTCAATCTGGACGCCGGCGTTGGTCATCGGTCTGGTTGCCGGCGGGTTTACCATAGCGGGGCTCTACCTGGGACAAAAAGCGGGCTCGCTCACACGGATCAGCCATATGGCGGAAGCCGCCGGCGGCGTTACTTTGATTGTTATCGGCATCAACATCCTGTATGAACACGGCGCGCTGAATTTTTAAGGGCCGCGGAAAAAATAAAATGTCCCAAAGTACGTTTGCATTCAGGTCCATTTCGTTGGATCTGAAATCGAAAAGCCGCAGGAATAGTCGTTCTATTTCGAGGACTTTTCGATTTCAGATCGAACGAAAGGGGCCTGAATGCGGACCGGAATTTGGGATATTTTATTTTTTTCCGCGGCCCTAACTCCCCACCGCCAGCGGCAGCCGGGCACCGTCGAGGCTTGCCGACGCCACCGACGGAATGACTTTTTTCAAAAGATCTTCGTTAGGATCTTCGGTCACCAGGAAAATCTTCGTGGCGGGAACACCCCTGGTGCGAAGTTGCGCAGCATCGGACTCGTCATAAACGTAAATCCGCTCCCAGAGCCCCAGGTACCAGAGCAAGTATTTCCAACGGAAATCCTCAACCGAGGAATCACCGGCCAGAAACTGAACGAACTTCACCATATCCGGTCGATAGATGCCGTACAGGGGCAGGTCCAACACTTTGGCTACACCCCAGGCCGCCAGTCCCATCAATGCCGGGCTGGAAGTCAAAACGGCCGCATAGCGGTTTTCATAGCAGTAACGCAGCATTTCCAGCAGCGGCGGGTAGTAAATCCGGTCACCGGCATCATTCGGGACATCGCACGCGCCCACCGGAGTGAAGTTTTGCGCCACTGGGCGCAGTGAACATGCACGATCGGTGCAGGTCAGTTCTTCGATAAGCACCCCGTGCGAGATGCGGGATTTCATCATGTGTAAGCGAAGCCGCTTCAGGTCCGGTACCGCCAGCGTGTCGGCGAAAAAAGCGATTTTGGCAATTCCCCCGGCTGGCAGGGCGTGATCGCGCGGCAGTTTAAACCGTTGTGCCATTTGCTCATTAAAAGCACGGTCCTGGGAGTACAACCGGTAGGCAATAAAATAAGGTGATAGTAAAGAGTAGAGCCCACTGGCCGATCCCACGGCATGCGCGGCTTTGAGCAGATCAGCGTCGGCCAGGTAGCGTGCCAGATTGTCACTGTACTGCCGAATGACCCGGTTGGCAAGGCGATTGGCGTAGATGTACCAATTTTCATCGTGAGCACAAGAGGGTGCAACCGATGCGTCCACGGCCGCTTTTTCGGCAAAAGTTGCATCTTCGGCCAGGATATACCGGCTATGTCTTTGAATCAGTTCAACCAGGGCGTCGGTCGTCCGGTCCGCCTTACCGGCCCGCCGATTACTCCAGGCGTAGTATACGCGCGACACCAATGGCATTTTAGGCTTTTTGGACGACATGCGTAAAGAGCGATCCAGGAAGGTGACAACCTTATCCTTACTCACATACCGTTCCAAACGATGTTTCTTGCGGAAGAACTGGTATGTAATGCCGTACAAAGTCTGGGCCATGGCATGAGGCGAAGACGGTGTGCGAAAAACCTTGGTCCGTCCGCAGCGGACCGCATACAGCAAGTCCGGCACGCAAGCGCCGTTTTCGACCACGGTATGCGTGCGGGCGATATTCAGCGAGCTGTGATCATCGGAGCCACCCACAAAATTCTTCTCCCACGGTTGCGTAAACGCCGGCTGAATATCGAATTTATCCGCCAGCCGCTCTATGGCCTGTCGATCCAGATGCTGCACCACACGAATCAGGCAAGCATTCGATTCATCACTGCGCGCGCCGTTCAACTCCAGGTTTTTAAACAACAGTAAACATTTTTCAATATGCTCCATCCGCAACCGACTATTCAAACTACACAGGGCGTGCGCCAGAACGTGTACAATTTCTTCCTGCTGCAGATATGCAACCAAATCATAAATATTTCGACGTGCCCGTTGAATATCGCTATGCTGCTTTTCGGTGATATTGTAGGCCAGCACGTGTATCTTGCAGCCATCCTCAGGAAAAAAAGTTGTAATCTCTTCACTGATGAACGTATCCGGCAAATGCGCGATTTTCAGCGCGCCGTCAATACAATTGTGATCGGTAATCGTCACCAGCGACATGCCGCGGGCTTTGGCGATCGCATACAACCGCGCGGGTTCGGTGTGACATTCAGGGGCGCCGATCTTTTTGAGGATCGAAGCGGAAGGTTTGTCCGAATACTTGGAATGAACATGCAAATCGATACGCATCACCGGATTTCTCCTTTGAAATTAAAAATGCCATGATACAGCCCGACTATCGGCGCATAGTCTACCCGGACCAGATTGCCGCGCAATTAAAGTCGTGCTAAATTTGCGTTAATTGCGGCTCACCTACTCAGTTTTCTCGTTGTTCGTAGGCAGTTTTTGCAGCAGGTTGCGCACCGCTTTTTGGATCTCGTTAATCGGTGCGGGTTTCAGAAGGTAGGGTAATTTGTGTTGCTTAAGAAAATCCGCATTGCGCGTATTGAGATTGCCGGTGATAAAAATAAAATGCTGCTTCGCATACGGATACACTTTGCTGAAGTGGCGATAGAATTTCAATCCGTCCATAACCGGCATGTTGATGTCCGAAAGAATCACGTCAAAGTGCTCCGTCGTCGCTTTTTTCAAGGCAATCTCGCCGTTACCGGCAGTCTCGACATACCAGCGCCGGGACAGCAACGTCTCCAGCAACTCAGCAATCGCCACGTCGTCCTCCACGACGAGAATTTTGCGCCGCCAGATCCTGGGCAGGCCCGTCAAGGCCTCCAACTGGCGCGTGCGCCCCGGTTCATTTGCAAAAAAATCGGCAATCGATTGTATGTGACTTTGCAATAAAGCCGCCACATAACGAAACTCGCGGCTCTTTTGCTTTAGCGTGTTGATGACAAACAAGAACAGCGGATTCCATTCGGATTGTTCGGCCTGGGAGATTAAATCAAGAATCTGCTCCCGGGTAATATTGTTTTGTGCGAGCAGACGCCGGGCACGGATGAACGGCTTTTCGATCTTTTGCTTTGTCTGGGGGTCAAGTTCGATGCCGGCGGCGATATCGCCTTTACGTTTTATAAAATCGGCCGCACTGGCCATAATATGGAAATGCCAGGCCTCATCCTTAGCCAGCCCGCGCAGAAAGGCCGCCAACCGGGGATCCTCAGAATCGATCACATCCGCCGCATCTTCATAAACCTGCATTGCCTTTTGCTCAATACCGATCAACCACGAAATCATCCGTTTCATACGATCTTCCTTTCACAATCAAATACCCTCCCGCAAATACGGATGGGCACGATCTAAACATAATAAGCACCAAAATGAAAAAAATGACAGCCATTTGGTCAACCGCCGGTTGACCCGTGCGCAAGGCCGATTATTTTCAAACAAGCGCTTCGCAACACGACCTTTCGGATGATTTCGCCCAACCTTCGCTTAATCCGCCACCCGCAGGAGGGCAAACGCGGACACACCACAGGAGGATGAATATGAACAACTCAAACCAAATCCAGCAAATCGCCCCGCAACATCTCAAGGGGTGGCTTGATGAACACAAACCGCTGATCCTCATTGATACGCTGCCCGAGGAACAGTACCGCCGGGTCCACCTGCCGCGAGCAAACAACGCCTGCGTCTACCAAGTGACCTTTCTCGACCAAACCAGGACCATCGCGCCGGACAAATCCGCCCAAATCGTGGTCTACGGTGCCGACGACCGGACACTGGATGCCCAAACCGCCGCCGCCAAACTGCTGCGTGCCGGCCATCAGCACGTCACCCTTTTAACTGGCGGCCTGGCGGCCTGGCGCGCAGCCGGCTTGCCCCTTGAGGGTGAAACCCCGGACGCACCGGAGCCCGATGAAACGGCAATCCTGCAAAACGACCGCACATATGCAGTGGATGCTGAAAACAGCCTCATCGAATGGGCCGGGCGTAACCCCAACAGCAAACACCACGGCACCGTGCGTCTGACCGAGGGACAAATCCGTGTCGCCGGCGGCCAAGTCAACGGCCGTTTCACCATCAATATGAATTCGATCAAAAACACCAATCTGCAGGGAGATGAACTGCAACCGGTGCTCATCGAGCACCTGAAATCCGACGATTTTTTCTTTACCCAACGATTCCCCCAAGCCGTTTTTGAGATCAACACCGCCCAACCGGTAGCGGAGCCCTCCTTAAGCGCGCCGAACTATGCGGTGGACGGCACATTGGACCTTTGCGGGATCCAGGCACCGTTGTCCTTTACCGCCACCGTCAATCCGGTCGATGGCGGCGCGATCAGCGCCGAGGCCCATTTCGATATCGATCGAACTCGCTGGGGCATCGTTTACGGCTCCAGCCGTTTTTTTAAACATCTGGGCATGCACCTGGTATTTGACCTGATCAGCCTGCAAATCAAGGTCGTCGCCCGGTGACGCCTTGCGTTCATTCACACGCCGGGGGGGGGGGGGGGGGCAGAATCGACTCAACACCTGAATCCGGCGCATAAAATTGAAACACCGGCTTAAGGTTTTTCGAACCCCATATTCAGGGAATTCCTGATTGTCTTTTTTCTGTCAAAATGCGAAAAAAAAGAGATAAAAGTATGAATTTATCAATAGTGTCCATCCGGAAACGGTGAGTAAAACGCATTTCGACCTCTGTGAGGTGTTGTTGGATTTTGAGCTGATATGGATTTGAAACACGACTGGCCGCGGATTTCGCATACTGAAGATCCCCTGATCACCCGGCGCAACTTTTTAAAACTAGGTATGGCGGCAACATTGGGCGCCATTTTTCCCTTGACCGCTTCCGGCTCGGAAACACCAGGCCCATCCTGGAAATACATCCGTAAATTGAACTGCAAAAACGCGTTCACCAAGGAACACATCGAAGTGATCTACTGGGCGGACGGATATTACCTGCCCCCGGCCCTGGCGCAAATAAACTATCTGTTTCGTGACCATCTGAGCGGACGTGTCAAGCCGATCGACACCACCCTGCTCGATCTGCTGTTTGCACTCAGCCACACCCTTCACAATCCTGAACCGATTCATCTGCTCTCAGGCTATCGTTCCGCCAGATCCAACGCCCGTCTGCGCCAGAAAAACAAAAACGCCGCGCGCAACAGCTACCATCTCTACGGCCAGGCCGCTGATATCCGCCTGCCGGGCAGCCGGTTAAGCGATCTGCGCCGGGTGGCCAAATACTACGAAATCGGCGGCGTCGGCTACTACCCCCGCCGTAACTTCATCCATATCGACGTCGGCCCGGTGAGGTATTGGCGCGGCTGATGCGCCGCCTGTCCGCCATCCGGCGACTCGACAGACTTGCAAACTGCAAATCTTCAAAGGAGATATCCCGTGAAGAAGGTGCCAAATCCGGAAGCCGTTATCAATGCCGCCATCATCAAACCCGGCAGCCGCATTTATACCGCCGGCAACGCTGCCACGCCGCAGCAATTACTCTCCACACTTGCGTCCGACGAGCAAATCCGCCAGGTTGAGTTGGTCGGCGTGTTGTTGCTGGGTGATATCGACGCCCTGTTCAGCGCAGCGGCCTGCCGCCGGATCACCCACCGGATCATCTTCAATGGACCGGCTTCACGCGAAGCAACCAACCAGGGCCGGGCCAAGTATCAATTGCTGCACCTGTCTGAAATTCCCCGGCAGGTGCGCCAGACTCTGAAACCAAATGTGGCGCTTGTCTCCGTCAGCGGGCCGGACAACGGCGGCAACTATAGTTTAGGGACCACAGTTGAGGCGGTGCTGGCTGCTGTGGAAACGGTCAAGCATGAGGGGGGTGTGGTGATCGCTGAACGCAACGCGCGTATGCCGTTCGTTCTCGGTTGCACGATCCCCGGTGAGGTGATCGATTATTTGGTGGACACCGACTATCCTTTGCCGGTCAGCCCGGTCAAACCGCCTGATGAGGCGGCCCGGCGCATCGGCCGGATGATCGCCGAACACTTTGTGACGGACGGCGCCACGTTGCAGTACGGCATCGGCCAGGTACCCGAAGCGGTGACCGATGCTATTTTGGCCAAGGGCGTCAAGGACCTGGGCATTCACACCGAACTGTTTGCCGACGCCATGCAACGGCTGGTGGAAGCCGGCGCCGTCACCAACCGGCACACCTTTACCCACGCCAACTTCGCCATGTCCTCGATTTTTCTGTCCGGTGCACCGGAGGGGTACGACTGGCTCGACTACAATTCCTCGGTGCAAAGCCGTCCCTGCGATTTTACCAACAACATTCTGAATATCGCCCGGCAGCCGCGCATGGTGGCCATCAACGGGGCTATCGGCGTGGACCTGCATGGTAACATCTGGGCCGATTCGTTGCAGGCCCGCAAAATTTACAGCGGTGTGGGCGGTCAGGCCGACTTTTTGCGCGGCGCCGCCCTGAGCCAAGGCGGCGTGCCCATCATCGCCTTGAAAGCCACCACCGCCAACGGAACCAGCAAAATTGTCGACAAGTGTCCCGCCGGGATTACGACAACCGCCATCGCCGCCGACCAGGTGGTGATTGTAACCGAATACGGCGCGTTTGATCCCCGTGGTCTGGCCTTTTCCGAACGGGCGGTGGCCATCGCTCATCTGGCCGAACCGCAAACCCGTTCCCAACTCCTCAAGGAAATCTACGACAGCCCTGAATGGCACCATCCCGCCGAGGCCCTCAAGGACGGCGTCCCCAAGGGGGTGATCCCGTTCGAAGCCATCTGACGGCAATCATAAATTCGGAGCAAAACGCCAGGCTTTTTTTAATTTCAGGGATGGCGCCTGAAACGGCCGGGGAACAATTTTATACGCCCGTCGATGGTGATCAATCCGATACCGATGATCCCCATTCCCAGAAAATGTCTCACATCCAGACGTTCGCCCAACAGCAGCATGCCGAGCAGCAGGGCGCTGACCGGAATCAGCAAGGTGACCAGCAGTAAATTGGTGGCGCCGGCGGTAGCCAGCACTTTGAAGTAAATCACGTAAGCCAGGGCGGTGCACAACACCGCCAAGCCGACTACAGCGCCCCAGATCGACGCCCCCGGCAGGGGCAGGGTCCAAGGCTGATCGATCAACAGCGCCACCGGGGCCACCATCAGCGCGCCGGCGGTCAGTTGACCGGTGGCCGTGACCATCGGCGGCAGGTCTTTAAACTGCTTGCCGAAAATACCGGCCAGGGCATACGAAACCGTGGCACCGATCACGGCCAATTGCGCCAGGACATTCAAGCCGACCCCGTGCAGGACATCGGGGCCGATAATCATCACCACCCCGGCGATCCCCAACAAGATTCCGCCCAAACGGCCCGGCGTGAGCCGCTCGTCGTGTGTCAACAGATGCGCCAGCAATATGGCCCACAACGGCGTGGTGGCGTTGAGAATCGACGCCAATCCGCTGGCAATGCGGGTTTGCCCCCAAAAAATCAGGCTGAAGGGGATCATGTTGTTGAGCGCACCCATCACCAGAAAGCGTCCCCACAGGGCCGGCGACCGAGGCATGCGCTGACCGGCGGCGATCACGAACAGATTCAGCAGCAGGGCCGCCAACCCCACGCGGCCAAGCACCAACGTAAAGGGCGGCACCTGCGCCACGGCGACTTTGCCGAAGAAAAACGACCCGCCCCAGATGATCGATAGCAGGAGCAACAGGCTCCATTCACGCAGCCCCATTGATTGATTGTTTGCACGGTTCATCGTCAACCTTTTTTTGAGATAGGTTATGATATTTTTTGAAAAGGACTATATCTTTGCGCGGCTACGGATACAATCCGATTCTTGCGATCCGATTCAGCAAAAGTATAAAACTGGACCGACATGGACGCCAAGGGACTTGCCGACACGGTCCGGCTACGCTAAGGTCGAACCGGTTCAACAATGAAAATCCGCAAGGAAGGGGTATATGTGGCATCTACTTATGGAACTGGTTTTGCTGCTGTTGGCCGCGTTTGTTTTAGGAGCGCTGGCCCAGCGGCTGGGGCAAAGCGCCATCATCGGTTATCTGGTCGCCGGAACATTGGTCGGCCCGTTACTGTTTAATGCCGACGTGGTCGAACAGGTCGCCGAATTGGGTGTTTCGCTGCTGTTGTTTTCAATCGGTCTCGAATTTTCTTTCTCCCGCCTGCGGCAACTGGGTGCCACGGCCCTCGTAGGCGGCAGTCTCCAGGTAATCGTCACCCTGGCGGTGTTTGCCGGCTTGCTTGCGCTGCAAACCCCGCCGGCCACGGCCGCCGCCCTGGGGGCCATGGCGGCCCTGAGTTCCACGGCGGTGGTGCTGCGGGTGCTGGTGGACCGGGCCACTATCGATTCGGTGTACGGCCGCAATGCACTGGGGATTTTACTGCTCCAGGATATTGCCGTGGTGCCGCTGGTGTTGCTGGTCACAGTGCTCACGCAGGGAGGCGACGGCGCCGCGATCTGGATGCATATCGGTCGCATCATCGGCGGGGCGGTCTGTCTGGTGATCAGCTACTACGGCCTGTTTTACCACGTGGTGCCGCGGGTACTGATGACCAAGGATATGTTCGCCAATCGCGAATTGATGATCCTGCTGGCCATCATCATCGCCCTGGGCGCGATCTGGAGTGCGCATGCTTTGGGTTTGTCGCCGGCCCTGGGGGCGTTTCTGGCCGGCATGCTGCTGGCGGAATCACCGTTTGCCACCCAGATCCGCGCCGATATCGGCTCCATCAGGACCCTATTCGTAACCCTGTTTTTCACGTCGGTGGGCATGCTGGCGGACCCGGCCTGGTTTATCCGTCACCTGCACTGGGTGGTGGCGGCGCTGGTGGTGGTCGTGGTGCTGAAAACAGGCATTGTCTACGGCATTGCCCGTTTTTTGAAAAACGGGCCGGTACAGGCACTGGCCACCGGTCTTACCCTGGCCCAGGTGGGGGAGTTTTCCTTTGTGCTTGCGGCGGCGGCGCATCATGGTGGGCTGCTCGATGCGGATCAATTTGCCCTGGTGGTGTCGGTTACGATCCTGTCGATGTTTATCTCCCCGTACATGATCACCTATGCCGAGCGCTGGGCCTGGCTTGTGTTTCAGCGTCTGCGTCCGACTAAAGCGGGACAACCGCCGCATTCTGACGACCAGACCCCGGAGGCCGGACGTATCCTGGTCATCGGTTTCGGTCCGGCCGGTCAAGCGGTGGCGCGGGCCCTGCTGCGGCACAACATCCGTCCGACAGTGATCGAACTCAACCCGCGCACCGCCGCCGAGGTCCGGCGGATGAAACTGCCGGTGCATATCGGTGATGCCCGCAGCGACGCGGTTTTGGAACATGCCGGCGGACGCCGCCTGTGCGCCGCGGTGATCGCTCTGCCCGATCCCAAAACCTGCCGGGAAGTCATTGCGAAACTCAAACTACTATCCCCCGACCTGGCAGTCATCACCAGGGCGCGCTACCATCGTTTTGTGGAGAGTTTACAAAAAAAAGGAGCTTTGGTGGTGGTCGATGAGGAAATCACCGTGGGACAGAATCTGGCCCATGCACTGATTACGCATCTGCGCGCCCCCCAACAAGCGACGCTGGCCTGTGGCTTGATCGGCGAAACACCGCTTCACGCCGAAGAAGAGTAGTCGGGTTTTCAAACGCGCACCTTCGACCTTTGCAGCGTTGGGGTGAAGCGTCGGCAGCAAAGGACTTGGTGCGCATGGCCGATCCGATTTACATCGCTTCACGCAACCGCTGTTTTTTCCAGCCCAGGTAATCACCGTACAAATCGGCGGGCACATTGCTTTTGGTGCGGCACGGCCGGCCGCCGCAGGCAAAATGCCAGGAGAAAATCTCAAAGGGCTCATACTCGCCGGCTTCTTCGTCCCACAACCGGCCATGGGGTTCGTAGTGCACCCCGTTGCAGCCGTTGCGCGAGGCATGCAACCAATCGAGCAGACTCAAATAGCGGTCTTGTTCCCGGATAAAATCTTCAAACAAATCCATCTCCAGATAATCGGCGTTTGACTGCACCGTGCCGTTGTGCGGGTGCACGCAACGCAGCACGATCTCGAAATCATCGGGCCAGGCATCCATGTCAACCCGTTGAAAATCCAGACTGTTTTGAAACCAGATCACGGCCGGTTCGTATTGCTCTTTGGCGGCACTCTTGTAGTCGAGCGCGATCTGCAGTTCAGCATCCGGCAGGGCTGCGGCGTTGTCCTGCCAGACAAGGTTGGTGCGCATCCGGTTGACGACGGTGGTGCACTCGGGATACACGCGCTGATGATTGGCCAGCAGACCACTGAACGCCCGTCCCAACTGGGTGGTTTCGATGCGGGGACGATCCCATTCCTGAATGTGATCGCACAAAAGAAGCAGAAAGGCCAGCGGGCTTGCCACCGGGTTGACCGGAACGTGTCGCAGGTTGTGCACGCCGATCGCCTCGACACAAGTGGCGATTTCTTCGATCCATTGGAGCGAGGCGCCGGCATTTTGATGCGGGGTTTCGTCGGCGCACTCCAGATTCAGCAAAATCATGGCGCTGGTGACGCCGTGATCCAAGCGGGTGTTCGCATCGGCAAAGGAGAAGTAGTTCTTCAACGTCCGGGACAAGCTCTTTTCCAATTTATTGAATTCGCCGTGCAACCCGTCCAAAAAATCGCGCAACGCCTGAAAGCAACGCAACGGTTTCAACCTGGGGATCAGGTAGCGATTCAGATCCAGGGCATAACCGATATCATGCAGCAACCCGGCGAGAATCCAATTGCGCTTGATCTTGTTCTGCCGGTCCGGGGGATAGGTTTCCCAGGCCGCATCCAATTTTTGCATCATGCCGGCCTCGAAGAAAAGCAATCCCAACAGGCACACGTTCCAGACATGATGCAGGTGGTCCCGGTAACCCTTGCGGATGCTGTACAACAATGCCTCGGAGGCCCAGGCGTCGGTCAGCACACGGTACAAAGGGACTTGCTCGGAAAGGCCGGTTTCATGATGCGCGTAGTCGGCCAACAGGAAAAGACTCGCGTCCATGTAGCCGGCGTAGCCCTCGGTGATATCGGAAAAGTGAAAGTAGGTGGGCTGACCGTAGCAGCGGATGATATGAATGAGGTATAGAAAATAGGCTGAAAAATGGACGTAGTAACGCGCGCGGTTGTGGGGCGTCAATCTGGCGATGCGACCGGCGTCAACGCTGTGCGATTCCAGCAGGCGCAGACCGAACCACAGGGCCAGCCATTGCGAAGTGACGATCAATTCGGTGGCATCGTCCCTTGACGCCCATGTCGCCAGGTAGCTTTCAAGAAGCACGCCGACCTGGGCCGGCAATGCTTCCATGGCACCATCTTCCGATTTAAACAGCCGGTCGCAAAATCCGATCTTTTTGTCGTCAATTCCGTTAAGCTGCGCCTTGGCGTGATAGTGCAGGGCGAACAACAGGGTGCGCGCGCAATCAAGACGCCCCCCGTTCTGATTGACGAACGTGTAGAGCCGGTCGATGGTTTCCTGATCGATACTGGCGCCGGTGAATTCAGGGGCACCCTGGGGGAAGCGGCGTTGGCCGTCTTTTTGCCACGCGGATACAATTGTTTCCAACAACGCGGTGTTTTGCCGCTCGTCCGCAACACGTTTGCGTTTGTAGTCCTCCCAAACAGCCTGCCGGCATTTGGCCAGCCGGGTGAAGGGTCCTCCCTTTCTTTTTTTTTGCGGCATATTTTTTACCCCCTCTTAGCAACTTCACTGTTATCGTGAATCCTGCGTGTCGGGGCTATTTCTAATGACAAACTAGCATCCAACAAAGAGGCCTCAACTTCATCGTATAATCGTTCCTCTTCTCCCGATAGAAATGATTTTAATTCCCTCGCGCGGTTTTTTATCTCTGATCGCGAACCGCTAAGCAAAGCTTGTTCCCAACTTTTTTCAGATAAATACATAAGCCTATTCACCACGACCACACCACTAGTAAGGGTAAATAGCAACGCAATGATTCGCAACAACGGAAGTGTGTAGTAGGGCAGATCGTCCGCGCTATTCAGCTTTTTTGTTTTGTTGCCGATGATCAAAAACCAGCTTTTACCAGGTACCAGCGCCCACTTAATTGGCACGATAGCGACGTTCAGCGCGCCGTTGAGCCCCAAACTACTCAAATCTTTTTCGGATTCCAGGGAAAAGGGACGTTTTTTCAACATTGGATGGGATTCAAAAAAATCGATTTGTTTTTTGGTGGGAAACCGCTCCGGCCAGTTGTGGGTGCAATGCAGAGGCTTCCATTCATCGACCGGGTTGATTATACCGGCCCACTCCGCCTGCAGGGCGGTGCATACGGCCTCCAGGAGATTCTCAATGGTCAGTGACGTAATAGTATCCGATTTCTCCAAGGTCGTGATCAGTCTGTTTGAAAATGCAACCAATTCCTTGTGCGATTCAATTGTATTATCCGCCATGACAACCTACTTTTCGTCGTTGGGGTTCATTGCAATGAGCCCGGCATCGGCCAGGGTGCGTTGGACAACCTCAAAAATAACTTCCGGCTCGGCCGGTTTGGGCAGCAGGCATTGTTCATTGCCGAGCAAGCCGATTATTTTCTTCCAGCGTTCCAGGCCGGGCACGGCCGAGACCACGACCACCAGGGTGTCTTTGCGGGCGCCTTTGGGTTCGAATTCGCCCTTGCGCAACAGTTCGAGCAGATGCACCCCCATGTCCAACCGTTTAATGCCGTTGAACCGGGTGGTGCTCGCGCTCTCGGAGGGCGGCAGCATCATATCCAAAAGGATCAAACTGAATCTGCCCGCCGCCATTTTTGCATAGGCTTCTTCGCCGGTCCTGGCAATTGTGATGTCATACGCTTCATCCTCCAGCAAGGTGATAATGAAGTTATCTTCAAGCGGCTCCTCAAGCTCATCTTCAACAACTAAAATACGAACGGGTTCCATACCCCCCCCTATTGATTGTTTATTTCAAGGTCGCGGGACAACCGCACAAAAAAACGAACCACGTGATTCTGCAGATTTGCACCGGTATGGTAGGGGCGACTGGTGCAGGTGATATCGCCGCCATGCAGGCGTGCAAATTTACGCGACTGATGCAGCCCGAGGCCGACCCCCTTGCGGTCTTTCTTCTTGATGCGCGGCGACTGGTATTGCTGCTCGAAGACCAGTTGCAACTCGTCTTCGGGAATCCCCCAACCCAGATCATTGACAATGATCTCCACTTCCTGCGGTGTAATCTTGCCGGCCTGGATCCTGACTTGGCTATCAGCCTGGGAGTATTTAATGGCATTATCGATAATGTTGGCGAACAGCAGATCCAGCATGTAGTAATCGCCGTAAATCACCGGCATGTTCTCGATCTCGTCAAACAGCACCAGTTCGATCTGCTTGTCGGTAGCGTGGGATTCAAACCGGTCCGCACAGTTGGACAACAAGGTCGCCAGATTGACTTCCACGATCGTCAGCTCGCTGGCATGGATAGCCGGTGTCACGGCTGTTTCCGGTGCCGCCAGCGTAATCTCCACGTTTCTCGTCGTCTGTTGGATGGTATTGCGTAGATGGCCCAAGGACCGGCTCACCGCGTTGTTGCATTCCGGTTTTCGCCAGTTATGGGCAATGACCGCACAGGAATTGAGCAGATGTTGCAAAGAGGTGCGAATCGAATGGGCCGCCAGGGAAACGATCAAACGCAGGCGTTCCTCCGTCTCCTTGGAAGCAAAAAGTGCTTGTTGGGAGATGGCCCGGATGACCAGCAGGTTGCCGATACTGTCCAGAAATTTGCGGCCGCCCAGATCCTGCCAGGATGTATTGGAGGTTCGCATAGCGCTGCTGGTCCAGGGGCCGATTATCAACACCCCCAGATGCTGTGCCCGGACCGGTACGAAATAGGCGGCATTGCGGAAAAAACGCCGTCCGGTGCCTTTGACACCGCGTCGCAGATATCTTTCCGGAAAGTCGCTCTTAGAGCGGGCCCGGCGATGCCAATTCAGCAAACCGCCGCCCTGGGCGTCGGGCACGTCGGGCAAGCCGGCTTTGCGCCAATCAAAATAGACCGCCTCGGATTCTTCACGTTTCAGTCCGGATTGGGCAAACAGCGGCAAGTTGCGTTCACCCGGCCGGGAGGAGAGAAAAAGGGATAAATGCTCCACCATGAAGAACCGGCGTAAAGCCGCCAGCGCCTCTTGCAATCCGGTCCGAAAACCGGCCGGGTTATCAAGCGCCAGATCGATAAATTCCAGAACCGATTCCTGGCAGGCCCATTCCTGCTTGCGGCGATATTGGGCCAGGTAGTAGCGGATCATTTTCTGCAGGTTCACTATTTCTTTGTCAAACCGGGCGGCAAACCGTTTGCCGTCCCGCTTCGGGATCATTGGAATTTTTGCCCGCAGTTGCTTTATTTTTTTCTCCGGCAACTGGAGTTTGTCGCGGCAGATCCTGGCAACCCGCTCCTGCACCAGCGCCTCGTCGCCGTCTTCGATGAATTTACCCGCCGAGCATACACCCAGCGTCTGCTTTTCTATCTGCAGTTTGCAGCTATAGTTGATCAGCCCCAAATGACAGCGTTTTTTTTGCGGTTTTTTATGATCCGTTTCCTTGGCTGCCATATCCCGGGCGCGCCTGAAGCTGTCGTCCAGTCATTCTTTTTCGGCCTGGGGAATCTTATTGAGCAGCAAACAAAAATCGGAATAGCGGGTGGAGGGTCGCGGGGCGGGATACAAAGGGGAGAAATCACAACAGGCCGAGGCGCCGGTATCACGGTCGCCGGGTCCGCAGGGTTCCATAATTGCGACCGGCCGGTTCAGCCTTTCGCACATGCCGGCGATCACCAGGGTCACCAGGTCTTTGGAAATGCGCTCGGTAAGATTGTTGGGATGACAAGGCCACGGCGTCAGCGATGTTCCGGTCTTCGGCATAATTCCCCCCTTGCATTTATTCAGAAGTCGACAGCAGGATCCAATTATGGGACGACGGATATTTGCTTTTTTTAAAAAAGCAATGCCGATTTGTCAATATTTCAATAAATCATGCTCATCCGGAAAGGGGGTATTTTTTTGCGCGCGCCCTTACAACCGGGAAAAATTCAACTCCCAGGTCAAGGCTTCCAGGTAGTAACGTGGCAGGACGCCTTCGTCGATGTCCAGTTTACGCGCCAGTGCCCCGGCGTCGTTCCAGTTGCCTTTTTCGTAGGCCATGGCCAGTTGCAGGCAGTCGGTCAGTTCGCCGTCGGTTTGAAGCAAGGCTTCCTTGATGGGCGTGCCCAGCGGCAGGTTTTTCAGAATCTGCTCCATGGTGTTGTCCATGATGGCGTCGATGAGCGAAAACAGGCCGACGGTAAAAAACTCCTGCGCACCGGCACTGAAATTAAACTGGTTGGCGATCAGCTCGCAAAAGCGGGCCCTGACCGCCGACACCCGAATCAACTCGTCCGGTTTGTCGTCGGCCAGTTTGGCCATGGCGATCAGGGCAATAAAGCGGCGAATTTCGTTTTCACCCAAAAAGACGATCGCCTGCCGGATCGATTCGATTTCATGAATGGTTTTGTAGAAGGCCGAGTTGATGTAACGCAGCAGTTTATATGAGATGGTGACATCGCGGGAAATAAACTGATCCAGTTCATCGTAGTCCAGCTCCTGGCGGGCGATGACGGTCATCAGGTTCAGCAGGTTGACCCGCGACGTCGGCAACGGTTTGGTTTCAATCATCTCCGGGGTGGCAAAAAAATGCCCTTGGAAAAACTCGAAACCGGCGGCAAGGGCGCTTTCGTATTCGGAATAACTCTCCACTTTTTCAGCCAGCAACACCTTGCCCTGCTTGATCAAACGCGAGATGCGCCCTTGTTCCTTGCCGATATCGATCAGGCTTAAATCGACCTTGATCATATCGGCAATCGGCACCAGCGGATCGCTGTGCGGTTCGAAACTGTAGTCATCCAGGGCCAGCGTAAATCCTTTGCTGACGATTTTACGGCAGGCGTCGACGACCTGTTGGTCCGGCTTGATGTCTTCAAGTACTTCCACCGTGATCTGCGACGGATGAAACATCAGCGGTATCAAGTTGACCAGGGGACTTTTGGCAAAATTGATAAAGGCCATTTTGCCGCCGGTGTAGTTGGCGATATCATCGATCAGCAGCGTGTTGCTGATCAATTCCGAAGTGGCCATGTCGCCGTCAATGGTTTTAACAAAATTGACCGGTTCGTCCCTGAACAGTAATTCATACCCAAAAATTTTCTTGTGGCTGTTGAAGATAGGCTGCCGGGCGATATAAACCGTTGACATGATTTCTCCTTGGGGCTCATGCAAAAATAATTTCACATTTTAGGCGCCCTGAATTAATTAGTGTCCATCTGGAAATAGTAGATTTTGGTTCCTGGCAAGGCCCGAACATTTTTAAAACCGCAGGCATAGCGCGCTACTGCCGAGGATTTTAAAAATGTGAGAACGCCGCCAGGGACCAAAAGATGCTATTTCCGGATGG
>JANQIE010000292.1 GCA_028282295.1 Desulfobacterales bacterium | reverse complement strand
GCCCCCGGCGGCGTTCTCGCATTTTTAAAATCCTCGACATAGCCTGCTATGCCTGTGGTTTTAAAAATGCTCGGGCCTTGCCGGGAGCCAAAATCTACCATTTCCGGATGGACACTAATTTGATGGCGCAGCAGCCACCTTAAATAGAAGCTTCAGCCACATTTCGGCGTTGGTCTACCATGCAACGCTCTGAAACATATGCCTTGATTTGGAGCGGATTGCCGTTTTGGGTGCCGGTGTGCGGAAAAGTTACCATTGGGCGGCAACCTATCAATCCGGCGATAGAATATGTCCATCCATAATACGTTTTTCATATGTTTGGACAGGTAAACGGCTGTGTCGGCGACCAACCGGAACCCTTGGGGTGTTTTGTCACGCCGTGCCCTGAAGTACTGCCCACATTGACCTCGCACGAATTCTACCGTTATGGGACGACACCCGTTCATGAAAATAACATGCGTAACCGGGTGTCGTCGTGAAGCATCTTCATGTCCCCCACCGTTAGCCGGTTTTATTTAGCTGGCGCTCCCTTTTACGATAAAAGTGGAAACTTTTCGGTTTGCAGTGGTAACTTTTGTTACCTGCTAAAAATACCCACACAATCAGAAGGTTACCATAGGTGTGGGGGTGTGGTGTTATCTTTTGTTTCCATTTTTGTTCGGTCGCGTAATTACCCTAACTTCTTCCCTTGCTGATTTCCATTAAATTACTTTTGGTGTAATCGGCCTGTTTTAAGCTGTCTGGAGCGATTTTACTTCCATCGATACCCAGGCGCCCCAGACCGTAAATATGGTGGCAAGCCTTTTGCAATTATGCACCTCGATATCTTCATGAAGTAATCAGTAGTTTCACCACTGGCAAATCGGAGGTCTGCTTTGGGCGGACTGGTACGCTCTGAGGTGCTAATCTATCTACCCTACAAACAGGAGGAGGCAGAAACAATGAGAAAGTTGACAATCGGTATTTTGGTTCTGACGTTGACCGCGTTTTTTGTATGCGGCTTTTCAGGAACGGCCCTGGCCAAAAAGAAGATCACCTTGAAAATTGCTCAGACCCTATACCCCAGCCCCAGTGCTCACATGGACTCCATCCAGGCCATCGCCAAAGAAATCAATAAACAAACAGATGGCCGCATCAAATTCAAGGTTTATGGTCCCGAATTGGGCGACTGGGCCGAATTAAATGAGATGGTCAATCGTGGTGATATCGATATGATGTTATCGCCCATGTCCGCCAGTTATGATCCTCGCTGGAACGTTACGTTTGCCCCCTACATCGTGACCGGTTACGATGAAGCCAAGCAAGTGTTTGGTCCGGGTGGTTTTATGGACAATATCTTCGCTCAATGGGCGAAGGATGTGAACATGCAATGGCTGGGCACCTGGATTCAGGGGTTTGCCGGTGTGTCCTTGAGCGCCAAACCGGCCACCACCGCGGCCGATGCCAAGGGAATCAAAATTCGCACACCACCTATCGCCGCTTTTGAATGCTACTGGAAAAAACTGGGATTCACGCCCAGCCTGATTCCTTATAGTGAAGTTCCCACCGCCATCAGCACCGGTGTCGTCGATGGACAAGCCGGCGGCGGACCTTTTCAGACTTATAGCTGCTGTCGCGACTTGAACAAATATTTCGTATACTATCGCGATTATGTGGAAGTCTGGGGCTACACCATGAACCTGGATCGTTGGAAGTCGCTTGATGCCGCCGATCGTGAGCTTATTCAAAAAGTCGTTAGTTCGGAAGTGCTCAAGAGAGTTAACGGCGCCGAAAAAGAAGATCAGGAATACCTCGGCAAGTTGAAGGCACACGGATTGACGGTTGTGGATCTGGCTGATACGCCGGAACGTTTGCTCGAAGCGCGTGATGAATGTCGTGAGTGCTGGACCGAGTTGGACAAACTGGTCGGTAAGAAATGGATGGACCAGATCCGCAAGGCCGTTGGTGTGAAAGTACAATAAAAAACCTTATTTAAACCAAAGGAGCTGCGCTCATGAGTGTTTTGACATCGGCCTTACTGCGGGTTGACAAAGCGATCGACTTCAGCATGCGTACAATTATCATCATTATTACCGTAATGGCATCATGTACGATGCTGCTGCAGGTCGTGGCCCGGTACGTTTTTGAAATCGCTATTTCCGGTCTGGACGAAATTACAGGGCATACCGCCGTTTGGTTATATCTCATGGGCGCAGCCTATGGATCATTTGAACGCAGCCAGATTAAAGCCGAGATGGCCCATCTGGTCATAAAGAACGAGCGAATTTTGAATTTCATTCGTGCATTGGCGTCCGCGGTTGCAGTTGTGGTTGCCGGTTACATGGTGTCCTGGAGTTTCGGCTATATTCGCTGGAGTCTGATCAAAAAAGAGGTGACCCCCACCCTGCAGGCGCCCACGGTGATTTTTCAGGCGGCAATTCTGGTGGGGGCGGTAGTAATGATATTTTATTTTGTTCGTGAAACCATTGACTTGCTTAGAGATGCATTTCACTCGGAAGCGGACGCTTAAAGACCCAAGGAGAAAAGATGTTAACTCTGTTGTTTGGCATTCTCATTCTGATTGCATTGATGGTCATCGGTGTCCCTGTGGCGATGTCTTTTGGAGCTATGGCGATCTACTTGGCCGTCTCTTTCGATGTTAATTCAAGGCTGCTGATTCCAACCGCGTTTTATCAAATCAAGTCGGTTGTAATACTGACCATACCGTTTTTTATACTGGTGGGCAGTCTTATGAGCACCGGTGGTATGGCGGCGCGGTTGATCGATTTCGTTAATTCCTTTGCCGGTCGTGTTCGCGGCGGTCTGGGTGCCGTGACGGTTGTTGCATGTGCCATGTTCGGTTCCATCGGCGGTTCCTGTTCTTCGGCCGTGGCCGCCATCGGTACCATTATGATTCCCAGGATGGAAGACAATGGATACGCCCGCGGCTATTCCACCGCGTTGGTGGCGTGTTCCTCGATATTGGGGCAGCTCATTCCACCGAGTGTCCCGATGATTCTTTTTGCCCTGGTTACCTATCAATCAATCCCCGGTTGCTGGTTGGCGACGATCGGCCCCGGACTGATTGTCATTTCCATTTTTTGTATTTTTAATTTTTTCATGGTTCGCAAAATGTCCATCGAAGTGCTGCCCAAACTGGATCTGAAGGCGCAGCTCGAAGCGATTTCCAAATCGACATTGCGTGCCGGTCCCGCCCTGTTGCTGCCCATTCTCATTCTTGGCACAATCTATGGCGGTATTGCCACACCCACCGAAGCTGCCTGTGTGTCGGTGTTTTACGTCATTCCCGTGAGTATGCTTGTTTATAAGACACTCGGCTGGAAAGGCTTGGCCGACGCCATCGTGAAGGGGTCTACAACCACCGGCGTTTTGATCATCATGTTCTTTTTTGTAATGATCAACACGCGGATTATGACCATTGAGCAACTTCCGCAGGAAATGGCCAACTGGATCATGGAGGTTTCGCCCAATAAATATGTGGTCCTGCTGATGGTCAACATATTCCTTTTGGGAATCGGCATGATCATGGACGATATCAGCGGCACCGTTATCGCGGCTTCACTGCTGTTTCCCGTCATGGAGAAACTCGGTGTACATCCGTTGCATTTTGCCGCCATGATGGGCGTCAACCTGGGGCTTGGCAACGTCACACCGCCGACCGCGCCGATTCTTTATCTGGCTGGGCGGATTGGAGACTGCAAAATTGAAAGTTATATCAAACCGTCCTTGGTGTTGATGTATGGCGGAATGTTGCCGGTGGTGTTGTTGACAACTTACTGGCCGGGCTTGTCACTCTTTTTGCCGCGGCTGTTCGGATTCGCCAATTAGACCAAAGACCAAACGGAAAGGTTCTATCGGGTTTAAATCAATTCGAATACCGGCACTCGGTCTTTATATATTTTTTTTCAATATGCTGCGCTTCCTGCTCTCTCGCCAACTGCCCCAATTTGGCGGGCAGGGCAGGGCGCAGACCCAGACCGATTTTACGAAATTGAAAAAAATGCACAATTTCATGGGCCAGCACCGCCTTCAGACGACATGGGTCCAGAAAACTGCCAACATAGATTGTTTTTGAGTTGGGGTCGTACAGCCCGTGGATCTCATTTAAATACAGGGACATGATGTTACGGGCTTGAACCGTACCGTATCTGGCCGCCAAGATAGGAAATGTGCGGCGATTCATGGTTTTAAAATGTAATTGCAATGCCTGGTGATCGACAAAATGGATCGCAGGCATGGGTCCCGACGGGTCCTCCGCCATTTCGTTTGCCACCCAGTTGAATATTTCCCTTTCCATCTGCGCATTGGCGGGTTGGTTTGCCAACATCAGCGCAATCAATGATATTAAAACCAAAAAGATAAAATTGTGATGTGGTCGTAAATGTTGCACGGCACTGTTCCCCTTTCATAGCCTTATAACTTGTGTTCATCCGGAAACAGCCAATCACGTGCAGTGTGGTCACAATGGATGGAGTGACAAGATGGGATGGCTCCGTTAAAATCGCGCAATTGCGAGGATTCGAACGTACCGCCTGGAACGAATGTCGCGGACCAAACCATCAAACAATACTGTTGCCAGATGGACACTAAATTAAATATCGGCACGAACGGCAATTAAATAAAGACTTGTAAGCATAAGTTTGCTGTCGGACGACCCACACCGGTCCAATTTGTGGGTTGCTTGTTTGGTCAAAAAACAAATAAATCAAATAAATTCAATTTTTTATCGATTTAAGAGCGTGTTGAGAGGGACGGCGAAAGGGGGATGAAAAAAGATGCTTTCCGGTGGCAAATTTGTTTGTATTCCCTCAGTGAGGATGGTGTTAAAAAAGACACACCAATTGTGAACTTACTGTAGGATCTTTTTGCATGGTTCCAAGTACATGCGGTCTCAAATAACGGCCTTCGGTTTTACAAACCATCAAGTTAGATGTAAGTCGTGCTATACGGACTTTTTGGAATTTTTTGTCGGATTTCGCAGGACCGGTAAAAAAACGGTTGATTGATGCCGCCAGGGAAATCAGCAAACGGGCCGACGATGAATTGGAATTGCAGCGTTCTTCACATCATGAAATTTAGATAGTTTAAAAATTCACGCCAACAAAAACTCCCCCTGATACGATAAACCTCCGCTTCGATCCATTTCGATCCATCGCTCGGCCGCTGTCTTGGGCGGTTTGGGAGACGATCCGTTGATGTCTAATGTTGCAAATTAGACAAGCGATGCAACGCGTTCACGATGGGCGCCGGGTAATCGCGTTTAGAAAATATTCAGATAATGTTGGTGGGCACGGCCCACCCTAGTGTGCCTGACATGGGCATCGTCTAGTTGCCTGAAAGGAGGTGACCGGAGATAGTGACGACAACCGTAGCGAAGCGCAAGGGGACAACCGCGAGGTGAACCTGAAGGAAGCGTGGAGCAAAGGCACGACCGTAGGAACACGAACCGGCAGTGAGGCAGGGCATGGGCGATAAGCGTGCTAGGGAGCGCGAAATCCAACCGTCACCGAAAGACATGTCAGGTAGAGCCGGGCGGCACGGGCCGAAAGACGATGCACCTTACTCGGGGAGATCTGTCGCAGTAGCGAGCGGCAGAAGTCAGCAGAGGCCATATGAGTGAAGATAGCTGCTTAACGGCAGCAGAAGCAAAGGGCCGAAGGGCCACGAGACAGACTATCGAATGGACGTCATGGGATCACAAAAGTTGGTCGCAAACAAAAAAAACATACCTGCGCGCTCACACGGAATGGATTGTCCGAAGCGGGTTCGCAGGTGATCAGCAAGGGAAACCATGGGTGAAAGTGAGAGAATGAAAGTGCTGAATGAAGATCTGATGGAGCAGATGCTCGATCCTGAAAATTTGCGAATGGCCTGGAGAGCCGTAAAGGCGAACAGGGGAGCCGCAGGTATAGATGGAATCGACATCAGCGACTTTTTAGGGCATATGCGACGTCACTGGGAAAAGGTGCGCGCTAAGCTCAACGAAGGAACGTATAAGCCGGCAGCCGTCAAGCGCGTGTACATCCCAAAAGGCAAAGGGAAACAACGACCATTAGGGATCCCTACCGTTCTGGACAGGGTGTTGCAGCAAGCCATACTGCAAGTGCTACAGCCAGTGTTTGAGCCTACCTTTAGTGAACATAGCTACGGGTTCAGGCCAAAACGAGGAGCCCACGATGCAGTGATTGCGGCTCAGGGATTTATATCTCAGGAGAAGCAATGGGTGGTGGACATTGACTTGGAGTCGTTCTTTGACAACGTAAACCATGACCTGTTAATGCATCACGTTGGTCACCACGTGAAGGACAAGCGGCTAATGAGACTGATAGGTCGCTACTTGCGAGCGGGCGTCTTTGAAAGCGGCAAGGTAACCAAAGCAGCAAAGGGTGTGCCCCAAGGCGGGCCGATGTCCCCACTGTTGGCTAACATTTACCTTACGCCGTTAGATAAAGAGTTGGAGCGTCGAGGTCTGTCGTTTTGTCGATATGCCGATGATTGTAACGTCTATGTGGGCAGCGAAAAAGCCGCCCAACGCGTGTTTGCATCAATAACGGCATGGATCGAGAAACATCTCAAAATCCCTGTGAATCGCGATAAAAGCGACACCGGCGAACCTTGGGACAGACAATTTTTGGGCTACCAATGTACCCGCCGTGGTACACTTCGTCCGAGCCCCAAGTCACTGGAAAAGCTCAAACAACTAGTCCGCGAACGATTTAGCGGGTTCACCAGCCAAACGAGCAATCAATTGCGCGACAGCTGGCAGAAGTACATACGCGGTTGGTGTAAGGGCCGTGGAAAAAATAAATTATCCCAACTGACTTGTCTATGGGCTCGTCTTCTGCGTTGTGCAAAGCCGCGAATATCTCGATATGCACGACTTT
>JANQIE010000148.1 GCA_028282295.1 Desulfobacterales bacterium | reverse complement strand
CTCGGATGCCCGCGCTATCGGGGAAGTGGAAATAGGATTGTTCCTGGACAAGGCTCAACACGAAATCGAAGTTCGCAGCTATCATTTTTTGGTGATCTTCATCATCACGCTTGTTTTAGTGGCGCTGACCATCAATTTATTCCTGAATCGCTACTTTATCGGTCCGGTCATCCAACTTTCAAATGCCACCAAATCCTTGGCCAAGGGTGAGTTTGTCACCACCGACTATCGCGGCAGCGATGAAATCAGCGAGCTGGCCCACTCCTTCAACCAAATGAGTTTGAATCTGAAACAACATTATCAACAGCTCGAGGAAAAGGTTCGCGAACGCACCCTGGATTTGGAAAAATCCAATTTGGAACTCGAAAAAGCCATCACCCAGGCCAACAGCATGACGGCGCGGGCCAAGGCCGCGAACCGGGCCAAGGGCGAATTTATCGCCACCATGAGCCATGAGATCCGCACCCCCATGAACGCCATTTTAGCCATGGCGGAACTGTTGTGGGAAACCGAATTGACCGGAGAACAAAAACAATACGTGGCTGTATTTCGTGATTCCGGGGTAAGCCTGTTGGAGCTGATTAACCAAATCCTGGATTTTTCCAAAATTGAAGCCGGCCAGATGGCGCTTGAGCAAACCCCCTTCAACCTGGAGGAGATTTTAAGCGCCGTCTGCGACATAATCGGCCAAAAAGCCCGTGAAAAACAACTGGCGGTGAGGCGTCACATCGACCCGCAAACCCCATCCAACCTGATCGGCGATCCATTGCGGTTGCGTCAAGTCTTGTTAAACCTGTTGGGCAATGCCGTGAAATTCACCGAAGAAGGATTTGTTGCGGTTGCCGTGCGAGTCAAAAACGACGCCACCAGTGACTACGCGGCGAATTCACCTTCAACTACCGATCAGGTTGTCCTGGAGTTCGAGGTAAGTGATTCCGGAATCGGGATTTCCGCCGCGAACCAGCAAATCATTTTCAACACATTTACCCAGGCCGACTCGACCATCACCCGCAATCATGGCGGTACCGGCCTCGGTCTGGCTATTTGTAAAAAATTGGTCAGTCTGATGAACGGCCGGATTCACGTTGACAGCCGGGAAGAGGGCGGCAGCCGCTTTACGTTTACCGTAAAAATGAGACGCCAGGAAGAGGTCGATTTAACACTGTTTGAAAGGCCTGACGCACAGAAACCGGTCCGGATCAGTCAAACCGACGATTTTACGCTACCGGCGCTTAAACGACCGCTGCAGATATTGTTGGTGGAAGATTCCGAATACAACCGGTTTGTGGTCATCGCCTATTTGAAGGAAACCCCCTGCCGCTTCAGTGTGGCGGAAGATGGCAGACAAGCGGTGACCTTATTCAAGCAAAACCGGTTCGACCTGGTCTTGATGGACATCCAAATGCCGATCATGGACGGATTCACAGCTACCAAAATCATGCGCAGTTGGGAGCAGGAACACCATCAACGCCCCACGCCGATCATTGCGATGACTGCCTATGCCCGGCCCGAAGACGCTAAAAACTGTTTGGACGCCGGATGTGATGTCCACCTGCCCAAACCGTTGACCAAAAAAGACCTGTTCCAAACCATCCACGCTTGCATAGCGAACATGGAAGACGTCCCGGCGCCGGACCGCGAAGACGACGCAAAGAAATACGATCACGGAAAGCCGGCATCGCCAGTCAACCGTCAGGTACCTGTTGCCATTGACCCGGCGCTCGAAAAGATCGTTCCAAAATTTCTGGCGTCGGTGACAAACCAGGTTCAAAAAATGGACAAAGCGCTTGAACAGGGGGATTATAATGCCATCCGGATCATGGGGCACGGCCTGAAAGGAGAGGGCCGCGCATACGGCTTCGGCCCGATAAGTGATCTTGGTGCCGTAATCCAGTCGCATGCCACCGAAGAAAATGGCGATTCGATCCGCGAATCGCTGCAGCAGTTAACCGACTACCTGGATCACGTTGAAATTGTGAGCAACTGACCCCTCCCCCTTTTTTCGGTTCTAAATGAACGCGACGTTTTCGCTTGCCGAGGAGACGACAAAAATACGTTCGTTGTTGCTCGCTTTGTTGGCGGGTGTGAGAAAAAAGCCCTTGCGGTCGGGGGAGTAACCTAAACTGAAGCCGATCACGGTTTCGCCGTCGGCAAAGTCAACTTTCATTTTGCGTCCGGCACCCGGAATTGTATCCGCATAACGTTCTTTAAGGTGTTTGTCACCGGCAAAATCTTTGATGAAAAAAACAGCCTTAAGCTGTTCGACCTCCACCTCAACGACCTCGCCGTCGATGGTCTGCAAATGGAAATGGGATTTGTTGGGGAAAAAGTCGTTGCAAACCCCTTTTAGTACCTGATTGTCCTTGAACCGCACTACAATCTTATTTTGCATCTTGATCCTCCGTTTTTTGATCGCATGTTACGCCGGCCCCCGCGCCCTTTGGGAATTAACACTTAGCAATTTTCGTGCACGTGTCCGCAGTGCTTTTGGGTACAAAATAAAACAGCAATTAAATTCAATTGGTTATACCATTAAAAAGCAGATCGGGTTGTTTTGGCGACACCAAAGTGTGGCGCCAGAGTAACATAATCCGGGGATGATGTTGATGGATGGGAATTATTATTCACATATCGCGCCCAATCATGGGGTCGATCGTATCCGCGGGCGGCTTCGGCGCATTGTGCCGGCGGGCCTGGCGAACACGCGGCAGGACCTCCTGGAACACCTCACCATATATATCCCATAGAGTGACAAACAGCGCCGCGATAATCGGTCCGATAATGAAACCGACCACGCCAAAAAAGGCGATGCCGCCCAAGGTACTAAAAAAAATAAACAACTCATGTAACTGGGTATCTTTGCCCACCAGTTTCGGCCTCAACAGGTTGTCAACGCTGCCGACCACCAGCGCACAAAACAGGGCCAACCCGATGCCCTTGACAAAATGTCCGCCGGCCACCAGAATTAGGGCCGCCGGACCCCATACCAAGGCTGTGCCGACGCCGGGAATGATCGATAAAACCGTCATGATCGTGCCCCAGAACACAGCGCTTTCGATACCGACCGCGACAAAGGCCGATCCGGCCAGCCCCCCCTGGATGATCCCGATCACGGCGGTTCCTTTTAATGTTGCCCGGCTTACCGAGGTAAATTTGTCCAACATGCGACGTTCGTCCCTGTCTTCCAATGGCAGGTAATACAGAATTTTTGTGAGCAGTTTTTCACCGTCCAGCAGAAAAAAGAACATCGTGTAAAGTAAAATGAATTGGCTTACGATAAAATTAACGCCCATAGCCACGCCCGATCTTAGTCCGTTAATCAAAAAGGCGCTGGCTTGGCCGACCATTTCTCCGGCTTTGCGCAAGATCGGCTCCTGATACGGTTCAATTTGCGCGTAAAACGGCAGGCTGCCGAGAACATCCGCAAATGCGGTCGGTTGCGCGAGACGCGCATTGATCCAGGGGGTGATCGATTGCCCGACTTTCACCGCCTGGGCGGTCACCACACCGAGCAGGCCGACTAACGGCAAAACCAGTACCAGCATCAACACCAGAATGGTGGCCAGTGCCGCCGGGACCTGATGACCACGAAACAATTTTGTAAAGCGTATAAAAAGTGGACGGGACAATGCGCTGAAAATACCGGCAAGAAAAATCGCCATCAAAAAATGACGAATCATGGCCAAAAACAGGGCCGAAACGCCGATCACCAGTATCAACAGCACCGATTTATTTACCGAATCGCGATTCACGGCCATCTCCTTTCAGTAAGGCGGGCAAGCCGAATCAATTAAGATGAACATTTAATAGTCGTATTCGTATTTAAAGAATTATTTTGCTGGTGCGCATCCAACGATAACTTTTTTGGGTGGACACTAATGGAACCTGTAAAAATCGTCAACATGAGATCTGCCCCCCAATCCATCGAAACGGCTGCTTTTCAACGGCATGTGGCCGGCCAACTCTATCGGCACGGTCGACAAAACGGCTGCATGCCGCCGATCCCGTCGCAGGCAAAATCGTCAGTGGTCTTCCTGTTGATCGGTTCCGGTCATACCGATGGCCGCCGGGCCGCCGAACCATGTCTGATTTTAACCAAACGCTCGCAACAGGTGCGGCAACCTGGCGATCTTTGCTGTCCCGGCGGAGGCATTACCCCCTATTTGGATAACATGCTGTCCCGGCTGCTGGCGTTGCCGGCATCGCCGCTGCGACGATGGATCTGTTGGCGCCGTTGGCAACGACGGCACTCGCAGGACACGGCATTGCTCAGATTGCTCATGGCCACTGCCCTGCGGGAGGGGTGGGAAGAAATGCGGTTGAATCCATTAAAAATAAAATTCATGGGACTTTTACCGGTGCAACAACTCATCTTGTTTAATCGTTGGATCTATCCGCTGGTGGGTTGGGTCTCACATCAAAAACAGTTTCGCCCCAATTGGGAGGTCGCCAAAGTGGTTTCCGTTCCGCTTTCACACCTGTTGAACCCCGAGCGTTACGCCCTGTACCGCCTGGCGCTGGGCACCACGGGAAACAACAACCCGGCCGAGAGCCGGGATTTTACCTGCTTTCACCACAAAACCGCGACCGAATCCGAATTGCTGTGGGGTGCCACTTTTCGCATCGTGGCCGATTTTCTAAAAATCGTCTACAACTTCAGCCCGCCCTTGAGCGACCACCTGCCGGTCATTGAAGGGCAATTGGACGCCAATTACCTGGGGCGCTGAACGTATGGCCATCCGCAAATAGCATATAGGCCGCCGGCCTGGACCAAAAGCTACTATTTGCGGATGGATACGAGCTTGCCTCGATTCTTTTATTCGATTTCGATCGCCGCTCAATAAGCCAAATCAGAAATCTCTAAATTCATCATCCGTCATTGGAAGTGTTTGGCTCGAAGCGACCAAACGGGGATCGGGTTGCAGCGGGGCCGGTAACGGCTCATCTTTTCCGGTTTCAAGCGGTGTGGCGATTTTAAGATACCCGCCGCTCAATGTACTATTTTTGTCGCCGTGAACCAACGCGGTCAAATCCACAACAAATTTTTTCATCTGATCCGCTTGGGTGCTGGTCTGCACGGAAGCGCTGGCTGATTGTTCGGCGTGGGCGGCGGTTTTCTGAGTTACGCCATCCATCTGTCGAATACTGTGATTGACCTGATTGATACCGTTTGATTGTTCGGAAGAGGCGGATGAGATCTCAACCACGATTTCACTGACTTTACGGGCGCTATTTGAAACCAGATTAAACGCTTCCTCGGTGCGCTGAACAAAATTGGCCCCTGCCCGTATTCTGCCGGTTGTCGTCTCGATCAACGCGGTGGTGTCCTGGGCGGCGGCGGCGGCGCGCATGGCCAGGCTGCGGACTTCATCGGCCACCACGGCAAAACCGGCGCCGGCCTCACCGGCCCGCGCCGCTTCAACAGCAGCATTTAAAGCCAGCAGGTTGGTTTGAAACGCGATTTCATCAATGGTCCTGATGATTTTGGAGGTCTTTTCACTGGCGTTGGAGATCTGCTCCATCGAGGTTGTCAGTTCCTCCATCAAATGAGTCGCCTGCCCGATCACCTGATTGGCCTCTTTCATCAGGCCGTCGGCATGATTGGCGTTGTCTGCATTTTGCTTCACCATGGCGGACATTTCATCGATGGCCGCGGATACGGATTGAATTGAGGCGGCTTGCTCGGAAGCCTCCTGGGCCAAACGGTGGCTCGCCTGGGACACCTGATCCGCGGCGTCGCCGACCTGGTCGGCCCCCTTGTTAAGTCCGCTCACGGCAAGCAATATCGGTCTGGCAATAATTGCCGCCGCCATAAACCCGATGGTTACCGCCAACAACAACGCGGCGAGACTCAATGCAATCAGAAATGACTGCCATTTGGCAACCAGCCCTGTATTGCGGTCCATGGTCTGTTGCGTGTCGGATTTTATCGCCTTGGCCGCCACCACTGCCGCACTTTCCAGATCGGTCATTTGTTGCGAAATGATGTCCGACGTCCGCGCCAATTCGGCTTCGGTCAACACCATCTTCTTTTTGGCCGCCAGTGTTTTTGCGATCAATGTTTTCAAATGGGTCGCCTGCTGCCTGAGCATCGCGGTGGTTTCTCCTGCGGCAAGGTTGTCCAGCTCACTTGCCAGGTTGTCGAACATTGTCGTTGTTTCCTTCAGGGCGTAGTCGACTGCGGCGTAGTCCGCGGCCAGCAATGCTTCCTTGACTTTAGCATCCAGTTCGAGGGAATAGGCCCGAATGGACAGTGCCGCCTTGATTGTCGTGAGCGCGGCATCCACCGTTGTGGCAATGGCGTCACTGTTTACTTCTTCGGCATTGATGACCTCATCGATTTTAAGGACAGCTTCAAATCCGGCATCATCAGCGTTTTGCAGCGCCAATTTGATAACGTCTTTAATCGCGGCCAGATTTTCCGCGCGTAGCGCCGTGATTCGGCCGGATACAAGAAGCGCCGCCTGCTTGTGAGCCAAAAGCGATTCCACACTGTTCACGATCGATGCATACTGCGCATTCGCGATCAGATCTTTTTTGATTTGATCCAGCGCTGTTTGTATTTCCGCCAGGACACTGTCTTGCCGGGCTTTGGTAATTGAAGTTGCCAGGCCGCGCATGCGGATCAACGCCTGCGTCTGGGCGGTTTGCCGATCAAGGGTGGCCCCTAACTCATGCGTGGTATCTTTCATACTATGTTGAATTTGTCGAAGCGACCAATAACCCGCACCGCCCGATAGCCCCGTGAGCAGCGCGCACACCAAAAACCCCGCCAGCATTCGCCACTTAAGTGCCAACCTAGTCATCAATTTCATTGCATACTCTCCTGATAAAAGTCCGCGTTGATTCAGGACCCAGAATTAAAAAACACTTGCAGTGCCATTTAAAATTTATATGAACCCGAATATCCATGGTGACATCCACCATGCGCGCCGCGCGCACTCAACCTTATTGCAGCAACAAGCCTTTTTTGGGCCGAACGGTAGGTAATCTTGTTGTAAGTTCGGCAAATGTAGATATTTCTTTAATCGCACTTAAACAGATGAATGCCTTATTTTAAAAATCGGCTCTAATGCATATAAAACCTAACAAAAAGAGGCTGTTTGAAAAGGTTGAGCTTTATATTACCGCGTGGTATGCTGACAAAATTCCGGATGGACACAGGCTGGTAAAGCACCTTTGAACAAACCTTTAACTTCCCACCCCATCGACTGTGGATCATATACGAGGACCCCGTGCCGGACGATCTGTTTATCTGCCAATGCATCCACAACACTTTGGAGGGTCTGCGTGACGGACTCTCGCACTATTCCGGCGCAAGCCGGGCCGCGGTGATTTACGCCATCAAAGCGGATGACCCGATCCGGGTTTTCGACCCCCAACAATTACTGCGCGGCCATGAACCCAAGTTTAAAGAGTTATATCTCGATTCGGACACCTGGCGGCGGGAAGGCCCGGACACCAAAACCATGCAGCGTCTCGGGCAAATGTACCCCGAACCGAACCTGCAACTGGCCGGTTTGATTTCCTGCGGCGGCCGTTCGCGCAACGTATTTTATCAAATGTGGTTCACTGAGCACCATCCGGACATGTGCGCCATTGGCCCCACCGAGCGCTGGTTGGAGCACGCCGCCTGGCTGCTTTCCAATGACTGCGCGTCCAAAACCGACCATTTCATGGGCACCTCCGGCTACGTGTTGCGGGAATACTCCACCCACGCCGTGCGCGATTTTATCATCGACGAAATCAATATTCGGCTCGGTTGGGACACCACCATCCGGGTTTATCCGATTCTGGACGCCATTCTCGGTATTTCCAAAACCCGGGAGGAAGGCGCCTGGCCGCGTGGCGAGCTGGTGTTCGCCGAACCGAAATCGATCGCCGGGATGACACTATTGACGCGCTTTCCGGAGAACGAACAACCGCACATGGAAAATTTCAAACATGTGCGCAAACTGCTCCTGGCGGTGGAAAACAGCCGCCGCAAACTGATCTCCAACGGCAAAACCATTCTGGGAATTTCGGACAACATCATCCCGCCGTTTTGCATCATTGCCGATTTTGCCGGCGGGCATGGTTTTTTAAGGATTAACGGTGACCTGCTCTGCAGTTTCTCGGACGGTAGTTTTCATTCCACCACCCGCCGGGCCAAACTCGTCCACCTGGAGGAAATACTGCTTGAGGCGGATCTCGATCCTGCCCTTCAAAGCGACCTCTTCAAAACAGTCACCCGTCTGGTGCACACCGCCGAGGACCAAAAGTACGGCTGCACCCTGGTGATCGATCTGAACCAACGTCCCCTGGAGATTGCCGGCCAACATCTGGAAATCCCGCTCGATTTGCGCAAAGCCGATATCATCGCGCTGGCCGAGTCCCTGGCCAAAGTCGACGGTGCCCTGCACATCGGTGCCGATACACACCTGCACGGTTTTGCCTGCCTGTTGGACGGCCGGGCGGTGACCGGCGAGGACCGAGCCCGCGGTGCCCGGTTCAATTCGGCCCTGCGGTTTACCGCCGAACGTAATAACCTGTTGGTCATCGTTGTTTCCGAGGACCGTCCGGTGTCAATTATCCAGGACGGCGTGGAAATAACGGCCAAATCTTACTGGGATCCGGTGTCCAGTTGTACGATTTTGCCGCCCACCCTGAAAGAATGGATCGAAGACCAGGACAGCGGCTGAAGTTTGAAACTCGAAATTTGAAACTCAATGCCATAATTAAAAAAGCGTTAGGGCACTATGACGGACAATCAACCCGACCTTTGGATTCTATATCGCCGCATGCTCACGGCCCGTCTTTTTGAGGAGGCGGTCGGCAAACTTTGGCAACAAGGCCGCATTTCCGGCGAAATGCATCTGGGGACCGGTGAGGAAGCGATCGCCGCCGGGGTGGTGGACCACTTGACCGATAACGACGCTTTGGCGCTGGATCATCGCGGAACCGCGCCCTATTTGCTCTTCGGCGGTGATCCGGTAAAACTGCTGCGGGAATTTTTAGGACATCCCAAGGGACTGTGCCGTGGCATGGGCGGTCACATGCATCTGTTCGACCCGGATAAATTGACTGCATCTTCAGGCATTGTTGGCGCCGCCGGGCCGGCGGCGGCCGGATTTGCGCTGGCCGCCAAACATCTGCGGCCGGACAACATTGCCGTGGCGATATTCGGCGAAGGCGCCATGAACCAGGGCGCTTTGATGGAATCGATGAACCTGGCGGCGGCCTGGCGCCTGCCGGCGCTCTTTGTTTGCAAGGACAGCCAGTGGGCCATCACAACCCTTTCCGCCACCGTTACCGGCGGGGCCCTCACCGACCGGGCCAAGGGGCTGGGTTTAAAAACCTTTGCAGCCAACGGCAGCGATGTGGAAGCGGTCTGGCGAGCGGCCGGATCAGCGGTCAATCGTGTCCGCGGTCGGTCCAAGCCGGCGTTTCTGTATCTCACCTGCTCGCATCTGGAGGGACATTTTTTAGGGGATGCCCTGCTGAAAATCGCCCGTCATCCAGGCAAGGAAATGAAAGAAATCGCCGGACCGTTGATAAAATCGGTAACCCGGATCAAGGGCGCCGGCCTATCCAAGCGGGCCGCAAGTTTGAGCATGGTCACCAACCTGATCGGCAAAACCACGCGCGAGCAGATTTTTAAACCCCACGATCCAATCAAAATTGTCCGCAAAAAACTAAAAAAACGACCAACGCGGCTCGAAGTGCTGGAAACGGAAGTAACCCAGGAAATCAACAAGGTGGTTGCCGAAGCGCTGGCCTAGCGTATCGAAGAGCCGTAAAAATCAAAACCACCACACACCTAGTAAACATACCGGATCACAAAACCAACATGCGAACCCTGACATTTGCCCAAGCCATTGAAGAAGCCCTGGCGCAAGCCATGGCCGCCGATGAACGGATCATCATCATCGGTGAAGATGTCCACATGCTGCGGGTCAACCTGTTTGCCCGTTTCGGAAAAAAAAGGGTGTTGGCCGCCCCCATCAGCGAGGCGGCTTTTGTGGGTGCCGGGGTCACCGCCGCCATGGCGGGAATGCGACCGGTGGTGGAAATCATGCTGGTCGATTTTGTCGGCGTGGCCATGGATGCGTTACTCAACCACGCCGCCAAGACCGACATGTTTTCCGGCGGTCGCTGGCAAGTCCCCATGGTCATCCGGGCAGCCTGTGGCGGTGGCTACGGCGATGGCGGCCAGCATGAGCAGAGCCTGTGGGGCTGGTTGGCGCACATTCCGGGACTCAGCGTGGTTGTGCCGTCTACGCCGGCGGACGCCGGCCGGCTGATGTTGGCGGCACTGGACCATGACGGTCCTGTAATTTTTCTGGAGCACAAACTGCTGTCCGACTACTGGCTGGAATATATGGGGCGGGGCGGACGCACCACCGTTCAATTCGACGTTCCAGCCATCGGCGCCAAGGGGCCGGTACCGCAAACATGGCGATCCCTGCCGCTGGGCGTGGCAACCTTGCGCCGTGAAGGTGGCGACCTGACCATCGCCACGGTCGGCGTGAGCGTGTACCGGGCCCTTCAAGCCGCGCTGGTGCTTGAAAAACAGGGGTATACGTCGGATGTGCTGGATTTGCGTTCGGTTTGGCCGCTGGATAAAAAAGCCTTGTGGGATTCGGTCGAAAAAACCGGCCGTTTGTTGGTGGTGGATGAGGATTACCAGAATTTCGGACTGTCGGGAGAACTGGCCGCCACGGTTCTGGAAGCGAATCTGCCGGTAAAATACAGCAGGGTGTGTACGGCGGGCACGCTGCCCTACCGGCGGGAACTGGAGGAAGCCACGCTGCCGAATGTCGAACGGATTGTCGACTCGGCACGGCGCCTGATGGCGGCCCAATAGCCGGTTGACCGCTGAACCGATGCGGCGGCCGTGTCGGTTTTTCCTCTAGAATTCATGCGACCGTCAATTATGCCGCATCGCGATTGCCTACTCAATTAAACACAACGCTGTTGCGATGCCACCGGTGGCTGGCGGCTCAAGCTGAAACAGCATCCACGGTTTGATTTTTGAACAAGCCGATGGTGGCCTCGGCGATCTCACGCCGGCACCGCTTATCGCCTTTAAAATCAAGGCGATTCAAACCGGCATTATACTTGACGCTACAGTTGTACTTCACTGCAACGCTGTTCATCAGTTTTGCAATAATTTCTAGATTGTTGATTTTGTGTTTTACTTCTAGTCCGCTCATGTTTGCCTCACTGTCGCTCAAAATGACGACGACCTCATTTATTATTCTATCGGTCGTTCAGGTGAAAACATTTGCTACTTTATTTAAGCAAACCTTATGCCGAAGTAAATTCCTGGCGCAGTCTCCGATTATCCCGCTGAAATCGTGATGATTGCCTCAGCTTCGCATCATGCAAACAACTTTAAATCTAGTTCAAAAATGTAATATTCCGGTTTTTTGTGCCACATAAATGTCATAGTAAACACAAGCATGTCGGCTCTCAACCATGCCGAATAATGCCTATGATGAATAGATCAATTCTTGACCCTTAAAATAGAAATGTGTCATTTAGGTTTGATTATAAACAATTAGCGCCCTTAAGGCCTGCCTGGATGAGAGCCGGTTCGGCGTGAGGGCGTGTGAAGCGGACGATTAAATCATCAATAGGGGCCTATCACCCCACCCGTGTCCCCATAAACTCCCAGGGAGTTGCGTACACGAATGAAACGAAAGAGCGACAGCCTGCTAGAAGAGATCTGCCGGGTACTGACCGACTCGGGCACCCCTCAGCAATCCCTGCAAACCATTGTCGAACTGGTGGCCCGCGAATTCGACATCAATGTCAGTTCGGTCTATCTTTTGGATGATACCCGGACCGATTTGGTTCTCAGGGCCACGGTAGGGTTGAATCCGCAAGCCATCGACACCATCCGCATGACCATCAAAGAAGGCTTGACCGGCCTGACACTGCAGCAGGGTAGTCCGCTGCTGGTGCGCAATCCGGCCGCCCACCCGCGCTTCAAGTATTTTAAAGGCAGCGGTGAAGACGCCATGCACACCTTTCTCGGCCTGCCCCTGATTTTTCACAAACAATCGCTGGGGGTGCTCACCATCCAGACCAAGGACGCCGATGCCATCGATGAACGCGATATCCCGGTTTTTGCCGCCATTGCCAGTCAGATCGCCGCCACCGTGGCCTATTCGGGCTTACTGAAGGACCTGGAAAAAGAACGTCGGCAGCACCGGAATCTGGCGGCGCGCATCAATCGCGAACAACCGGTGAGAACCGGACGGCGCACCCGTAAAAAACTGATCCGAGGCTTGCCGGTGTCCGCCGGTTTTGCCATCGGCAATGCACACTACGTGTTGGGGGGCATTGGTTTTGATCAAATCCACGACGATACCGCCGACAACCCGGCCCACGAGAAAACCCGCCTGGAGAAAGCGTTTAAAGCCGCCGATGGCCAGATCCGGCAATTGCTGCATCAGGCCACCAACCTGCCGGACCAGGACGCGGCCATCATCGAAGCCCATTTAATGCTGCTGGGTGACAAAACTTTCCGGGAAAAAATCTTCACGCAGGTGGAAAAAGGATTGTGTGCCGAAAGCGCTTTGAAAAAAACGGTGCAACGCTACCTGGAGCGCTTTCTGAATCTGGACGACCCCTATCTGCGCGAGCGCGCTTCCGATATCGAGGATTTGGGCAAGCGGGTGTTGCGCAACCTGTTAGGCATTCAGGGGCACAGCGAAAAAACCTTTGATCGCGACACAATCATCGTGGCCGCCGATATTTCGGCGGTCGACGTGGTCAGCCTCAAACAGCCGCATCTCAAGGGGATTGTCCTGGCCCGGGGCGGCAAAACCGCGCATGCCGTCATTCTGGCCAAATCATTTGAAATACCGATGATCATCGGACTTAAGGAAATCCTCGAGGCTGTCAGAGAAGGGGATCACCTGATTGTCGACGGCAATACCGGTGTGGTGTTTCGCAATCCGCCCCAGGTCATCATCGATGAATACCGCCGCCTCAAGGCCGAAAAAGCCAAACGACACCAACAGTTGGGCGGGCTGCGCGACGCGCCGGCGCTTACCAAAGACGGGTTCAAAGTCGATTTGGGAGCCAACGTCGGCTTGTTGTCCGACATGGACTTGGTGGACAAGTACGGCGCCGACCATGTGGGCCTGTACCGCACCGAGTTTCCGTTTCTGGTGCGCCGGTCGTTTCCGTCCGAAGATGAGCAGGTGGCGTTGTACCGCAAAATCATCGGCCGGGCCGCGGGACGGGTGCTGACCCTGCGCACGTTGGATGTGGGGGGCGACAAATTTCTGGCCTATCTTGATTCGCCCAAGGAGTTGAATCCGTATCTGGGCTGGCGGTCGATCCGGGTTTCCCTGGAATTGGATGCGGTGTTTCGTACGCAGATCCGCGCGGTGCTGCGCGCGTCCTGCGATGGGCCGGTACGGTTGATGTTTCCGATGATTTCATCCACGGCCGAAGTCAAACAGATCCGTGCCATTGTGGCGGAGGAAAAAGCGCGTCTTAAAACGCAAAACATCGCCTTTGGCGAACACCTGCCGTTGGGTATCATGGTTGAGGTGCCCGGCGCGGTCAAAATTCTGCCGGCACTGTTGCGGTTGGTCGATTTTATCAGTATCGGCACCAACGACCTGATCCAGTACATCCTGGCCGTGGACCGCAACAACGAAAAGGTCGCACCTCTTTACAACCCGTTGCACCCGGCGGTGATCGCCACGATCGCCGAGATCGCCACCGCCTGCCAAAAGGCCCAAAAACCGTTCAGCATCTGCGGTGAGGCCGCCTCCAACCCCCAGTGCGCCTATCTGTTCGTGGCCATGGGCACCCGGCAACTGAGCATGAATCCGGCATCGATACCACTCATCAAGGACTTTATCCGCAGCATCGCCCGTAGCGATGCCCAGCAGATCCTGGCCCTGGTTCGCACCATGGACGATCCTGATTTGATTTCGACCCTGCTTGAAAAGAACTGCCTGCAGAAAGGCACGAATTGCGAGCCCCCGCGCAATATTCAGCGAAGCTGACGTGCGTGGTACAACCGAAGGAGAACAACGACGGCATGGCCCGTATCAAACTTGAACTACCGCAAATATTTTGCTTCAGCACGTCGCTCACGATCCGTATCGGCGATATCAACTATGGCAACCATCTGGGCAACGACGCCCTTTTGGGGCTGATCCACGAGGCACGCTACCGCTTTATCCGTCACTGCGGCTTTACATCCGAGTTGGATATGGACGGCAGCGGCTTGATTTTGGCCGACACCGTGATCGTCTACAAGGCCGAGGGCTTCTGGGGCGATACCCTGCAAGTCGATATCGCTCTGGATGATTTTACCACCTTTGGCGGTGATCTCTACTACCGCTTGGCCAAGCCGGCCGGCGGGCAGGAACTCGCTCACGCAAAAACCGGCATCGTTTTTTTCGACTACACGAAACGCAAGCTGACTAAAATGCCGTCAAGATTCAAGGCGTTCATCGATCGTAACCTTGGGCACAACCTCGGGTAAAACAACCTTGCTTGACTAGATATTCTTCTATCATTTAAAGGAGCAAAGTATATGGACACAAACACCGAATCGATACTTGACTGGTTCGATCAAATCAGCGCCATCCCGCGCTGTTCCGGCAACGAGGCGCAAATCGGCCGCTGGCTGCAACAATGGGCCGACGACCACAATTTTAAAAGCCGCAGTGACGACGCCGGCAATCTGGTGGTGCACATCCCGGCCTCCCCCGGCTATGAAAGCGCGCCCACAGTCGTCATTCAAGGGCATATGGATATGGTCTGTGAAAAAACCCCCGCTTCGGCGCACGATTTCAAACAGGACCCCATCCGGGTGCGCCGGGAAGGCAAATGGCTCGCTGCCGACCAGACCACCCTCGGCGCCGACAACGGCATTGCCATCGCTTACATGCTGGCCCTGGTGGGCGACACCAGGGCGGCCCATCCGCCGCTGGAGTTGCTTTTTACCGTGGATGAAGAAAGCGGATTGAACGGGGTGAAGAAAATGCCGGCAGATTTTATCAACGGCAAAATCTTTTTGAATATCGATTCGGAAGAACAGGGGGTCTTCACCATCGGATGCGCAGGCGGCACCGATACAAAGCTAACCCGTGACATGCCAACAGCACCGGTGCCGCCCAACAACGCCCTGTTCAAAATCGAAGTGGGCGGGCTCATCGGCGGTCACTCGGGCATCGAGATCCACAAACAGCGGGGCAACGCCAATATCATCCTGGCAAGGCTGTTAAAGCACGCACGCCGGAAGACTTCGCTACGGATTGTGCGCATCGACGGCGGTACCGGGCACAATGTCATCCCGCGCAATGCAACCGCGGTAGTCGCCTGTGATGCACACCGCATCGACGCGGTTCAAACCGAAGTGCTGCAATTCGGGCAAACCATAAAAGACGAAATCGAGACCGTCGATCCCAACCTGACTATCCGCTGCGAGACGCTCGGCGAGCCCCGGCCCACCGACACCTGCCTGTCGCCGGAAGATTCGGATCACACCACGGCCCTGTTGCTCACCCTGCCGCACGGCGTGGCCGGTTATGTCAAAAACAAATCAAAGCTGCTGGTGGAGACATCCAACAACCTGGCCACCGTGACCCTTGCAAGCGGTCGCCTGGCCATCCTGAGCAGTCAGCGCAGCGCCCTGATGAGCCGCCTGGCGGAAATAACCGCCAAAATCCACGCCATCGCGGCCCTGGCCGGTGCCAAGGCCCAGGACGGCACCGCCTACCCGGCCTGGCCGCCGAACTGGCAGTCCGAATTGCTGAAACGCTGCCTGGATGTTTACCGGCAACTGCACGGTCAAGCGTCAAAAGTGGGCGTGGAAGTTATTCACGCCGGATTGGAATGCGCCATTGTCGGCGACAAATATACGGGGATGGACATGATTTCTTTCGGTCCCACGATCCACAATGCCCATTCGCCCGATGAAAAAATGAATATTGAATCGGTCGGCGCGATTTACCGGTTTCTTGTGGCGCTGCTCAAATCGATGCAATAGAAAGCCGGCCGCCAAGGCCGTTTATTTCCAATAAAAAATGAGTCAAAACGATGCCGAAACCTAAAATTTATCGCTGCCTCGGTTTGCTGCTGGTCCTTTATCTGCTAACCGGCACACCGGGCTGGACCCAGACCGAAAAAACCGATGCCGAACCCGAAGCCCCCGCCATCGCCATTTCCGAGGAGATGGGTGATGCCATGGTGCGCGAGGCGGCCAGGGTCAAGCACCAACTCGAACAACAGGCCCGGTCGCTTTTTGAACGCCAGCCCTTGGGATGGAATTGGGAGACGCTGAACTATCTTTACAAATGGGCCTTGAACCTGCCCCTGCAAATACCGGCGTTCATGCAGGCGGTGATGCAGCAAAGCCGCGTGTTGGGGGTGGTTGGCTCCTTGATCATGGCTACCTTTCTGGTGGCGGTCCTTTACAGCCTGCTGGGACGCAAGAAAATCATGCGGCGCATCGAAAGCCGGGTGCAGCCCTACCGCGATAAATTGCCGGAAGGGGTCTACCCCTTCGTTCTTTCGGCCCTGCGCATTTTAATCGCGGCGCTGTTTCCCTTGCTCCTGCTTGGCATCTTCACCTTGATCAATGCCATGATCACCTATCAGGCGGCCTGGTTTCAACTTACCGGCCGCCTGCTGGTGCTGTGGGCCGTCGGTTCGCTGGTCATCAGTCTGCTGCATGAATCGTTGACCCAAAACCTGTTCAAGGTCACGGCCCAGCACGGCAAAACCATTTACCAGTTGACCCGGCTGGCGGTTTTGTACGCCATCGTCGGCATCGGTATTTTCAAGGGCGCCGAAGTATTTCCGATCCGGCCCGACGTGCTGGCGCTAATCCGGCTGGTGGTTTCGGTATCGATTGTGCTGGTCCTGTTCATGCTGCATCTCAAGAAAAAGGCGATGCTCAGCCTGCTGCCGTCGCTCCCGTACAAAAGTTACCAGGGCTTTGTCCGTCTGTTGGGCCGGTATTACTTTCCATTTATCTTCTTTTCGTTGATCGTCGCGCTGCTGTGGTGTCTCGGCTACCGGCAACTAGGCCGCCTGGTCCTTGCCAAAACCTGGACCACCGGCGCCTCGTATCTGGCAATCATGGTCCTGTACCACATCCTGCTCGGCCGCCTGCGCCGCTGGCACGCCCAAACCAGGGCCGAAGACGAAACCGCCCAGTTCCTATACCGCTCGTTCCGGGGCGGCCTGGTCTACGCCACCGGCCTGGCGACCGCCCTGATCGTACTTAACTTGCTCGGCCTGTTGGGCCCGGTGCAGCAGCTTTTGTCTTTCCCGGTGTTTAAAATGGGCGCCAAACTGGTGACCTTCTGGATTATCATCAAAGCGATCCTGATCCTGGTGGCCTTTATCTTCGCGTCGCGTCTAATGCAGGCTTACCTGGACTACAAAATCTATCCCAAGGTCGGCATTGAACCAGGGTTGGGATATGCCCTGAACACCTTTTTGAAATACACCTCACTGGCCATCGGCTTCTTAATCTCCCTGAAAGTGGTGGGCATCGACCTGCGATTCCTGCTCGTCTTTGCCGGCGCCATCGGCATCGGCATCGGTATGGGGCTGCAAAACATGGCCGCCAATATCATCAGCGGTTTCTCGCTGATCTTCGGGGGCAAAATCCGCAAGAACGACTGGATCGAAGTCGCCGACACCATGGGGGTAGTTACCGACATCTACCTGCGAGCCACCAAGGTGCGCACCCGCGACAACATCGAATACCTGATCCCCAATTCAAACTTTATTTCCGGGGTGATCGTCAATTACTCGCTTTCGTCACCCTTTATCCGCATTGACATGCCGGTGGGCGCCTCCTACGACGCCGACCCCCAACAGGTCGAAGCCATTTTGCTCAAAGTCGCCAATGCCGAACCGCTGGTCGCCAGCTACAAAGCCCCGGCGGTCCGCTTCGTGGAATACGGCGACAATTCCATCAACTTTGAACTGCTGTTCTGGATCGATGTGCGCAAAACCCCGCGCCGCCGCGTTCGTAGCGCCCTGTACTTCGCCATATTTGAAGAATTCAGGCAGGCCGGTATTGAAATTCCCTATCCCCAGCGCGACCTGCACCTGCGCGCCGGCGCGGGTAGTGATCTTTTGAAACTTGCCGCCCCCGGAACCGAACGGCGGCAAGAGCCCTAAATAACCTGTGTGATGCCTGGCACTGACCGGTGATCTATTTTATTTCTTCAAACGGCTTGTTCTCCTGGTCCCGATCGACATATTTCACCACACCGGTGGCCGTATCCACCACAAACACGCCTAGAAAATTATCCCGGACCCACGATTGGATTTGATAACGGCCGACTTGCGCCGTCGGAGCCGCGCCGGTTAAAAACATTGCGCTGATAGCCATAAAAACGCCCAGCAAAAAAACAATCAATTTCTCATAGATTGGCTTTCTCATTTTTACCTCCTTTAAATTTGCAGGGTTGGCCCGCCAAGGTGATCAAGCACGCCCGAACCGGTACCATTTCGAAAAACAGGCAGTGTGTTGCGAGTAGTGCTGAATACTGGCGATGGAATGCGGTGATGCCTGGCGGGATGTGAGCTTCTAACGCGGTAATAGTGACAACTTAAGGCAGTTTGACCGTTTTGTCAGCCGTTTGAAACACCAAAGTTGAAATAATCGATCTTGATCTTGTTGCCCTGAACAGGTAAGAGCCAATAAGGTCAACAATCTTTAGATGTCACGCCCTCGCGCGCGTCCTGCGACGGCTTTTTCAAAGCAACTCAAAATCCGAACGAAGGGAGACAACCATGGCAAGAGCCCCCATTGCGACCAACGCCGCCGATCCCGAAGCGACCACCCCGGCTGCCGTCGATCCCCAAGATGGCGCCAAATCCGGACTCGGCCCCAATTTAAGCGATGAAACCGCGACCAAAGCCTGGCTGCAGGAACTGTTTCGCAACCTGGTCAAACTTGAAATCAAAACCGAAAAAATCGACGACAACAATCAAAAGTTCATCCACACCAAGATCGACCTGTTGCAGGGCGACATCACCACCCGGATACACAAAGAATTTTTACAGGGCGTCGATGTTTACGAATTTCACAAAGAACAGGTGCAAAAAGCCGAAAACATTATCGCAAACAATGTCAAAACAGTTAAGACCATGGCTGAAAGCCTGTTTGATCTGTTCTTCTAATCCTTGCATGAAGTTTCTTTGCTCAAGCTAGAGGGGCGCCTATGCTCAAGCGTTTAAAGTTCAAGCTGGACGATATTTCCAAGATGGAAATCAACTCCATGCTGGTCGACGGCATCCTGGCCCGTAAAATGCCGCACCCCACCGCGGCATTTTGCGAGATCATCAGTGCCTGGGTGCCGCGAGTGGTGGCAATCTTCAACCAGGCCGGTTTGTACCCGGCCGGACAAGCCCCGGCCGAAGCGCAGGAGACCGCCTCGACGGATGCCGCGGACACCTCACAAGATGTTGAAACCAAATTCATTAACACGTTAAATGACTGGGAAGTAAACAAAGCGACCCTGTTTACCGATTTTGTGAAAACCGACCGACCCATCAAGGACTTTGCCAAAAACGATACCGTTCAATTACTGCTCAATGAAGTTGCGCTGAACGGTATTCGCAAAGAAATCGAAACGCGCAAACTACCCAAAAAGGCCCAATACATCCACGCGGATCTATTCCGGCTTTTGAAATTGCAGACCCGTATCGGCTTCATCCTGGAAACCTATGCCGCGGCTCCCGATGGTGAGCCGGAGTTCCGTTTTCGCCAGGAACTGCGCAAACTCTGGGAGTTGAAAGACGGCTACATCTATGCCCAGAATATCTTTCAAGTCGACGGCGATATCATGACCCGGATCAACCGCCGCCTGTACGAAGACAAACAGGCCGGTCAATACGCTGACGAGTTACTCGAATTTCACAAAAAAAATGTCGAAGTCGGCGTCGCCAACTGGCATTTTCTGGTGAACACCCTGGTGGAGATCGGCAAGGCGTTCTTCGGCAAACTGAACAAATTGCAGGATTTTATTTCGTGAAAAACCCGCAAACAATTACCCTGCGATGCGTCGAGCCGGGTGAGATGGCCTTTGAAATCACACCAGCGGCTGCCGGCCCGCCCCTCACGTTGACATATCAGGACACCGACGCGAACGAAACAAAGATCGCCGGTAAGATGCAGCGGCTTCTGGAAACGCGTCGCAAAACCGTCATGGCGAAGCTGTTGATCGAAGGCTTCAGAGATAACGGCTGCATTGGTTTGCGCGGCGATTTGCCGCCGCCCCCCGATGATGAATCCCGCCAGGATCCCCGGACACCCAAACCAGTCGCCTACCATGCGTTTTATTCCGCCATGCAGCTCGATGGTGATTTTGTTTGCAAAATCAACCGGCGGGCGCTTGCAGAAACCGAATTTGATGAATTACTTGAAAAGTATGTGGCGGTCAGGACCCAGTTTTTCAAAGAACTGCACGAAGTTGCCAAATACTACCGCCGACGCCTGGTCCTGCTCATTTGCCTGTTGGCGGCAACCATCAGCCTGGGCCCCTGCATGCCGGATACGGGTTGGGATGCCCTTTTCACCTATCTGCCATTTCCCTGACCAGGGATGCTAAGACGCTAACACCAAAAGTCACCGCAACAACGACGCCACATTTTGTCAAATCATGTGACAAAATATGTCGTTTTTTGCACCTCGAACAGGTCGTCTCTTTTATAACAATCCGCAAATATTACAAAAAAAGATTC
>JANQIE010000124.1 GCA_028282295.1 Desulfobacterales bacterium | reverse complement strand
AAAAATAAAATATCCCAAATACGAACGTACTTTAGGATATTTTATTTTTTCCGCGGCCCCAACATTATCCGGTGGGCTAATTCGGAACTTTGTGTTTGTGATCCGGGGCTGGCGCAGCCGCTTTTGCCAGGCCGTTTTCACATCGTTTGTACTTCCCGTTGCACACGGGGCAGCGTAGTTCGCCGGTCAGTTTTTCGCCGCAATGGCACGCCCAGCCGATTTGTTTGGCCGGATTGCCCACAACAATGGCGTGATCGGCGATATCGCGGTTGACAACGCTGCCCGCGCCTACGAGCGCGTAGCGGCCGATGGTGTTGCCGCACACAATGGTACAGTTGGCGCCAAGTGTGGCGCCATGCCTGACCAGTGTCGGCCGGACTTCGCTCAACTTGCAGATTTCGGCCCGCGGGTTGTAGATACTGGTAAACACCATGGACGGGCCGCAAAAAACATTGTCTTCAAGGGTTACGCCCCGGTATACCGCCACGTTGTCCTGGATCGTGCAGTTTTCCCCCACGCGCACATCCGGACCGACTTGAACGTTTTGGGCGATTTTGCAGTTGCGTCCGATTTGCGAACCGGAGAGGATGTGTGCAAACGGTTGGATTTTGGTATCCGTGCCGATTTGGCAATCCTGGGCGAGTACGGCTGTCGGGTGTACGCTGGGCGCCTCTTTTTTGAGAATATTGATTTCCGTAGATGATGTTGTGCTGCCGATGGGTTGCACGGATTCGCGGCCGGTACCGGCGTTGAGGTTTTTCTCAACGATGTTCAGGATTTTTACAACTTGAAAATCTTCCGCGCCGGCGTTGACAGGTTGTTTGCCGGTGGTCATGCATTGCAGGAAACGGCGGCATGCGTGTGCGGCCGGCGCTTCATGGTGTCCGGTCAGCCGGTATGGTTGTCCGGCGACGGTTTTGGCGCGGCAAGTGTTGTCTTCGGCTAAATGGGGGTAGATCAGCAGCTTATCGCGCCATGGTTGCAAATCGTCGAGTACGGCGGTTTGGGACCGGCCGACCACTGTGACTTTACATTTTTTGAAAGGATGGCGCCGGGAAACAAAAAGGTGGCCTTGAACACCGCCGGAAAACGTCATGTGGACAGTGGCGATATCCGCAATGGGATTGCGGCGGTCGCAAGCACCGGTCGCAAAAACATTGCCGGGAGGCTCACCGGCCAAGGCGAGGATCAGCGACAGGTCTTGCACGCCATGTGATTGAACGACATTCTGCCTGGCAACCCGTCGACTTGAGTCCAGGTGTTCGGCATGGATGTATTCGATACGCCCCAGATCGCCGGAGCGAATCAGTTTTATGAGCTGTTTTGCACCGGGGTGGTCGTGGTGCCGATGCCCCACCATCAAAGTCAACTTTTTCTTATGGGCCAATTGGATCAATTCACGCGCCTGTGTGTTGTTAAGTGCGAGTGGTGCCTGCGCAAAAACATGTTTGCCGGCGCAAAGCGCCTGCGCGGCGATTGTAGATTGCATATCGGCCGGCGTGGCGATCGCCACGCCGGTAATGTCTTCGCGGGCCATTACTTCGGGTAGATCAAAGCAGATTTCGACGTCCGGATATCGTTCTCTTGGCAGCGGCAAGGGGGGCGCGGTTCTATCACAAATAAGTTTTAGTGCGCCAAGGGCGGCAAAGTGCCGCGCTAGTTTCGGGCCTCGGCTTCCGGAGCCGATAACGGCTAAGGTTGGGGTGTTTGCAGTAGGGCGGGTTTTGTGTGACATTGATCATCCTTTGGTTTTACTATTCACAGATTATAAACGGTTGGATCGCCGGTAAGGGCTCGCGCCTAAAATAGTGAAATTATTTTTGCGTGAGCCTTAAGAGATAAGAGATCTTCGGCATCGGCATGTCTGGGGAGTCTGTGAGGAGAAATACGAAAGTATCTTTTCACGGTACTCCTTGTAACGCCGCTTTCATACCCTATTATCGATCAATGTGTAAATCAGGGAAAATCTGAATCTGTGGGGGGGAATCCCTTAACCTGATGTTCTAAAATAATCCTGTTGGTCTGCGAATTGGTCTGCGAACGTGCCTGTCGGGGAGTCAATGGGGTTGATTGTTCCAACGCGCGAGATTGTCGCCAGGCAGAGTCACCGGATCAAGGGGGGGGCGCGAGCCCTTAGAATATTCCCCGATGCAACAGCCATTGATAGCTGACGAACAGTAGCATGCCGCCGGCAATTGTGGCCAAAAGGTTGCGGCTCAGCCGCCCAATCAGGACGGTCAGAAGGGCGCCGATCAGGTAAGGGTTGGTCCAGGAAAAGTTGAGTGTCTCGCCGTTCGGGATCAGCGCGGCGGGGACGATAATTGCGGTCAGCACGGTTGGCGGAACGTAGGCCAGGGCCCGCTGCATGGCGGCACTCAAGCGTACGCGGCCGGAAAGCGCCAGCAGGACATAACGAATTGAAAAGGTGACCAGAGCCATGCCGGCCACCAGATACACTAAATCCATGGATCAATCTCCCGTCGTTCGGCTCCCGCCGTCGGGGCAGTCGCACCGGTGTCGCGTTTGGCAAGGGTTTCGACCATCACTCCGGTACCGATACCGATCAGGGTGGCGGCAATCAGGCCTAGTTTATGGGGCAGACCGTGAAATAACAGGGCACTGATCCCGGCGGCGACCACGGCGCATATATTGGGCCGGTCTTTGAGATACGGCAGGACCATGCCGATAAAGGCGGCGATCATGGCAAAATCGAGGCCCCAGCCGCCGATATCCGCCAACAATCGGCCGGCGGTCAAACCGGCCAGGGTGCACAGGTTCCAGTTGGTGTACATGAAGAGCATCGAGCCGAGTTGATACCATTTTTTATGGGGGCTCGCATCGGTGCTTTGCCAGCGTCCCACGGCCACGGCAAAGGTTTCGTCGGTCAGGCCGAAGGCCAGCAACGCCTGCCAGCGGCCCGACAGGCGTTGCAGGTGCGGCAACAACGTGGCGGTGTACAGCAGATGTCTGAAATTGACGATAAAGGTTGTCAGGACGATCATCGGCCAGGTCGTGCCGGCGGCCACCAGTCCGAGGGCGATAAACTGGGAGGCGCCGGCAAACACGAAAACGGACATGCCGATGGCTGCTGCTGCCGGTAACCCGGCGCTGCCCGATAAGGTTCCGAATATGATACCGAACGGTACCGCTCCGATAGCAAGCGGCAAGGTGTCGCGGACACCCTTGAAAAATTCGGTTTTACGACTGTTGGGCGCCATTGTGTTGGTTAATGTGGCCTGTTCCTTCATAACGTTTCAAATTTAGGGCGCTTCCGGCTGCTTGTCAAATTCCGCCTAAACTAACGCCGCGGTCACGGCAAATATCGTCACTAGGACACCCAGCGCTGTTTTGGGCCGGGGCGTCATCAGAGCGCGTCCCAGGCCCCAGGACAGCGCAACTCCGGCCGCGGCGACCAGTGTGAATTTGAGGTAGATCGATACCGGCAGCGCCGCCACCATCCATTGCAGGCCCACTACAATCGGCAGATGGATCAGATAGATATCATAGGAAACCGGATACAGGTTTCGCCAGAAGGCGTTCGGGCGACGGCTGAAGCGCCAACCCAAGGTGGTCAGAAGCCCGATATAGGCCAGACACAACAGCGCCCGCAGGAGTCCCTGGGAAAGGGCCCGGGACCAGGGGATCGGCGCCGGTATCGTCAGCATCGCTTTTGCTACCACCAACAGCGCCAGGGAAAGTACGCCGCATGCAGCCAACCACAGCCAGGGGCTGCCGGGAAGCGAAGACGCCGTAAACCAGCGGCGCGCAAAAGTATAGATACCGAAGATAAACAGACCGGCATACACCGGTACGCGGGTCGGCTGAAACATGATAAAACCACCCCATTTGGCCCAGGACCAGTCCGGGCAGTAGCGGTTGACCAGCGCCACGCTCAAACCGATTCCGGCAGCGGTGGTCACCAGCACGCGCATAACAGCGTAATTTGTGGGGGACGGCGGCTGGCGTTCTTGCCAGTGCGGCCGCCACAGCCAGCGATAGACCAGGGCGGTTAGAAGAAAAAAGATCAGGAGTAAAGATATGAACCAAAGGTGCCAGATGGCGAAGTCATTCATATGCCGGGCCGCCACTTGGGGGTTGACGAAATGGACCCATTGGAGACTGAAGGCCGACGGCATTTGTCGCCACCAGTAGGTGAAAAAACCGGTGGGGTCGGGGGTGCGACCATGGTAGCCGATATAGCCGACGACCGGCACCAGGAAAATGCCGAGCAGCAGCAACGGCAGGCCGAGCCGTTTTAACTTCCTGATGGCAAAGCCCCCGGCGCCGTGTTTTCGCAGGGACGGCAGCGCAAAATAGCCGGCGATGAAGTAAAGGACCGGCATCACAAACATATCGAGCAGGATGATAAACAAGTCGAGCAGCGTGCTGCGCTCGGCGTCGAGCACGCTCCACCAGGGGATGATGTTGGTGTAGGCACAGGCGGCGTGCAGCACAACGACCAGCAGAACAACGCTGTAACGGATTTTATCCAGAAAGACCAGGCGTTCGGTTTGAAGTGATGCGTGCGATAGGGTTTCCATGACTCCTCCCTGTGGGTTGAGGTTTGAGATTTGAAATTGGCAACTTGAAACTCGGGGCTCGCGGCAAAACGCCGGGTTTAATCTTTTTTCTTTTCATAATACTGCCTGGTTGCTTCGATTCCCCCCAGGGAAAACCGGATGATGTGATCGGCCAGTTTCTCGTGATAGGCTGCCATGCCGGGATGATCCGGGAAGACGCGGGAGAAAACCGGCCAGGCATAACTGTAGTATAGAATTTGACTGCCGATGCTGATGCTTGTATCCCGCACCGTGTCTTCGGACACTTTTGGTCCTAGTAGTTCACGAACTGTTTCCATGAATGTAAGGGTCTGTGGTTTGGTGTGTTTTTCCACTAATTGCCCCAACCCGGCGGACGGTCGCGCCATCTCGGCGACAAAGATTTTGGTGATGTTGCGGGCGATGTCGCCACCGCTGTAAAGCATGGCGCAGTAGGAAATCACAAATGCCTTGAGCCGGTCGAGGGGTGTTCCCGGCACGTTGTCGTTTTTTTCGTATGATGCATGGGCGGCAAACATGTTGTCGAGAATGGCGCGGTAGAGCCCGGCTTTGCTGCCGAAATAGTAGTTGATGCTGTTGATGTTGGCGGCCCGGGCGCGTTCGCAAATCTCACGCACGGTGGCTTCCTTGAAACCTTTTTGTGCGAACACCTCGATGGCGGCGAAAAATAGTCGTTCCTTGGTAGTGGCTCCCTGGGGTTTGGGCATTAAGCTGCTTTCGGTTGTTGGGCGTTTGTTTTTAATACGCATGTATTAATACAGTTGTATTGATTGCGTGTCAAGGTGAATGTTCGTTTTTTTTCGCTGTCGCTAAGTTTTGTTAACCCGCGGTTCAATAGGGTTGGAATCCGTCATGCCGGAATGAATGCGTATAAAGCTTTTTCCGTGTCTTCTAACTCTGGTGGTGCTGGGATGATAAAAAGGTTAATTATCGTTTTGATTCTGGACCCCGGCGTTCGCCGGGGTGACAAAGGTATAAAATGTCATACGCGCATTTTTCCTCGTACGAAACTTCCCCCCTTGTCACCCCGGCGAACGCCGGGGTCCAGATTCGAATTGCCAATAACCTTTTTTCTATCGTTCCGCGACCCCGGACCGGGGTAGCACCGGAATCCGGCTTTATCGCTTGCGGCTTTTCCGGATGCCGACG
>JANQIE010000073.1 GCA_028282295.1 Desulfobacterales bacterium | reverse complement strand
CTGGCAGGATGAGTTCAAAACCCTGGACCTGCCGGAAACCGGCCCCGTGGACGAAAGCTTGCAGGAAGGGTATGGCGATCAACGATTGTACGAGTTTCTCAGTGATAAACAGACTCAGTATATGATTGACCATGCACTCGATTTTGAATCTTATACAGATCAATACGCGGTTGAAACGGCTTTGAGGTCTTTGGCAGCTCGTGCTTTAGCTACAGAAGTCAATCGGGTAGATTTAGCATATTATAGCACAATACGGCATGACCCTGGCCGTTCTATGCTAACTCCATTGGGCCCGCTTACCGCCAAATTTCAGTTCATAGATCTTTCTGAACAATCTTATTTTAAAGACAACGTGGACGCGATTGAGGCCAATATTGATAAAATAGGCATGAATTTGGATGATCTGCCGAAAAAGGGCTTGGTAGAGGTTTGGAGCGACGAACCCGGTAACCACAAAATTTTTGTCGAAGCCAAGAAACTTGCTTACAAATTTAATGCGGGATTCGAGACCGATTATCTACCGGTTATGACGTTAACGCGTGATCCTAAATACGTCGAATATATCGATGCCGTGATGCAGACGCTGGCGCCTGACTCTAAAGATAATTTTGAGTCGTTGGTTGCTGAGCATGTGTTTGAAGGTATTCCTTTATCCTCGGTTAGCTATGTATTCGAAGGCAGGGATCAAATTCCGGGTGAAAAAATTGTTCCGTCGAAAAAGGACAAGTGGAGCAACATCAGAGGAGGACTTATCGATGAGCAGACGAATCCAACATCATTTCCGGATCTTGTAGCCAAAATGGAAACATATCATGAAACATTGCGAAACACTTTGCCGGTGCATGAATTACCGGAGGGGGAGTCGAAAAAGCAGCTTATGCGACAAGTTGTGGAAGCAGCGGTGAAGATGACGCATTTGACCACGCAGGCGGCCATGACGTGGCGGGGCGCGACCTCGGTGGCCGAGATTATGGGGGCCTCCTGGCTTTCTATCCATACCGGTTTGGATGTGTCCAGAACGCGTGAGTTGTTAAAATCGCCTTACATCCGGTTCCTGGCGAATTCTGAAAAAGTTATTCAGGAGGATGTGGATAAGATCCTTGCGGCGCTGGAACCCACCTCTACTTCCGGTCCGGTGCAGGTAGATCTAAGTGGAGACGGAGCGACCGAGTCACCCCTTCAATCGATAAAAACGGAATTTTAGAAGTTATCCCGTGTTCATTATTTGGAAATCATTTTGTTGGTGGGCACGGCCCACCCAACGCGCAATTGCCGCCGGGCAGGCGTGTCGGGTGGGCCATGCCCGCCGGATAGCGCTGATGAAAAGTTATCGTGTCCGTTCAGGTTTTTGGAACCCCGGATTCAGGTTTTTCTCCCCCACAATTCAGGGAAACCCTGATTTACAATGCCCCTCACCGATAGTATATACGACACCGTATCTTCTCGCAGCATAAACCTGAAAAAAACAAATCGGTTGCAAAAGGTTGACCAGGCCTCTGCCGCCCGATCGGCAAGGGCACGCACTTTGCCGTCCGCCGGTCGGTTGCATCGGGCCTCACACGCCCGTGGTTGTGCTGTTGAGGGTTCGCGCAAAAATAGTTTCATTTTTTTGCGCGAACCCTGAATTGTTTATGTCATCGAATAACGTTCCGGTGGCGGCCTGTATCAGAAAATGACCTGTTTCCGGAATATCTTCCACTTGCGCTGAAAGGGTAGTAAAATGGGCACAAAGAAAGCCGGTTCCGTAAAATCCAAAGAGGCCAAGCCGTCCCGGTCCTCTGAAACCGATCCGAAGCAAAAAAAAGACCGGAACAAAAAACCACAAGAAAAAACCACGGGTAGTAGAGACTCGGCCGGTTCGTTGCAAAAAGCATCCACTGGTTCGGTGGCGGGCGCGACCAAGCGTTATAAAAGTAAGCAGTCGGACGCAACCGCAGCCAACACGGCCAAGCCCAAACGTGCAAAAGCGAACACCCGGGAAAGATCAGCCGGCCCCGGCGGCACCTCCAGCAGCACCCGGACCGGCACAGCCCCT